>DATBEX010000105.1:0-13577 GCA_036558805.1 Candidatus Udaeobacter sp.
TGACGTTTGTATTGGTCACGCGTGGCGAAGAATGCCGCATGCGGGCCACCAAACCCCAGGGGAACGCCAAAGCGCTGGGTGTTACCGACGGCGACATCGGCGCCAAATTCTCCGGGCGGTTTTAATAGCGTGAGCGCTAGGATATCTGCCGCGACGATGACAAGGGCCCCGGCTTCGTGCGCCTGGCTTATGAAATCCGTATAATCGTAAATTGCGCCGTCGGTTGCCGGATACTGGACCAGCGCGCCGAAAACGGTCTCGTCAAATTTGAGACGCGAATAATCGCCGATCCTAATCGTGATCCCAAGCGGTTTCGCGCGTGTCTGCACGACGGCGATCGTTTGCGGGTGACAATTGTCAGCGACAAAAAACGTCCTGCGATTCGGAACGGCCGCATGACAAAGCGCCATTGCTTCGGCGGCGGCAGTGGCTTCATCCAACAAGGACGCGTTGGCAATCTCGAGCGCTGTCAGGTCGGTAATCATCGTCTGAAAGTTAAGCAGGCCCTCGAGCCGACCTTGCGCGAGCTCGGCCTGATACGGCGTGTAAGCAGTGTACCAACCCGGATTCTCGAGAATATTTCGTTGGATTACTGGCGGCGTGATGCAATCGGAATAACCACAGCCAACAAACGAGCGCGCGATCTTGTTTTTCCCAGAAATCGTTCGGAGCTCGGCCAGGGCGCCCATCTCCGATTTCGGTTCCGGCAGGTTCAGTTCTCGATCAAGCCGGATATTCTTCGGCACGGCTGCTTCCACAAGGGCATCGAGATTTTCGAAGCCGACCTCGCGCAGCATGACGCGCACTTCCTCCTCGTTCGGGCCTATGTGGCGCCGCGCGAAGGAATTCATGTCGACCTTTTCCTCGCGGATTTGCATTGAAGGAGACTACGGAGCGCGGGACGCGCTTCAAGTTCGTCGGCGCCCCCAGCGTTCGCGCCCTACCAGCTATTCAGGATTGTGAATTTCAACACCGCGGTTTTTCAACACGGCGAGCAGCTCAGCCAAATGTTGATGGTTCCGGGTTTCTACCGTGCAAAGAACGTTCACAGCTGAGACGTCCGGGCTGGCGAAGGCGCGATCGTGCACGATTTGCTTAACACTTGCGCCGGTCGAGGCAATTTGGGCTGCGAGATCTGCCAGACCGCCGGGCCGATCGCTAATTACGGCTGTGAATCGGCCGAGTCGTCCATCCGCGACCAAGCCGCGTTCAATTACGCGACTGAGAACATTGGGATCGATGTTTCCACCACAAAGCAACAGTACCACCCGCAGGCCGGCGACCTCTTTTAGCTTACCGGACATACAAGCGGCAAGTGGTGTGGCCGCCGCGCCTTCGACCACGTTCTTTTCCAGTTCAACCAGACGAAGAATCGCCAGAGCGATCTCTTCTTCCGTCACAGTGACGGTCAGATCGACGAGTGGCCTCGCAATTTGAAACGCATTCGCGCCGACCTCCGGAATGGCCAAGCCATCTGCGAGTGTCGGACGCATCGTGATTTTTGTCGGTTTTCCTGCTTCAAGCGCAGCTGAAAAACTCGCCACGTTTTCGGCTTCTACCGCAACAATTTTGACATTTGGTCGCAATGTTTTAAGAGCCAAAGAAACACCGGCGAGCAAACCTGCTCCGCCGACGGGAACAATCACCGCTTCAAGATCAGGAACTTGTTCGACGATTTCGAGAGCCATTGTTCCCTGGCCAGCAATGATCGCGGGATCGTCATAACCGTCGATATAGGCAAGGCTCTTTTCGGCGGCAATTTCATGCGCCCGTGCCTTTGCTTCTCCGAAACCTTCCCCGTGCAAAACGACGGTTGCACCCAATTGCTCGCAGGTACTGACCTTGATGAGCGGCGCGAATTTTGGCATTACCACTGTCGCGGGGATGCCGAGTAGGCTGCCCTGATAGGCGAGCGCCTGAGCATGATTTCCCGCAGAAGCGGCGATGACCCCGCGCTTCTGCTGGTCAGGTGATTGTTGGGCCAGCGCGTTGCGCGCGCCGCGTTCTTTGAAGCTTCCCGTTCGCTGCAAATTATCGAGCTTGCAGAAAATGCTCATCCCGGTGGCTTCGCTGAGGGGAATGGAAGGCGGACAAGGGGAATAATAAACGGCATCCGCAATGCGTTTGCGCGCCGCTTCGATGTCCTGAAATGTGACCAAGCGTTTAACTCTCGAGTGCTGCCTGTGCCGCTGCCAAACGGGCGATCGGAATCCGAAACGGGCTGCAACTTACGTAATCGAGACCCAATCGGTGACAGAACTTGACGCTCGCCGGCTCGCCGCCATGTTCGCCGCAGATCCCCAGCTTGATATTCGGGCGGGTCTTGCGTCCCAGGTCGCGCGTCATTTCCATCAGCCGGCCCACGCCCCGCTGATCGATTGATGCGAACGGATTTGTGTCGATGATATCGAGCTCGGCATAAGCAGGAAGAAAGCTTCCGGAATCGTCCCGGCTCATTCCCAGCGTCGTTTGGGTGAGATCGTTTGTGCCAAAACTGAAGAACTCGGCATCGCGCGCAATCTGGTCGGCAACAAGCGCGGCACGCGGAATTTCGATCATCGTTCCGACGAGATAATTGAATTTGGTCGCTTTTGCTTTTGTCACCTCGTCAGCTACGCGGCGAACAATATCGATTTGGAGCTTCAACTCACGCGGGAATCCAACGAGCGGAATCATGATTTCGGGACGAACCTTCATTCCTTTGGTCTGCACTTCGGCAGCAGCTTCGAAAATCGCGCGCGCCTGCATTTCGGAAATTTCTGGATAAACGATGCCAAGGCGGCAACCCCGGTGTCCAAGCATGGGATTGAATTCGTGGAGCTCGTGCACGCGCCGCGCAATTTGTTCGACGGGAACGCCAAGTTTATTCGCCAGTTCGTTCTGCTGCGTGTGATCGTTCGGCAAAAATTCATGCAGCGGCGGATCGAGAAAACGAATCGTGGCAGGCAGACCTCTTAGCGCTTTAAAGATGCCGACGAAATCGTTTCGCTGGTAGGGAAGCAGTTTAGCCAGGGCACGTCCGCGCTCTTCTTTCGTGCCGGCGAGAATCATCTCTCGCATCGCATCAATCCGATCGCCCTCGAAGAACATGTGCTCCGTGCGACAGAGGCCAATTCCTTCGGCGCCAAACGCAACCGCGTTTGCCACCTGCTCGGGCGTATCTGCGTTGGTCCGTACGCCGAGCGTGCGAAATTCGTCCGTCCACTTCATTAGTTTTGCGTACTCTTGATAAGTGAGGCTCTTTTTCGGCTCCAGAGAGCGATCGATCAGAACCTGGACGATTTCCGACGGGGCAGTCGCGACTTCGCCAGCAAACACTTCGCCTGCGGTTCCATCAATGGAAATGTAATCGCCTCGATTTAGAGTCGTACCATTCGCGCTGAGTGTGCGCGTTTGATAATCGATTTGGATTCCGGTCGCGCCGCAAACGCAGACCTTTCCCATTTGCCGCGCAACCAGGGCTGCATGCGAGGAGACGCCGCCGCGTGAAGTCAGGATGCCTTCCGCCGCAATCATGCCGCGCAGGTCTTCCGGTGAGGTTTCAATCCGGGCGAGCACCACCTTCTCACCCTTTTCCGAACGGATGACAGCTTCCTCTGCGTTAAAGACGACGCGACCACACGCGGCGCCGGGCCCCGCGGCCAGCCCCGTGCCGATCTTTTTCGCTTGTTTAGCGGATTGCCGATCAAACACCGGCGCTAAAAGATGAGCCAGCGAATCGGCCGGGATCCGGCGCACTGCATCTTTTTTTGTGATCAGTTTTTCGCCCACCATATCAACGGCAATACGAACCGCGGCATGGCCAGTGCGTTTTCCGTTGCGAGTTTGCAGAATGTACAGGCGATTCTCCTCCACGGTGAACTCAAGGTCCTGCATGTCCTTGAAGTGACGTTCGAGGACCGCGCGGACCTTCATCAGTTCCTTGTGAGCCGCCGGCATTTGCCTGGCCAGATCGGCGATGGGGTGGGGCGTGCGAACGCCCGCAACCACGTCTTCGCCCTGGGCGTTGATTAGATACTCCCCGTAAAAAACCTTCTCGCCGGTCGCCGGATCCCGGGTAAATGCGACTCCGGTTGCGCTCGTTTCGCCCATGTTTCCGAATACCATCGTTTGCACGTTCACAGCTGTTCCCCAGTCGTGCGGGATACCGTATTTACGACGGTAAACCATCGCCCGATCGTTCATCCACGATCCAAAAACCGCGCCAATCGCCCCCCAAAGCTGCGCTTGCGGATCTTGTGGGAAAGATTTTCCGGCGCGCTCTTTGATTAGTGCTTTGAAGCGTTCCACCAACTCTTTGAGATCGGCGACCGTCAATCGGACGTCGGGGAAGTCATGTTTACCATAACGTTCGTCTTTTAAATGTTCGATCACGGTCTCAAACGGCTCGTGGTCTTCGCCGGGCCGTTTCTGAACTCCCATGACCACGTCCCCGTACATTTGCAGGAAGCGGCGGTATGAATCCCAGGCGAAACGCGCATTATTTGTTTTCTCCGCGACAATCTCGACCACGTGGTCATTCATCCCGAGGTTCAGGATGGTGTCCATCATCCCGGGCATGGAATCCCGCGCGCCCGATCTCACCGAGACGAGCAAAGGTCGCGCCTTGTCGCCGAATTTTTTTCCAACTGAGTTCTCTACTTTTGCCAGCGCCGATGCGACTTCCCCCTCCAGTTCTCGTGGATACGTCCTGTTGTGACCGTAAAAATAGCTGCATACATCCGTCGTGATCGTGAACCCGGGCGGGACAGGCAGGCCGATGCGAGTCATCTCGTGGAGGTTCGCGCCTTTGCCACCCAGCAACGGTTTCATCCCGCCTGATCCGTCTGCGTGACCGTCGCCGAAGTAATAAACGTAACGCGGCTTTTTCGTTCTTTTCACGCGAACGCGGCGGCTCGCCAGCAAATTTCGTCTCTTTGATGTGGGCCGAGCTGATTTTCGGACCGTAGATTTGTGTCTTTTGGCCATATTAGAATGCGAAAAAATCGCCAAGGAACGTACGGGCCAAAGTAGTTTCGAGCGTCGCCCTGTCAACGATCCTCAAAACTCGAAGAGTTGTGTTGTTCAGAGGCTAGAACGGTTAAAGCCTGCCTGGCTGCCCAGAAGGTCGAACCAGCGATCCAGCGGGTTAAGCTGGTGCGCCTTCGTTGTTTGTCAGAACTTCAGCAATCGTCGCCGTAAAATCATCCACGCCGGTGCTCGGCACGATGATGCTGTTACGGCGGCCGTGAGCTTCTTCGGTGATACGCAGGAATCTCCCGCGTTCGTTCTCCCGAAGTTCCACGTAAAAATGCTTGCGCTCTATCTGCAGTTCTCTCGCCTCGATGATGTTATCCATTTTTGCCTGAGGCCGCCGACTTTACCGCATCCATTTAATAGAATGGAAGAAAAATCGGCGGCGTTTGGGTAATTTCTTTGGACTGTGGCCGCGCGAAGGCTTTCGGGATTGCGCGCTTAGCGTTCCAGGCGAGGCGAGTAGTTGTAATGCCCTTGGTTTTAGCTGTTTCCCTCTGTCAATCTAATGACGCGGAGATAGTGTTATCAAGCGCGGCGATCAGACGCACGTGCGCTTCTCGTGATAAGCGAAGGCGCTTCGAAGCATTGCCTATCCAGTTTTCCAGCAATGCCGGAGTGAGTCTCGAACCATTCGGCATCGAGAAACAACGCGCTCTGATCATCTCGAGAAGCCGTGGTATTCGTGGGCCCCAAGTTTTCCTCAGAATGCCAAGCGCTTTCACGACCACTTGGTGGACCCGTGCTCGTGTAAGACCGTATCGCTGGGCGATCTCCGCGAAAGTCATACCCTCGAGTCTGTGGAGAAGTAACCGCCTGTCTCGAGGCGCAAGCCTTGCAATTCCCTCTTCGAGCAAAGGCAATAATCCGGCCGGTGCAGCGGATCCATCGATGCGCGCTGCATCAAACTCACCAGAAACTGCACGCTCAATAACTTGCTGAATGTCAAAGACAGTCCGCCACCCGCAAGCTCTGTAGTGAAGCAACTCCAAACGAGCGCGCCCGTCCAAATCACCCAAGGTCCAGAGCCCATTTGAGCGGACCACATTGGCCAAACGCCTGGTGATTGGCAATTCGTCGAACCGCAATCCACAAACCGATTTAGGAACTGCGAAAGCCGTTCCAACTGCGGCCGCCGCGGTAGTAGTCCTGCAATTGTGGGGAGAAGACTGGTTGGCGAAAACAGATGCAAGCGAATCCAACTCCTCCAATGTTTTCACGCCGCAGTTCCTTTGCCACGCGAATTCACCCACCCGTCGTCCATGAAGATCGCCTAAAACGCGAGCACCCCATCTTCGCAGCACGTGGGTTAGGCGCGCACTGAGCTTGTGCTTGCCGGGCAATTCTTCCAATGATCGATCTCGGAGACGGACTGGAATCTTGATCGTTCTGGGGAAATAACGTGAAACAAAGGCAGCGCCATCAACTCTAACATCGTGCTCGCGACTCTGACCATCAACAGCCGATTGCGAACGATCCGGTACTCTGGCGGTTGTGCCGGAGAAAGGGCCGTCAGAGTGCAACAAAGGATACAAACGCCTTATAGAATTCTGAAAGCCTTCGTGTACTCGCGAGCACTTAAGGTTTTTCGGTCTATTATGTGTATCAGTCATCATCCACCTAACGAACAGTTGAAGCGGGAGTTTTCACTGAGGTACTGCAGCAAATCCGGCGCGATATAACGCCGAAGTTTTGAATTTTTTCCAAAACATGAATGGCGCGGATATGACAGATTTGAGAAGCAGAGGTTGCGAAACTCTGTTATCCAACGAGAGGAAGCGCTGTTGGCCGATTTGGTGACTGTTAGGGCCGCCCCAGCGCGAGGAGTGCCCACGCGAAGAACAGCGCGATAGCAATTGCAACGGGCGTGATGTGGCGTGTGATCCTCGGTTTCATAACGGTTGTGCCTCACTGTTTTGCGTCTTCACTGAGGTACTGCAGCAAATCCGGCGCGATATAACGCGGAAGTGGCGCGTCCATCTGCGCCTAGGGCAAGGAGGATAATTCTGTGGCGGGCACCAGCTGCGCCGTGCAATCCGAAGTGAAGCTATTTCGGTGCCAGATGAACCCGGCTTAGCAGATCGACGAATTGCGGTTCTGAACGCAAGGAATCGTATTCCGGATTCGATTTTAGCGAAGTCATGCCAACACTGTGATTCGCACATTCCTGCTCGAGGCATTTGATCGCCTGATCTTTCTCACCCAAACCGATGTAAGCCAAAGCGAGCGAGAATTTGTCGAGATCACCTCTTCGCGCGAAAACCTTTTTTATCGCGTCCAGCATCTGCTCTGCTTCAGCTTTTCTGCCTGCCATGCCGTACGCATATGCCACAAATCCCGGATCCCACTCGTCGCTCGCCTTGGCCATCTTGAACTCGGCGATCGCCTCGTCAAAACGGCCCTTCATCACGTAAACTCCACCAAGGTAACGATGCCCTTGCCGAAAATCGGGGTCCATCCGGAGGGTCTCTTTCAGTTGCGCCTCCGCTTGATCGTAGAGGCGGGCAAAATAGAACATTTTTCCAAGGTCGGAGTTGATAATGATCGAGAACGGATCCAGTTCATGCGCCCGCTCCATGTTGTCGATGCTCCGACCGGTTCTCCCGATCGCCATTAGATATTCACCATACCAGTCGTGGGTAAGCGCGTTGTTTGGATCCAGCGCAAGGGCGCGGCGGAATTCCTGTTCTGCCGATGCCCAGTCCCAGTCATAGTTCATTGCGATCAAACCAAGCGATGCGTGCGCCTCCGGAAGGTTTGGATCCAGTGCCAATGCGCGCTGGCAAGCCTTTTTCGCTCGCTCAAAGTTCTCCTTCCGGTCTTGCACTCCCTGAGCGAGGAATTGATAGGCATCGGCAAGTCCAGCATGAGCTGGAGCGTAGGTTGGATCGAGGGCGATGGCTTGCTCAAAGTATTCTTTTGCCTGCCTGTAAGCGTCAGATGTGCGTTGGAGCCAGACGTAGCGTCCCTTCAGGTAAGCTTCGTAAGCTTGCGGATTCGACGTAGCGATTGTGTTAAGCTCCAGTTCCTCGGGTTGAGTGAGCTGCACCCCGAGGGCTTGGGCTATTTCACCAGCAATCATGTTTTGGGTAGCGAGCACGTTGGAAAACGAGCAGTCATAAGATTTCACCCAAAGCTCCGTGTTCCGCGATGCGTCGATTAAGCGAGTTATGATGCGGAATTTGTCGCCCTCCTTCTGAACGGTGCCCCGTAAGAGGTGCGTAACCTGTAACTCCGCGGCGATGCGGCCCACACCCTTGGCGTCGGAGCCGTAGCGGTTAACCGAACTGCCGGATACCACTTGCAGCTTCGGAATTTTTGCTAGTCGCGCGACGATTTGCCCTCGGATGCCATCAACCAGGTACGCGCCATCGGCTTCTCGAATCCGATTCGCAAAGGAAAGGACCGCGATCGACTTTTCCACTGCGCGTGGCGCTGCTGGTCGAATTGCTGACTGTATGTTGGACGAGGTGTTACCGACGGCTTGCGGCGCGAGGGAGGCGACGATTCGCTCGAAGCGCCGGTCCCCCCGCAGAGGATCCCAAAAGGGCATCAGTTTTAATTGCCCATAAGTGACGGGGCTTGGAGAGCGGACGATGATGGCCAGTTGCTGGCAAGCGAGATCCTTGTCACCAATCCAGGCAGCGATCATCGCCAGATACTTGATCAACGCCGGACCTCTGAGGGCATCTTTTTCCACAGGCAGAAGTTCAATAGCGTGGCGTCCTTCACGCAGCGCCTCCTCTTTGCGCCCGAGAGCTGCATCGATCAGCCCCAGCACGCACCACGACGGGCCAAAATCGGATTGAGCTTGGACGATTTTCTCCTGCTCGGCACGCGCCGCTGTGAAAGCCAACCGAGCTTTGTTATCATCTTTTGCCATTCGGCCAATAACACCCTCTACAAATGGTCGAGTACAAAAGATATCGTTTCCCAGATTGATTGGATCCCCGTGTGCGGCAATTAAGGCATTGGTTGCCTCGACGGTGTCGCGTTCGGCTAGCGCGCAATAGAGCCACCAAGGATTAAGATCGCGCGCGGAACCGGGATTTGTAGCCCGAACTGAATCGATCATTTGATGCAATGGCCGCGGGTCGGCTCTCGACTCGAAATCGATGGACGCAACTATTGACTTCGTTCCAACGTCGTCGGGTTTCAAAGCCAATGTGCGGTTTAACCAGACTTGCTGTTCGGCGTACCGGCCAAGAGTCGCGTAATTGCCTTGAATGGCCCCCAGCACACCAAAATTACGCGGGTCAATATCAGCCGCGCGCTCAAATGTTCGGATAGATTCTTCCCAGTGACCCTGACGCCTTTGGATAAAACCTGTAAGAACCAATAGATGCGGATCATTTGGCAGAGTCCGGCGCGCGCTTTCCAGTTCGGCGAGAGCGCCGTGGTAATCGAGATGTCCCCAGTAAAGGTTCCATGCACGCGCGAGGTGCAACTCATCTGCGTCGGGACGCAGGTTCGAGGCCGCTTCAAGGGCTGCTTCCGCCTGGGCCAGACGCGCAGGGGTGCAGTCGAAACCATAGAAATAAAGTGAGTCATGAACAAAGGCGAGTTGGCAATACGCCCGGAAAAATGATGGATCATGTGCAACTGACTGGTTTAGGAGATTCTCCGCTTCGAGCAAAGTCGGCTTCGAGCCAATTAGAAAGCCCGGCGTTAGGAAAAGCTGCCTGGCGCGGTTATACAGATCGAAGGCGGTGATGTCCTTTGTTATGGGACGCTCAATCTCGCTTTTCTCATTTGCCGAGAGTTGCGCATGAAGCGCGTCAGCTACTGCCAGGGCGATCCGACTTTGTATTGCGAAAAAGTCCGCGATATCTCCGTCATAAGTTTGGCCCCATAGGCTTCGCTCGGTGCGCCCATCAAACAGTTGCGCGTTAACGCGCACCCGATTGCCTGCACGCTGGACACTTCCCTGTACCAAATGCGCGACCCCGAGTTGCTCCGAGATCTGGCGCAGATTGCGCGCGACTCCGCTCTTATATTGCATCACAGAGGTGCGGCCGGTTACTTTCAGATCGACGATGCGGGCAAGGTCGCTTAGAATTTCGTCTTGGACGCCATTGGCGAAGTAGGCGTTATCGGGATCGCGACTTAAGTTCTCAAACGGAAGCACTGCGATGCTCTTTTCGGGCAGGGGACGAAATATGTCGCTTTCCCAAAGGTTCCAGCCCGTAATGACTCCCAAGACAACCAACGATGCGATCAAGACAGCAATGGCCGGATTTCGTTGCACCCATTTCCGTCCCCGGCCAAAAATGCCAGTGCGGTGCGCCCGGATCGGTTCGTGCTTTAGCCAATGTTCCAAGTCTTCAGCCAGCGCAAGAGCAGACGCGTACCGACGCTTTGGATCTTTCTCCAGACACTTCATACAGATCGTTGAAAGATCGCGATCAACTCTCCGATTCCACAATCGCGGTTGCCGTGGCTCAGTATCCAGCAGTAGCCGGATCGTTTCGTAGGTTGTTCCTCCGGCAAAAGGTGGGTGGCCGGTGAGCAATTGGTAGAGCACCGCCCCGAGCCCATAGACATCTGTGACCTTGTTGACTTTGGTCGCGTCACCAGCAGCCTGCTCCGGCGCCATGTAACTGGGTGTGCCCATCACCTCCAGTGTGCGGGTGACAGTGCTCTCAGCTTCCGCTAATCGGGCAAGTCCGAAATCGGCGAGCAGCGGTTCGCCTTTTTGATCAAGCAGGATGTTCCCCGGCTTGATGTCGCGATGCAGAATGCCGCGCTCGTGCGCATAATGCACCGTCCGGGCCAACTTCGCAATTAACTCCACTGCGCTCTGGATCGGAACACCATGTTTAGCTAATTCATCAAGCTGGCCACCTTCGACAAACTTCATGCTGAAGTAGCACTGGCCATCTTGCTCGCCCACTTCGTGGATTGGGACGATACCGGGATGTTCTAAACTGGCAGCAGCTTCTGCTTCGCGGCGAAAACGTTTTAGATCCGCTTCATTGGCCCAAAAACCTAGGCCGATCACCTTGAGAGCGACGGTGCGGTTGAGACTTTTCTGGCGGGCGCGATAAACCACCCCCTGGCCACCCCGTCCAATTTCATCGAGCAATTCGTAGTCGCCAAAGTCTCCCAGTGTTCCCGGCAATCGCGTGGTTTTCTTTCGATCGCGCGATTGCTCGCCATCCGGCGGGCCGGGGTCATCGGGTTTCGGGGAGGCCAGGGCGGACAAGCGTCCCGCGGCTACGGATTCATCGCCCAGCAACCCAAGACCCGTTTCCAGAAGGCAGGCCGGGCAAACTCCTGGTGTCGGGTCACCGGAGATCTTTGCTCCACACCTTCGACAGACTCCGATTAGCGTTTTCACAGGTCATTTTTCTCGCCGCATTGTTGGAAAGCGGCATCGGCGTGTAAAGGGGTTTCGCAATCGAGTTCCTAAGGAGCAAAAAGGTAAGACAACAAATGCCAGGCAATCGGGCTCATTGGCGCGCATGGCTGGCTACTTTCCATTTGGAGCGAGGGAGGCGACGATTTGCTCGAAACGCGGGTCGCCGCGTAGCTGGTCCCAGAACGGCAGAAGCTTCAATTGACCATAGCTGACCGTGGTTGGAGGACGGACGGCGATCGCCAGCTGTTCGCAAGCGAGCTCTTTATCGCCAGTCCAGGCAGCTATCATCGCCAGATACACAATCATCAGCGGCGCGCTGATTGCTTCTTTTTCTGCAGGCGTAAGCTCGACGGCGCGGCGCCCTTCGCGCAGCGCTTCCTCCTTTCGCCCGAGGCCCGCATTGATCAAACCCAGCACGCATAGCGCGGGACCGTAATCAGGCTGCGCTTCAACAATTTTCTCCTGCTCGGCGCGGGCACGCGTGAAAGCCAACTGTGCTTTGTCTTCATCCTTATGCATTCGGGCGATAAGGCCTTCCATTAACGGGCGATTCAAGTGCACTGTGTAGTCGGTCAGAGGTACCTCTCCGAAGCCGTCGAGCGCGTTCTTTACTTCGATGGTGTCGCGCTCAGCAAGTGCACAGCTCAGCCAATCATTGGCCACATTCGGGAGCGCGCCCGGGTTCGTGTCCCGAATGGAATCGATAGTTTGATGCAGTGGTTTGGTGTCGGCTTTTGAATGAAAATGAACCGCCGCAAGCGCGACTCTTGTGTTGACATCCCCCGGCTCCACGGCCAATGCGCGCTCCAGGACGGATTTTCCGTCAGCGTAGCGGTGAAGCATACCATAACTGAGCGCGATCTGCTGCAGGGTGTAAACCTTGCGCGGATCGAGCTCAATCGACCGTTCCAGATTGTGCGTGGATTCTTCCCAATGACCCTGCCGACGTTCGATGTAACCCTTCAGCGCGAAGAGTTCAGGATGGTTCGGCAGACTTCGCCGTGCAACTTCGAGTTCTGCAAGAGCGCCATGATAGTCGAGGTGTCCGCGATAAAGATTTTCTGCGCGAGCAAGGTGCGCCTCACCTGCATCGGGACGAAGGCGAAACGCAGTCTGCACAGCCGCCTCAGCTAACGCCAGCCGCGCAGCAGTGTGATCGAGGCCAAGGAAGTAAAGGTAGTCATGCACGTAAGCAAGTCGGCAATAGGCGCGGAAAAAAGAGGGATCGCGCGCGACGGCCTGGTTCAGAAGATCGGCCGCCTTCAGTAATTTCACTTTTGCGGAACTGCTAAAACTGGTCAGAAGAAGATTCTCGGCTTGGGTATAAAGGTTCAGAGCTGCGATGTCGCTCGTCGCGGGGCGTTCGATGTCGCTCTTCTCGTTTGCCGAAAGCTCTGCGTGAAGCTCGTCGGCAATCGCCATCGCAATTTCACTTTGAATTGCGAAAACGTCAGCCAGATCGCGCTCATAACTCTGTCCCCACAACTCTCGCTCGGTGCGGGTATCTACCAACCGTAGATTAATGCGTATGTGATTTCCGGAGCTTCGAACACTTCCTTCAACGACATTCGCCACCCCGAGTTCCTGGCCAATCTTGCGCAAATCACGCGCCGTTCCGCTTTTATAGTCTATTAACGAAGTGCGGCCGATTACCTTTAGATCTGCGATCCGGGCCAGGCGGGTTACAAGCTCGTCCTGCATGCCATCGGCGAAAAAGGCGTTTTCTTGTTCGTCGCTGAGGTTTTCAAATGGAAGCACCGCGATGGATTTCGTCGGCAAACCAAGAACCCCGGTTTGTCTTATGGGTGTGTAGTGTCCCACGAGAAACAAACCGACGGAAAGGACGACGGCCGTAGTGATGACGAGAGACCATAGGCGTCTGTGGAATGGTTTGTCTGGCAAATCGCCTGTGAACCGTGCCCCCTGCAACCCTCCGGGCGTCAGCTCTAATGCCCAGGTGATTATCAACACAATCGGAAATCCCAGCGCGATGAGCGCCACAATGGGTCGAATTGACCAATTCGGAATCTGAAAAAATGGAAAAGCCAGCGTCGCAATTTGAATGAACAGCCAGCCCACAACCACGTAAGCTATAGCGATCTTGTAAACGCTTCGGCGTTTTAGCCGGGTGAAAAGGCTATTGACGTTCACGGCTACCTTTCCCGCAAAGCTTAAGGGTTCGATCGGTATGCGAAGGCCGGGC
>DATBEX010000106.1:0-9501 GCA_036558805.1 Candidatus Udaeobacter sp.
CCGGCGTGCGTGCCGCGGCCGCCCTCGATGATGGCCCCGGCATGACTGAAGCGCGTGCCTTCACGCGCAGCTTTGCCGCCGATGTAGGCGATCACTGGTTTGACGACTTTGCGATCGACAATCATTTGCGCCAATTCTTCTTCCTGCAACGAGCCGATTTCACCGAAGATGACGATGGCTTCTGTGAAAGGATCGGCTTCGAACATCAGCGCGGCGTCTGGAATTCGAATTCCCAAAACCGCGTCGCCGCCAATGTGCACAATGGTCGAAATGCGCACGCCAGCCTGGCCCAGATAATAACCAGTGCTCGAAGCCATGCCGCCCGATCGACTTATGATTCCGACACCTTTTGGAATGCCGGGCTTGAACCATTGCCGCGCGCTTTCAGCGCGGCCTCCAATCATTCCAATCACGCCTTTGCCAGGACTCAACGCCCCGAGAGTATTCGGTCCGAGAAAGATTGCGCTGTTCGCTTTAGCTGCCGCTGCGATCTCCATAGCGTCCCAGACGGGAACGCGGTCAGGCACGAGAACGGTGAGCTTGATTCCGGCGTCAATCGCGGAGATCGCCGCTTCCTTAACCCCTGCCGCCGGCACGAAAAGCACCGAGATGTCGATGTTACCTAACGAATTTACCGCTTCCTGCGGTGTGTTAAACACGGGCACGCCGAGCACAGCCTGGCCACCTTTCCCGGGCGTCACCCCGGCCACCACATTCGTTCCGTACTCGCGCATCAGACGCGTCCGCGCCCGGCCTTCGCGCCCAGTGATGCCTTGCACCAGAACGCGCTTCTTCTCGTCGATTAAAATTGCCATCTAATAAGCGCCTCCGATCAGTTCGTCCAATCCCGCAATATCAAGTTCCAGATAGAAGCCTTCGATTTCAGCGAGACGACACTCCACGTCACATGCGAGTAATTCGGAATCTCTACTGGCGAATTCTTCGTCGGGCACCGATGGCGCGGGTACGCCTTCTCGATCGACAATCAATCCGCTGGAATGTGTTTCGATCACACTTCGAATTTTCGGCCATTGCACAGTGTCAATCCAAACGCGGCCGTTTTTCACGGGAAATGCAACCGTCGGCGAATCTTTGATGAATCCAGGTGCGCGTGGGATGCGAGGTTTCCATTTTCTGC
Source organism: Candidatus Udaeobacter sp. (assembly GCA_036558805.1). GTDB lineage: Bacteria > Verrucomicrobiota > Verrucomicrobiia > Chthoniobacterales > UBA10450 > Udaeobacter. The sequence continues at coordinate 1,139 of DATBEX010000106.1, forward strand.
CACTGGCGCTCTCGACAAGTTCAGCAAAACGTGTTGCGATCGTGGCGGGTGTATCAGTCTTGCGATAACCCTCGACCGGAGCGCCAAGCAGCTTCGACATGCGCTGTAAAATGTCCACCGCGCGATCTTCGGTATTTCCTCCGAGACGGATCACCGCAGGAATGTCCAGATCCAATTCCCAAAACGCTTTGGCTAATCCATACGCGGACCAAAATTGTTCCTGGCTCGCGACACCGGAGCCGGAACCGAAATACCCAACGAGGTCGGGCTGCGCCAGGATGATTCGCGCTGCTCGATAGACCTTGGATGCGGACGGATTGCCGCTGGTATCGGTAAAATTGGCGATCGTGAATCCCGCGTTCACGATGGCGTCCATAGACATCATTGAGCCGCCGCCGCCGGCTCCATGGAAACCGACGAGACCTTTGGAATCTTTCGTCGCCATTGTGGCTAGCTGTGCGAAGTAAAACGTGCCGCGGTGATCGTTTTGTTCGACCGCGTAAGCGACGCGTTCGAGAGGAGTCGGCGGATGATCGAACTCGCGTGCGATTTCGATTGCCAGTTCAGGATGACGCACTACCGCATAATCATCAATTGTAATTCGGCAATCGGCTGCAACGAATTCGCCGCTTTTGGTTAACACCAGCGGATTGATTTCCAGCGACCTCGCTTCCACGCCCCGCGCAGCGGCAAATACTTTTCGGATTGATTCGGCTAGCCCCTTTGCGCTCGCTGATGAAAGTCCGCACGAACCGACAGCCTCGTTCACGGCTGAATCAAGAGGTCCTCGATTGACGTCGCACGGAATTCGCCGCGTAGCGGCGGCGCGCTCTTCGATTCCAGACCCGCCGCCCGCGGCAAAGATGATCATTGGCGCGCGAGTGGCGTCATCAATGGCAAAAGAAAGAAAAAACTCCCGGTTGATATCGACCTTCTCCTCAACAAGCACAGCTTCCACGGGAAACTGTCCGACTTGCATCGCGAGCATCCGCGCCGCATGCGGCCGAACCTCATCCGGCTTTTCCGCGAACGCGACGCCACCCATGCCCGCGCGGCCCGTCGTCCACGCTTGAATCTTGATGACGACCTGGCCACCGAGCTTCGCAGCTGCTGCCACGGCTTCTCCTTCCGTCCAGGCAGGATAACCGCGCGGGATTTTGAAGCCATTGGCCGCAAGAATGGCTTTGCCTTGATATTCGTGAAGTCGTGCCATGATGCTGTGTCGCGCGACTTTAGCGAGATTTTCAAGCGACGCACGCGTCTCGCGGTCTATCCGCCGACCGCCTGATAGTGGCCAAGGCCGCGTTTCCACATGAAGTTTGCCCAGGCCCACGAAAGAAATACCCAGCCGGTTTGAATTGCCAACGCCTGGACCAGCTCAGCCCCTTTTAATCGGCCGATGAAAATCGCGATTGGACAATATAGCTCGTAGTAAAACGGCAGCCATTTCATCACTGCGTAAACCGCGGGCGGCATGAGGTCGATGGGAAACATCTGGCCGCCCAGGAAGTATTCGAACGAGTAAACGATGAAGACGATGGTGGAAATTTCCAGAATCCAAAACGCCATCATCGCCAGACTGTAAGTGATAAAGAATTGAATGAACGCCGCCATTAACATCGACACCGTTGCAAAGAGATAGACCAGCGAATCATCAGGCAGCACGATGAAGTGGCGGAAATAAAAAAAGATTAGCGCGATCGGAGGCAGAGTGACGAGCGTGAAGACGAGACGGCCACTTAAAAAAATGCTGAAGCGGTAGGCGAGATAACTCATTGGCTTGGTGAGAAGCGCATTGATCTGACCTTCGCGAATATCAGCCGCGATTTGCCATTCATCCTCGGTTGGGGTCACCAGGTTGCTCACCAGAATAGTTAGCAAAAAGTAGTAAATCATGGATCCGTAGTCCCAGCCGCGCAGCTCGCCGCCGCGCTCGTTGAAGACCGCCCTCCAAAGGAAAACGGTGCCGGCCAGCGGAATCAGGCCAAACAGGGCGCGCAAAAAATAATTCCAGCGGTATACAAACGTGTTCTGCAATCCGATGTTAAAAACCGAGACGTACTTTTCCATCTTTGCCGTGCTCATATTCGTGAGTGGGGTCGCAGTTCGGGCACCATCGTGTCATTCGGAGCGAAGTCGAGAGCCGAAGCCTGGTGCCTATGAGCCGTTGACGGCGTCGGCAGCATAACAACGACGGACGTTGCAATCGCGCGGCAAACCTTTGGTAATTTCGCCGGCCCCCTTTGACTTCGCTGCGCTTTGCTCAGGATGACTTTTCGGTCAGGTCAACAGCAAGATTGATCGCGGCGATCATGCTGTCGGGCCGGGCGATTCCTTTGCCGGCAATTTCAAATGCAGTGCCGTGATCGGGACTGGTGCGAGGAAAAGGAAGACCAAGCGTCACATTCACACCCTGGTAAAAGGCGTGAAGTTTCAAAGGGATCAAACCCTGATCGTGATACATGCAAAGTACCGCGTCGAATACGCCTTCAATCACACGGTGAAAAACCGTGTCGGCAGAGTGAGGGCCTGTAAAAGTAGCCTTCGATTGGTGAGAAGCGAGGCGTGAACCGTTTAGATCCGCGATCGCCGGGGCGATGATCTCGATTTCTTCGCGACCAAGTTTGCCGGATTCGCCGGCGTGAGGATTCAATCCGGCAACGGCGATGCGTGGCGAGCTTATAGATCGCGAATTGAGGAAATCTGAAAGTAACAGGCCGACGCGGACAATCTCCGATCGGTTGAGAGCGCTCGCGGCCTCGCGCAACGGAAGGTGTGCTGTTGCAAGCGCCACCGTGATTTTTCCGCCTGTCAGACACATCGCGAAATTTTCGACGCCGCAACGCTCGGCAAGAAATTCCGTTTGTCCTGGAAACTTGAAGCCCACGTCGTACATCCGGGCTTTGTGAACGGGGCCGGTTACGATCGCATCGAGTTCACCGCGCCGCGCGAGTGTGACCGCCTCTTCCAGCGCCGCTGCGGCCGCGCGCGCAGTGTCAGCGGTAGGATTTCCTGGCCGGGACCCGGGATTCTTGCCGATGACTTTACAGTCGGCGTTGCGCGTAACGTGATTGGAATGCAAAGCAAGATCAACAATTTCCGGTCCAATTCCTGCGCAATCGCCAAGAGTAATCCCAATGCGTGGCTTATTACTTGTGATCATGCTTGTGATCGTAGTTGAACATTACTTAATCGATCACGCGCACGATTACGAGCACGAGCCATGAGTGCACTCCGCTTTTTCCGATGAACCGGGATTGATTTTCCCCGTAGTTTAAGGAAAACTGCTCCCCGGCATGCAGCACGTTACCGCGTTCTCCACGACTATTCCCGCGGCGCCTGCGGCTGCGCGAAAGCCGACTTTGTGGATTTTGGACAGTTGGCGGGACCTGGCTCTCTACGTCTGCACGCCGCTGTTAATCATACCGATCTTTCTTGTGGCACAGGCGCATTGGAGCGCGCAGGATATTTATCTTTTCGTCGCCGCGTTTGGCGCAATGGGGCACCACCTGCCCGGAATGATTCGCGCTTACGGCGATCGCGCTTTATTCCAGCGTTTCAAATGGCGGTTCATTTTTGCGCCGATCTTCTTGGTTGTTGTGTGCGCCGCTTTTTCCATTTGGGACCTTAAAGGCATTGTGCTCGTGGCTTTTGTCTGGGGCGTTTGGCACGGCATGATGCAAACTTACGGGTTCTGTCGCATCTACGACGCGAAAGTGGGGTCGTTTGCCCAGCTAACGCGCCGTTTGGATTTCGCGTTGTGCGGAATCTGGTTTGCTACCGCGGTCTTGCTCTCGCCCCAGCGAATGACCGATACACTCGAAACCTACTATTCCGCCGGGGGACCTTTCATTCCGCCTGCGCTTCTTCACGCTGCGCAGCAAGCGTTGCTGACAGTGGCGATCGCAGTTGCGGGGTTGTTCCTGATAAATTACGTCATGTCGTGGGTGCGTGGGCAACGACCAAGCCCAGTGAAGCTCGTGCTTCTCATCACCAGCATATCATTCTGGTGGTACTGCAATAACATCGTCGCCAGTGTTCTCGTCGGCATCGCCTTGTTCGAAGTCTTTCACGATGTCCAATATCTCTCCCTGGTTTGGATTTATAATCGCAAACGCGTTGAGTCAGACAGCTCGATCGGTGGGTTCATGCGTTTTGTGTTCAGGCGCAGTGGCTCGCTGATTGGTCTCTATGTCGGCTTGATCTTCGCTTACGGAGCGCTCGGATATTACAAGTCGAGTGTCGGCATCGAATCGGTCAAAAACATTCTTGCCGGTGTGGTGACGGCGTCGGCGCTACTCCATTTTTATTACGACGGGTTCATTTGGAAAGTACGCGAGAAATCCACCAGGCAATCTCTCGGAATCAGCGGCGGCACAGCGGATGTTTCGGCGGGTGGCTTTTTTCCGGGGTGGGCGTTGCACGGAGCGAAGTGGGTAGGCGTTTTTGTCATTCCATTGGGGGCGCTCTGGCTTGGACAAACGCACACAGCCAGGAGCGAACTTGATCGCGTTGCCATGATCGCGGCTACTCTTCCCACCAGTGCCCGGGCCCACCTTAATCACGCTACGGCTCTGCAGGATGCCGGCCGCGCTGATGAAGCAGCTGAGGCCTTTTCCAAGGTGCTGCGTTTAAATCCTGATTCCGCGAAGGCGCACGCCGGTCTTGCGACCATTCTGATTAGCAAGGGAAACCTGGATGAGGCGCATGCCCATTATGAAACAGCGCTGAAAATTGAACCGAACAACGCCGAGTATCATTCCGGTTATGCTTACCTGCTCGAGCAACTCGGCCACGATGATCAGGCGGCTGCCGAGTGCGAAGCCGCTGTTCGCCTGGCGCCCAAATCTGCGCAAGCCCACCATAGCTACGGCGCCTTTCTGGAAAAGCACGGCAAAATGGACGAGGCCGCTGCGCAGTATCGAGAGGCAGTCCGTGCCGATCCGGGTTTAGTCGATGCCCGAATTGATCTTGGGACTGCGCTTTTGGAACAGGGTGACCTGGCGGGAGCAACGGAACATCTTCAGACCGCCTCCAAACTCGATCCAAAGCTCGCCCAGCCACATAATTATCTTGGAAAAATCTTCATGCGCGAGGGCAACATTCCCGGCGCGATCGCGCAATTTGAAGAGGCGTTGCGTCTGCATCCAGACTTCCCGGAGGCCGAGGAAAACTTGCGCATGGCCAAGGCGAGCGACGGGGGATCTCTGACGCTTTCCCCGCGCTAGAATCTTGGCCGGCGATCGGAGGTTCACAAATGTCAGGTCAGGGCAGACGGCCCAGAGGATCGTGGCTACAGCAAGAAACGCTGACGATTACCGTGCAGGCCGTGATAAGTAATCGTCGAATCGACCCTCTTGAACTTGTGAGACCAATTGGCGGAACGGTTCCCGGCTGATCATGCATCCGCGCGCGACTTCGACCTGATCGTCAGGGCGAGCCAGGGAATCGAAGATCTTCTGATAAGCGCCACGATCGCACCGGCGCAGGCCAACCAGAATGTACAGCTTGCCTGCCGGTGTCGCGTGGGCGAGCGCACCTTGTAACTGCTGGGATGCGTCCGGCAGCTGCAGGACGGCTCGCAAATTTCCTTCGCCCGCAGACATCAGCCCGGCAACGCCAACACCGCCAAACGCGAAGGACTTTGCCCCCGCCAGATCGCGCGCGGCCGTATTCTCGGACGCTGCCGACACAGAAACTGTGAACTGCGCGAGCGTGATACCTGCGATAAGAGCGAGTGTTTTCACAATGTTGGCCTAACGAGAAAGAGATAAGCCACGACAGAATGATATGGCAAACATATTATGGCTGTTTCGCAATGGGCCGTTAACGTCACCGATTGGTTACGGCTGCCGAGGAAAGATGTTTGCTCAAGAAAACCTCAGACGGAAGAACGATCGCGGAGCCCACAACAATCATGAGGGCAAACGCGAGCGCTGTTAGCCGCATTCCGCCGCCCCACCCAAGCAGGATGCCGCTGCGGTTCATGCCGCGCGTGCTGAAAAACCAGCTACCCAAAATGACCAGAACGAGCAGCAGCAGCACGGCGTGAACAATTCTGATCGCCGCGATAGATCAGAAGGTCTTGATATAAGCTTTCTCGCGGAGGCTCGCGATCCAGCGCTCCTGAATTTGCTGCGCTTCGTCCTGAAGCAGTTTTTTCTCTATGTCGCCTCGCGCTTCAGCGAGCGATCTGGTTGTGCCGCCGCGTTTGTCCTCCACCTTCAAGATGTAGTAATTGCCGGCGTACTCCACGATGTTGCTGATTCTGCCGACGGGCATGTTAAAGGCGAATTTTTCCAGCGGCGCAGCGAGAGTATTGTGCTGGATCCAGCCCCAATCGCCGCCGTTGTCTTTCGTGCTGTCCTCGGAATAAACCTGCGCTGTTTGTTCGAATTCGGCGCCGGAGGCCAGTTTCCCGAGCACTTCTTCGGCCAGGTCCTTTTGCGCCTGGGCATTCCCAGTGTCCTTTTGGCCGGAAATCATGATCATTCGCAACTTGATCTCTTCCTTGCTCGTAAACAGGTCGCGATGCTTCCTGTAGAAATCTTCAATCTTGATAGGCGAGATGATGTAGTTGGTCTTAACATTATGGCCGCGCATCGCCTGGACGATTATCCTTTCCATTTCCTTTTCCTTGAACTCACCCAACGAGTAATCCTGCGCCTCAAGTGTCTTGACAAACGTATTGCGGTCGCCCCCAAAGTTCTCCCGAATGATATCGTGGACGCGCTGATCCACGACGTGATCGGGGATTTGATAGCTCTCCTTTTTGAACGCCTGGATGATCAGCCGTCGGTCGATCAGATCCTTTAGGGCAAGCTGCCGTACTTGGCTGAGCTTGTTTTCCAGGTCCTGACCGGTGAATTGGGACCGCAACAGTTTCTCGCGCGGCGCGGTCAACTGCCGCACCTGCGAATACGTGATGACCTCGCCGTTCACGATCGCCGCGATGCCGTCGACTACCTGAGCCTCCTCGGCGAACGCGTTGCAACAAATGGGAAACAAAGCAAACCCGCAGACCGTCAGCGATACGGCCGTTAATGAACGCACGAAATTTCTCATAATTTCTTTATCAGCTGCAAAATCTCCCCCAGGTGATGCTCGACTTTGGGTCCAACTAAACGAGGGAATTTGCCCGCGACAAGTATAAAATCTCCGCGCCGCGACAACATCAATTTTCGCTCGCGCACTTCGACACGGTTTATCCCTGCTTTTGCAGCAGCGAGCTTGATTTCGATTAGACCAACCAAATTGTCAACCGCCAACGGGAACGGCCCAAAGCGGTCCCGCCAGTCCCGACGCAGGCGGTCCAATTGCTCAAGGGTCGTCACTTCTGTAACGTCGCGGTATGCCCGGATGCGAAGGCTGGGATCGCTGACGTAAGTGGTTGGAAGGAAGGCGGGGATCTTTGCTGGGGAGGATCCTTTTTCAATCCCGAATGTTTTCGAGGCTGGAGGGTCGCCGTTACTTGGTAACGCCACGAACTCGGCTTCGTTTGTGGCGACAAAATCAAGCTTCAAATCGACTTCCAGCCGAAACCGTGGTTTTTCACCTTTGAGTTGGGTCACTGCCTGCTTGAGCAATTGACAGTACAAATCGAAGCCGATTGCAACGATGTGACCGCTCTGGGCGGTCCCGAGGATGCTGCCCGCTCCGCGAATCTCCAAGTCGCGCATGGCGATACGAAAACCAGCGCCAAGCGAGCTGTATTGTTTGATGGCGCTAATTCTCTTTCGCGCTGCGCCGACCGTCATCAGTTCGCGCGGCAAAAGCAGATAAGCGTAAGCCTTATGCTCGGCGCGGCCGACTCTGCCCCGCAATTGATACAAGTCAGCGAGACCAAACTGGTCCGCCCGATCGATGATAATGGTGTTTGCATTTGGGATATCGAGACCGCTTTCGATGATCGTCGTGCAAACGAGCACGTCGGTTTTCCCGGCAATGAATCGCGCCATGACCGCTTCCAGCTCGTCGGCATCCATCTGGCCGTGCCCGATTTCAACTCTTGCCTGCGGGCAAAGATCAACAATTCTGTCCCGCACCCGCTCGATACTCGCGACGCGGTTATGGAGGAAAAATACCTGGCCCTGCCGTTCGAGTTCGCGATCAATCGCAGCCCGAATAAGCCGCTCGTCGTACGCGGAAACCACCGTTTCTACGGGCAACCGGTTAAGCGGCGGAGTCTCGATCGTGGACATGTCTTTTACGCCTACAAGCGAAAGGTAAAGCGTGCGGGGGATCGGGGTGGCCGAGAGCGTCAGTACATCGACCAGCTTGAAGAGCTCTTTGAATTTCTCCTTGTGCAGTACTCCGAAACGCTGCTCCTCATCGATCACTACCAGGGCGAGATCTTTGAATAC
>DATBEX010000107.1:0-5884 GCA_036558805.1 Candidatus Udaeobacter sp.
GCGAAATAAGCGCGGTAACAATCCATTAGGGCAGGGTATTGTTGCCTCCACCTCGGGCTGATGGACCAAAGAATGCCCAGGTGAATGAGTTGATGGATGCCAGCAAATGAAATCAGGGCCGGAAAATACAACAACAGGTTACGAATATTGAGCGGGCGAATCTCGATCGGGAAACGGCGGCTAAAGCGAACAAGAAACGGCGAAAGGATCGCCCAAACATAAAATTGAACCAGATTGAGTTTTAGCGCGGCAAGGAAGCCGAAATCCTTGTGGTTTTCGCCGATGGCGGCGGCGTAAGAAATCAGGGCGAACACCAGGCTAACCAGCGTCCAACCTCCGAAGAAGAGCGCCGCCTTGCGCCAGTTTATTTTGAGGTTACCCATGCACGAGTCACTCGCATTATATCAAACGCGACGGTCAAAAGAGCATCCTATCGAAAGAATGTCGTGAGCGGCCATAAAAACGTCGCGAAGCTACCAAATCCAGGCACGATTAGCAGATCAGACAAATTCGAAATCGAATGACAAGGCGCAACTGGCAGATTGGCTGCGATTCTCATCTCAAAGAGAGAACCACGATTAACTCTAATGTGGCACTGCAAAATCCCACAGACGCGCAGCGATTTTGGGTTGATGGTGATCGATAAATTCGATTGTTCATAAAAGGAGATAAATCAACCATGCAACCAACTACCTACAATGCGAAAGCCTATTCAGCTGCCAGTGAGGCGTCCGGACTGGCCTCAACCAAAATTCAGCGTCGCGAACCAACTGACCACGACGTACAGATCGAAATATTGTTCTGCGGCATCTGCCACTCCGATCTTCATTCCGTACGCAACGAGTGGAGTGAATTCATGGCCACGAACTACCCGATCGTTCCTGGGCATGAGATTGTCGGTCGGGTCACCGAGGTCGGCTCGGCTGTTACCAAGTACAAGCCCGGTGATCTCGTCGCGGTCGGTTGCATGGTCGACTCTGACCATAGCTGTCTGCAGTGCAAAGCGGGCCTTGAACAGTTCTGCCCCAACATGGTCCTCACCTTCAACTCGCCGGATAAGCACATCGGAGGTTTCACATATGGTGGCTATTCTGAAAGCATCGTTGTTGACGAACGCTTCGTTTTGCGCGTCCCCTCCAATCTGAATCCCGCCGCAGCAGCGCCTTTGCTTTGCGCCGGTATCACGACTTACTCGCCCATGCATCATTGGGGCGTCTCCAAAGGCAAGAAGGTTGGAGTGGTTGGTCTCGGCGGCCTCGGCCACATGGCTGTGAAGTTTGCAGACGCGCTAGGAGCTCATGTCGTTGTGTTCACCACGTCGCCTCACAAGAAAGAGGACGCGCTGCGGCTCGGCGCCGACGAGGTGGTTATCTCCCGCAACGCCGACGAGATGAAAAAGCACGCTGGCACCTTCGATTTCATGCTCGATGCCGTCTCGGCCGATCACGATATCAACGCCTACATCAGCCTGCTTGGCGTTGACGGGAATATCACCATGGTTGGCGCTCCTGCAGAGCCTCTGCGGGTCCCAGCGTTCAGCCTAATTATGCGACGCCGTAGTCTCTCCGGCTCAGCGATTGGAGGCATCGCTGAGACGCAGGAGATGCTCGATTTTTGCGGTAAACACAACGTCACCGCCGATGTCGAAGTGATTCCGATTCAGAAAGTCAACGAAGCCTACGAGCGATTGCTCAAGTCCGATGTGAAGTACCGTTTCTCAATCGACATGGCTTCGTTGAAGTCGGAGTGATTACGTAACGAAAACGAGAGACAATGGAGAAGCGCAATCTTGGAAAGAGCGGCTTGGAAGTGTCGGCGATCGGCCTCGGCTGTATGGGAATGAGCTTTGGTTATGGACCGCCTCACGAAAAGCGAGAGATGATTTCACTGATTCGTTCAGCCGTTGAACGCGGCGTCACCTTTTTCGATACCGCGGAAATTTATGGACCATTTACGAACGAAGAACTAGTGGGCCAAGCGCTCGCGCCCATGCGTGAACATGTGATGATCGCTACAAAGTTCGGGTTCAAATTTAGTCCGAAAGGCGAGCAGATCGGTTTGGATAGCCGACCGGAACACATCAAGGAAGTTGCTGAAGCTTCCCTGAAACGGCTCAGGACGGATGTGATCGATCTGTTCTACCAACACCGCGTCGATCCCAACGTACCGATCGAAGACGTGGCCGGTGCGGTTAAGGAGCTGATTCGTGAAGGAAAAGTGAAGCACTTCGGTCTATCCGAGCCGGGAGTGCAGACGATCCGTCGGGCACACGCAGTCCAGCCGGTGACCGCGATCCAGAATGAATACTCATTGTGGTGGAGGAAGTCCGAAGAAGAAGTGTTGCCCACGCTTGAGGAACTCGGAATTGGATTCGTACCCTACAGTCCGTTAGGTAGAGGCTTTCTCACAGGGAAAATGGACGAAAACACTAGTTTCCACAGCACTGATTTTCGCAACATGCTCCCGCGCTTTACACCAGACGCGCGGAAAGCAAATCGTGCATTGGTTGACCTGTTTGGCGCGATCGCCAAACGCAGGAAGGCCACGCCCGCTCAGGTCGCGCTCGCCTGGTTGCTTGCTCAGAAACCGTGGATTGTTCCAATTCCCGGCACCACCAAGCTGAAACGTCTCGAAGAAAATATTGGAGCAGCGTCAATTCAACTTACGACCGACGATCTTAACGAAATCGAAAACGCCGCATCAAAAATTGCCGTGCAAGGGGCTCGATATCCAGAACACCTGGAGCAAAGGACGGGTCGGTGAGATCAGAAGGAAGAAGTAGGACGTAAGAAACTTCGAAGGTAGTCAATCGTGTGAATCTTGTTTAAGAATTTTCACGACTCTCTCGATCGTGTTCCAATTGCGCGTAGTAGCAGGCACGCCGAGAAGTTTCTCGACCTTGCCGAGGTAACTGATCGCTTTCATCTCGCGGCGATACAGACCCAGGACAAATCTGTTCTCGATCGCAATGACCTTCAGCAGCCAGTCGTCCTCCGAGGGGAGACTCACGGGAAGAGTGGGCGGCGAGGGGAGTCGTTTGGCCAGAACATTGACAAACCGCGTTATGTTCGGGCCGGAAGGTTGGCGTGAAAACGGATCCTTTGACGCAAGTTTAATAAGGTCGCGTGCGGGACAAATCATGATCTCGCACTTGAAGGGCAGCTTCTTCGCGATTGCGTTGCGCAGAAATGATTCGGTCACATCTTCGCGAACAACAAAGGTCCCAACGGCCCCGATATTAACGACACCAAACTTCGACAACTGTTTGGCAATCAGCGCTGGTTGACATCGGTTCGCGCCACCGACGTTGACCGCACGAAGAAAGACAACCCAGCGCATCAGGGAAGTAAGAACGAAGAATCAAGAATTAGGAAAGCGAAATCTCCTGACCTGGCTCCCGGCTTCGAGTCTGCGAACCGCCACAGAGGTCAGGTGAGATTCGTCTGAATGAATCGCGGACTGGCGTGGATATCGATCTGGCGCAGGATCGCGTCACCCGAGTTTACAAAGCGGTGGGGCGTATTCGCGGGAATCACCACGATACCGCCGGCGTTCACTTCACGTGTCTCAGCGCCGACCGTGATAGTGGCGCGACCTTCCAGAGTGAACGCGACCTCGACATACGGATGCGTGTGTAATGGCGGACCCTGGCCGGGCTTTGCGTTGACGATGTAAGCCGAGAATGGCGCATCTTGTGTTTCGCCTGCGAATTCATACGACATTCCAACGAACGGAAGCTGATCAAGAGTCAAAAAAGCCATGAGAAAGAATATCTCTACTGAGCGCGTAAAGCAGCAATGGGATCAACCCTTGTTGCGCGCAAAGCTGGAATGTAGCTCGCGAGTATCGCGACCAGGAACAGCACTAGGGAGATGCCGACGAAAGTGATTGGATCGGTGGCACTGATTCCATACAGCAAGCTTGCCAGCGCGCGCGTTAGAAGAAATGCCGCTACGAGGCCGAGAATCATTCCGGCGGCAACAAGTTTGAGCCCCTGCTTTACTGTTATTTGCAACACATCGCCCCGTCGCGCGCCCAGCGCGATACGAATCCCAATCTCACGCGTTCGTTGAGCGACCGAATAACTCATCACGCCGTAGATCCCAACTGAAGCGAGCAGGAGTGCGAGGGTGGCGAACAAGCCTAACAAGAGCATGCTGAAACGTTGGCGTGCGGCGGCTTCCGCCACGATGCGATCCATCGTGTCGATGTCTGCGACTGTTTGATCCTTATCAATCGACCAGATGGCGTCGCGCACTGTCGCGGCGAGACTCATCGGTTCGATGTTCGTTCGGATGACAAGTGCGTTTGGTGCGAGACCGCTGAGCTGCCGATAACTGAAGTACATTTGCATCTTCGGCGGGGCGATTAAATCGTTTTGCCGCACATCTTTCACAACTCCAATGACCTCTCGCCATTCTGAATCTTTTTTGCCTAAACCAGGTTTCAGCCGTTTGCCGATTGGGTCCTGCCCGGGCCAGAAATACTGCGCTGTTTTCTTGCTGATGATTATCACGTCCTTCGACTTTGCGTTGTCGTCATCTGTAAAATCGCGACCATGAATCATGGGAATCCCCATTGTGGCAAAATAACCGGGACCGATTGCCCGGAAGATCACATCCAGTTGTTGATCGGGCGGCGGGTCCGGTAGTCCTTCCACGCTAACGGTTGTCGAATTGCCGTTGTATGTAAGCGGAAGATTATCGGCCACAGCCGCCGATTGCACTCCCGGCAGGGCGCGCGCTCGCCGGATCACTTCGTCGAAAAATGCAACGCGTCGCTCACGGTCGGGATACTTCATGTCCGACAGATCTACTTTCATCGTTAACAGGTGATCGGCACAAAACCCGGGATTTAGATTCCGCAAATGGACAAAGCTGTTAATCAACAAGCCGGCCCCGATCAGCAGCACGAATGAAATGGCGACCTCGCCAATCACCAACAGATTTCGAGCTCGATGTCCTTTGGTGCTTCCGGAAGAATCACGTCCTTCTTCTTTCAATGTGTCGTTCAGATTGAGATGAGACCCTTGAATAGCGGGAGCAAGACCAAACGCGATCCCGGTTAATACTGCGACTACTGCCGTGAACAGAAGCACCCTGGCGTCGATATGCATTGTCTGCACCTGCGCGGTCGCCGCGGGAATGAACGTTTTTAGTATGCGGATTCCGCCGAACGCGAGCAGCAGACCGAATCCCGCGCCAAAAATCGCGAGTAAGATGCTTTCAGTTAGAAATTGACGCACCAAGCGCGAGCGGCTTGCGCCGAGCGCCAGACGCAGCGCAATTTCCTTTTGTCGCGCAGCAGCGCGAGCGAGCAATAGATTGGCAACATTGGCGCACGCGATGAGAAGGACGAATCCGACTGCGCCGAGCAAAACGAGGAGCGCGGGCTTGATGTCGCCCACGACCTGTTCGTGAAGTGGCACCACCACCGCGCCTCTGCGTTTATTCTGATCCGGATACTGCTGCTCAAGGCGGGCTGCGATGGTGTCCATTTCCGCCGCAGCCTGCTTCAAAGTGACACCGGGTTTCATTCGCGCGATCACCTCGAGGAAGTGACTGCCACGCTGCGCTGCCTCTTCCGGCGGGAACGCGATCGGCACCCACACTTGATTCTTCCAGTTTCCGGCGGTAGGCAGCTGCATGGAACGCGGCATAACGCCGATAACAGTGTAGCTTTTGCCATTGAGAGCGATCGCGCGGCCAATGATACCCGGGTCCGAGCCGAACCGCCGCTGCCAGAGTGAATAGCTTAGAAGGACCACGTGAGTGCCGGGCTTGTCGTCATCCGGAACGAATGTGCGACCCAGCAGTGCGGGCACCCCTAACAATTGGAAAAGGTTCGCAGAAACGCGTCGTCCATCGAGCCGTTCGGGTTCGCC
>DATBEX010000108.1:0-8906 GCA_036558805.1 Candidatus Udaeobacter sp.
GGAATCGCGGGGCCAAATGGTGAAGGATCGAGTTGTCCCCGGTCCACTTAAATGAACAATGAAACTGCCTTCTGCCGACGTTCAGTTTCACGAAGACGTTCGTCTGCTGGTGTGGAGACCGCGCGGAGTCCTTAATGAGTCAGCTATTGAACAGATAGTAAGTTTAATAGGAGACCTCGAAGCCAAATCCGACAGTCCCTTCAATCGCTTCACCGACACATCCGCGATTGAAACCATCGACCTCAACTTCAAATACGTTTTTCACATCGCTTTGTTCAGGCGTCTTTCTTCCGTTGGAAGTCCACCAGTCAAATCAGCGATTCTCGTTCCGAGCCTCGCTCGCGCTCATTATAGCAAGATGCATGAACTGCTCACTCGGCATTCGTCGATCAACGTGAGGATTTTCGAAGAGCGCAAGGCAGCTGCGACGTGGCTGGGCGTGCCGGTTGAATTCCTCAACTTTAGTTCTATCGGTAGCTAATAGTGAAGGCTCCAACAAAGAAAGGTCAGTCGCAAAGCGAGGAGCAGCTCAGCCTTCTTCAGACAATTACGATGGAGGTTGCGGTGGCCGACGATTTGGATTCTGCGCTGGAAATTGTTCTTCGCGAAGTTTGCGAGAAAACAGGCTGGGTACTGGGTCAGGCATGGGTGCCAAACCCGGATACCGATGTCCTTGATTTTGTGGCAGGATGGTATTGTGGCGATGGGGAATTAAAGCCTTTCAGGGCGCTGTCTGAAGAGTCTCACTTTAAACCCGGCCTCGGGCTTCCCGGTCGCGTGTGGAAATCGGAACAGCCGGCTTGGCTGGAGGACGTCACCAATGCGCCAAACTTTCCGCGATCGGCTGCGGCGCGGACGGCCGGTTTGAAGACCGGTGTGGGAATTCCGATTTTGTCGCGCGGCAAAGTCATTGCTGTTCTCGAGTTTTTCATGCGCGAATCGCGCGAGCAGAGTGAGCGATTGGTAAACGTAATTACGGCCGTTGCCGGGCAATTGGATTTGCTCAAGCGGGCGACCCGCGCGGAGGCGGCAGCGCGAGAGGAGCAATTCCGGACGCTGGCAAATTCCATCTCACAGCTAGCCTGGATGGCAGATCGTGAGGGTTACATCTTTTGGTATAATGATCGCTGGTACGACTATACCGGCACCACGCTCGAAGAGATGCAGGGTTGGGGCTGGCAAAAGGTCCATCATCCGGATGAAGTTGGTCGAGTAGTCGAAAGAATTAGAGTTGCCTTCGCCACCGGCGAACCGTGGGAAGATACGTTTCCCTTGCGAAGCAAGAGTGGTGAGTACCGCTGGTTCTTGTCGCGTGCGCTTCCGATTAAAGACACAGAAGGGCAAGTTGTTCGTTGGTTTGGAACTAACACTGACATTACCGAGCAACGGGAATTGGAACAGGCATTGCGCGAGAATCGAGACCAATTGGAACAAAAAGTCACCCGCCGCACCACGGAGCTTTCGCGCACCAACGAAATCCTGCGATCCATTCTATCCAACATGGGCGATGCCGTTGTCGTCGCTGATAAAGACAATAACTTCCTCGTCTTCAATCCCGCGGCTGAAAGGATGTTTGGCAAAGGTGCGTTGCAAATGCCGTCCACCGAATGGTCGCATCGCTACGGACTATATCTGGCCGACAAGACTACTCCGTTTCCTCACGATCAATTGCCTCTATTGCGTTCGATACGCGGGGAGGATGTGGACAATGTCGAAATGTTTGTGCGCCATGAAAAGGCGCCGCACGGACTGTGGACAGAAATAACGGGTCGCCCGCTGCGTGGCGCTAACGGAGATGTGTTAGGGGGGGTGGTGGTTTGCCGCGATATCACCGAACTCAAAGAGGAAGAATTTTTTCGGGCTGGGCAAAGCCGCGTGCTGGAGATGATCGCAGCAGATGCGCCGCTCGCGGATGTTCTGACCAGCCTTGTTCTGCTTATGGAGGGCCAGGCTGAAGGACTGCGTTGTTCGATTCTTCTTCTGAACCGCGACGGCAAGCATGTCCGTCACGGTGCGGCGCCAAACTTGCCCGACGCTTATGTGAAAGCGGTAAACGGAGCTCCGATCGGTCCGCGCAATGGTTCCTGTGGCACGGCCATGTACAGACGGCGTCCGGTTGTTGTGACTGATGTGATGAGGGATCCGCTTTGGACTGACTACCGCGAGTTGGCGTTGATTTGCGGATTATGCGCCTGTTGGTCGACACCGATTTTGTCTGCTCAAGGTGATGTCCTGGGTTCGTTTGCGATGTATCGGGAGGAAAAACGCGGCCCGCGACCAGAGGAAACGCGGTTGACGGACATCGCAACGCATATCGCCGGGATTGCCATCGAGCGCCAAAGACAGCAGGAGATTTTGCGTGAGCGCGAGGCACGAATCAATCTGGCAGCTGAGTCGGCCGATCTTGCTTTTTGGATTCTGTATCCCGAGCAGAACACCGCCTGGATGAGTGAAAGGGGCCGGCGGATCTACGGGTTCGATTCCAACCTGCCGCTTACCTGTGATCTAATTCTTTCCCGTGTTCACCCCGATGAGCGACCGGATGTTAAAGCGACTTACGATCGCTCGTGTGCTCTCTCCGGGACCTTCGAAAGCGAACACCGGCTTCTTTTGCCTTATGGAAAGACGCGTTGGGTGATCATGCGCGGCCGCTGTTTGAAGGATGACGAAGGAAACCTATTGGAAACCATCGGAGTGACTCTGGATGTTAGTGCGCAAAAACAGGCCGATCTTCAGTTGCAACACCAACGTGACGAGATGGCCCATCGGAATCGCGTTTCTTTGATGGGTGAAATGACCGCGTCCTTTGCCCACGAACTCAATCAGCCGCTCACGGCCATCGCGAACAGCGCCTCCGCCGCGCGTCGTTTCCTCGAGCGGGGAAACATCGATCCGACGCTATTGAAGGAGTTGCTGCAAGACATGATCGCCGATAGTCAGCGCGCCGGTGAAGTGATCCGCGGAATTCGGAGCCTGGTGCGCAAAGAAGCGGGTGTTCGCACAATTTTAGATCTTAATGCAGTTATAACAGACACCGTGCGACTTGTTAGCTCGGATGTGTTAAGCCGGGAAAGTGTAGTAACTACCGAGCTCGACCCGCAGCTACCCCAGGTCAATGCCACTCTTGTCCAAATCCAGCAGGTTCTGCTCAACCTGATTATGAATGCGCTCGATGCGATGGAGGGGCTGCCGCCTGCTGAACGCCGTATCATTATCAGCACTCGCTCGGACAAAGGCGACGTTGCTGAGGTTCGGGTACGCGATTTTGGAACAGGTTTACCGAAAGAGAAGCCCGACAAAGTTTTCGATCACTTCTTTTCGACCAAACAAAAAGGAATGGGGATGGGCCTGGCTATTGTTCGATCGATCATTGAATCGCATGGTGGAACGATTGTGGGAGAAAACACCCCAGACCGCGGCGCACGCATGATTGTTCGCCTGCCGGCAGTACGCGGGCAGACGCAAACGGTAGCCGCTGCATGAGTAATCTTTCCCAGGCTGAAGATCACGAGGTTTGTCTAGTGGACGACGATCCTTCCGTTCTCAAGTCGATGCATTACTTGCTCGCATCGGAAGGATTGAAGGTGCGCACATTTGACAAAGCGGAAGATTTTCTAACTTACGCCAGCGCTCATCATGTGCCTGTCGTCGTAACAGACATCTGGATGGATAAGGTGACTGGCTTGGAAGTGCTGGCCCGTCTTTGCGCCATCTCACCTAAAACTCGTGTGATTGTTATTACCGCGCGGGAAGATTTGGCTGCCCGTGCCACCGCAATGGCCATAGGCCCGGTCGCCTATTTTATGAAACCATTTGACGACGAAAAATTCATCGCGGCAGTCCGCGATGCTCTCAATCGAGGCGAGAAGTAGGAGAAAGCCTGAGAGGCAAGGCGATTTGGAAAACGGTGCCTCAAAGGACTTCGCCTGACGCTGGTCGCAATCCGCGCATGGTCGAGTTACAATTTCGTTACAAGATTTCCCTGCTGAAACATACGACTTTTCCCGCTGGGCCGGTGGTGCAATAGTTCGGATGCCGTGGGAAGACGTTTTCACTCAAAGGCATGTACATTTTGGTTGCCTGGCAAGGCAGCCCAACAGTTGCATGGGAAGCGGCGCTTGAAACGGGCCTTTTCGGAAAATATCTTTCTCCGTCACCGGAGGAAGCGTTCGAGCCAAAGTTGGCTTTGAAAATCCGGAGGCTTGTTGGAGATGAAGGGTGTCTCCCAATCTTTTGAGGCTGCGAGCGTACCACCAACCGCGAAGAATGTAGCAGGTTTCAGTGCGCCTTTCGAATGGCGCTTGCTCATAATCGGGTTGTGGGTGTTCGCCGGATACTATGTTGGTGCGAAAATCGGTTTTGCGCTTACCTTCACGCCATATCCGGTCTCGGTACTTTGGCCTCCAAATTCTATTTTGGTAGCGGCACTGTTGCTGACGCCCCCGCGCATTTGGTGGTTCATCCTGCTCTCCGCATTTCCGGCGCACTGCCTGGCACAATTGCAGAGTCATGTTCCGCTGCCGATGATCTTATGCTGGTTCATCAGCAACTGCTCCGAAGCAATCATCGGCGCGAGTCTGATGCGGTATTTTGTTGGCGGCTCCATTCATTTTAGGAATTTGCGCAGCGTAGCCATTTTTTGCCTGTGTATAGTGTTCATCGGCCCGTTCCTGTCCTCGTTTCTCGACGCGGCGTTTGTAAGATGGAATCACTTTGGCCAGGGCAACTACTGGGACCTGATTCGGATACGATTTCTTTCAAATGCTCTGGCGGCATTGATAGTTGTGCCGTTGATCGTCGCGTGGGCGACGGATGGAATCAGGGCCCTGCGAACGATTCGGCGCACGCGTTTGATGGAGGCGTGCCTGCTCATTGTCACTCTGATGTTGGTCGGTTTCGTTGTTCTTTATAAGTTCGGACCGGAAGCGGATTCCGCTCTTTTGTTTCTGACCCTGCCGTTCCTCCTTTGGGCAGCGGTGCGATTCCGCTTTCTTGGGACAAGTACCGCTCTTTCGATAATCGGTTTCCTGGCTATTTGGAGTGGTGTCCACGGCCATGGTCCATTCTCTGGTGGAACAGCTGAACAGAATGCGCTCTCAATCCAGGTATTCCTAATCGTCTTGTCGATTCCAACGTTGTTGCTCGCAGCTGTAATCGACGAGCGCAAAACCGGAGAGACGGATCTGCGCGAAAGCGAAGGACGTTTTCGCATCGTGGCAGATGCCGCGCCGGTTCTTATTTGGATGTCAGGAGCAGACAAACTCTGTACCTTTTTTAACAAACCCTGGCTCAAGTTTACCGGACGTACCTTGAAGCAGGAACTGGGGAATGGCTGGGCCGAGGGCGTGCATCCAGACGATCTTCAGAGATGTCTGAACACTTACACAGAGGCATTTGATGCACGCAAGCCTTTTGTAATGCAATACCGGCTAAGACGTTACGACGGCGAATATCGCTGGGTTTCCGACCAGGCCGTCGCGCGGCATGACCAGCAAGGAACATTCGCCGGTTACATTGGTTCGTGTGTAGATATCACTGACCTGATGAGCAAGGATGAGGCTTTGCACGAGTTCGAGGAACGAGTCGTTCTCGCAGCAGAGGCGACCCACCATGGAGTCTGGGAGTTGGATATCGTTACCAACGAGCTTTGGGTGTCGGACAAGGCACGCTCCCTGTTTCAATTCGATCCCGAAGAGCGCCTCGACGAGGCGATGCTTCAAAGCCGTGTTTATCCAGAAGATCGCGCACTTCGGGAGCGCGCCATAAGACATGCTATAGAAACGAAAGGTGAGTACGCCATTGAATATCGGATTTTGTTGCCGGATGGAACGCTACGATGGATCAGAGGCCATGGACGGTGGGCGCCTGGGAGGCACGGCAAAGGCGAACGACTCATCGGTGTTTCTGTAGATATAACGCCGCAAAAGCAGGCACAAGACCTGTTTCGCCTGGCCGCAGAAGGAGCGCATTTGGGCGTTTGGCACTGGGACGAAGCATCGAGGACAGTGTCCTGGGACGGGGCAACGCGGAAAATGTTTGGCGTCTCGGCCGACGCGAACGTGACGATCGACACATTTTATGGAGCGCTGCATCCGGATGACCTGGAGCGAGTAAAACAAACCTGGCGTCAGGCGCTGGAGTTACGGTTACCGTATCAGATTGAGTTCCGGACAAAAAGAACTGACGGCACCGTATGCTGGATTCATGCTCGCGGTCGTGGTTACTATGATGAGTCGGGCAAGCCGTTGTCGATGACCGGTGTGGCCCTTGACATTACGGAGCGCAAAGAAGCAGAGCTCGCAGCTCAGCGAAACCGGGAAGATCTGAGTCATCTAAGTCGCGTGGCTGCGATGGGCGAAATGGCGGCATCGATTGCGCATGAATTGAACCAACCGTTAGCAGGAATCATCAGCAACGCCAGCGCCGGCCGACGCTTTATTGATCGCGGCGATGTGGATCTCCATGAGCTTCGCGACTTGCTGGTTGATATCGTTGCAGATGGCAGCCGGGCTGGCGAAGTGATTCGGGGAATTCAAGGCATGGTTAAGAAAGGCTCACGAGCCTCGCAGCAGCTGAATCTAAACGACGTTGTAATGAAGGTCGTGCACATCGTAAAACCGAATGCCATACTTCAGTCTTGCGAGCTGGGTACCTTCCTCGATCCAGGTTTGCCGACCGTTGAAGGGGATCCGATTCAACTGCAACAAGTCGTGCTCAATCTTGTGATCAATGCTTTCGATGCCATGCGCGACCTGCCATCGAGCCGCCGTAAAGTGATAATCACGACGGAGGGAGATGTCGATCGGGCCAGTCGCGTGAGCGTCCGTGATTATGGGGTCGGCATCCCGGAAGAAGCTGCTGGACGACTCTTCGATCATTTCTTTACTACAAAGCAGCAAGGGTTGGGAATGGGCCTCACGATTGTACGTTCAATCGTCGAATCACACGGCGGCACAATCATGGCCGGAAATGCCGACGGCGGGGGAGCGCGATTCCAGTTCACTATTCCAGCCGACAATGGAAAAGTTTGGCCATGATTCCTTCAGGCAGCCGGATATTCTTGATCGATGACGATCCTTCGGTGCGAAAAGGTGTGTCCAGACTGTTACGGTCGGCAGGCTATAAGAGCGAAGCTTTTGGGTCCGCGTCAGATTTCCTTGCGCGCGAGCAACACCCGGGACCTGCATGTGTCATTGTCGATGTTCGGATGCCAGGTCTCAACGGGATGGATTTGCAGGAAACGTTGATTCGCTGCAGGCGGGAGGAGCAGCTCATTTTCATTACCGGCCACGGCGATATTTCGATGTGCGCTCAGGCGATGAAAGCGGGTGCGGTCGATTTTCTTCCAAAGCCGTTTCGCGAAGATGAATTGCTTCAATGTGTGGAGCGCGCGCTGA
Organism: Candidatus Udaeobacter sp.; assembly: GCA_036558805.1. Classification (GTDB taxonomy): domain Bacteria; phylum Verrucomicrobiota; class Verrucomicrobiia; order Chthoniobacterales; family UBA10450; genus Udaeobacter. The sequence goes on from DATBEX010000108.1 coordinate 7,398, forward strand.
CTCGATCGGCTCAACAGCGTCAATCCAGCGAGCAGAGGAATGAAGCCCGGCGCCTTCTTGATCTCCTGACGCCTCGCGAACTGGAAGTGATGCAGCTGGTTGTCACGGGCATGTTAAACAAACAGATTGCGGGGGAGCTTGGCACCGCGGAAAAGACAGTAAAAGTTCACCGCGGTCGTATGATGCGGAAGCTGAACGTTACTTCCGTAGCAGAGCTAGTGAGGTTGACGGAAAGAGCACAGCTGGTACCTACAACTACGACCTAAGACCAAGGTCTTATAGCCACAGCCGCATCGGCCGCCATAATATGTTATACCTTGCGAAACGCCACAGCTTTTGTTGTTTGCCTGCTCGATGACGACCCTTCGGTGCTGAAGGGCTTGGGCCGTCTTCTCGCGTCCGCCGATTTGGATGCGAAAGCATTTGGCGATCCGATGGAGTTCCTCAGTTATGCGCAAAGGCATCGCCCGGCAGTTGCCTTGATTGATGTTTGCATGCCCGAGATGAGCGGCCTGGAGGTTCAATCGCGGCTTCGCGAGATTTCGCCTTCAACGCGCGTAATTATTTTTACGGGAAAGAACGATCCGCTTCTTCGTTCGACTGCGTTGAACGCAGGGGCAGCGGCGTTCCTGACCAAACCTTTTGAGAGCGAAGAGCTCCTTACCGCCGTACGGCTGGCGCTTGCCGGCACGGAATGAAAATCATTCTTAGCTTATTTGGCATCGTCCCACTCGGGATTGCTGCGATTTTGGTTAGCAGAGCTGCGTATGCGTTGCGGAACCGGAGCAAGATCCATGTAACTCACGACGTCCGAATAGAGAAGAGCGTGCCGCAAATTACATCGGTCTGGGATTATCGGCCAAGAGACGTAGCTCTGCGAGACGCAACTGCTGCTCGTAACAGAACAGCGGAACCCGAAAAAACTCATCACTCCAGCCCAAGCCCTTCCGCGCCAAATGAGAATGCGGACGTCTGGTTCAGTTTTGCAAGCCAAGACCCCGACGTTCGAAGCGGCGGACAATAAAAGTGCCCTTGTAAGGTAATGTACGTAAGGATTGGTCGTACGACTAAAGTCCTATGGACAAACAAGGGGGTTACCATCAAGTGATGGCCAGTTAAAAGCTAAAATTCACGTGAATTGAAATGTTGACAATAGATAGGTTCCTGATAGAAAGGTCGTTTATGAAAAGATTGTCAGTTCTTACATTAGTTTTGATCGGATTCGTGACCTCTTCGGTGCGTGCCGGAACGGAGACCTATAAGCAGGTTGCTCCTCCGCCACCACCAATGTATGGACTCGGGTTTTACGGTGCGATTGACATGGGGGCTAATGTCTATCAAAACCGGGGCGGGACTCGAACGTTTACGGACGATAATCCGAATTCGGAGTTTTTCGGATCTACTCTTACTGTGGACCCGAAGAATGACGTCGGCTTTTTCGGCGGTATTAAACTCGGTTACGTCTTTGGCACAGGTGTATTTCGTCCAACGATTGAAGGCGATTTCTTT
>DATBEX010000109.1:0-12173 GCA_036558805.1 Candidatus Udaeobacter sp.
TCTTCAGCAACCAGTCCAAACTGTGGGACACCGTCGGGATCGATCTTTTTCTTGTAATGAAAGGTCACAGGCTTCAGGGCAAGAATCGACTCGCTCGCCTCGTTCATCGGTTTGATCGAATCCTTGAAACGCTTCGAGGAGACGGCCACACCAAGCTGGCCGCTGGCATTTACCACCACTCCCGACCCTATAACTGCCGCGCCGACGATACCGGCAATAAACGTTTTCGTCTGTGAAAGCCCGATGCGGATCGTGGCCGACTCGTCAGCAACGCCATCGTTACCAATGTCGATGTTCGAGTCACCCGTGGTCAGCTGGGAACCGGCCTCAGCGCCAATGGCGATATTGTCAGTGCCGCTGGTGTTATTCTGAAGCGCCTGAAAACCAACAGCGGTGTTGAAGTCGGTATTGTTGTTAAAAAGGGCTTCGCTGCCAACAGCCGTGTTACCGTCTCCACCAGCGCCTTGTGCAAGAGCCAGCTGGCCAATAGCAGTGTTGTCGTTGCCGTTGCTGGTTACGAACGCACTAAAGCCAACGGCGGTATTGTTGTTGCCGCTGACATTGAATATGAGCGCACTAACACCAACGGCGGTATTGCTGCCACCCGTTGTATTGCTCATCAGCGCTTGAAAACCGGTCGCTGTGTTTGACTGGCCCGTGGTGTTGTCAAGCAGGGCTTGATAACCGTTGGCGGTGTTGCCGCTCGCGGTGTTATTCAGGAGCGCCTGATAACCGGTAGCCGTGTTACTGGATCCGGTGGTGTTGTTCTGGAGCGCAAAAGCGCCTATAGCCACATTGGTTTCTCCGATGGTGTTTGCGAATAGAGCACCAGCACCGTCAGCCGTGTTCGACTGGCCGGTAGTATTGCTGAAAAGCGAAATAGCGCCGGTCGCCGTGTTATCATGACCGGTGCTGTTGTTGACGAGCGCTTGATAACCAGTAGCCGCGTTTTGAGTCCCGGTGGTGGTGTTTTGAAGCGCTTCAGCCCCAACTGCGGTGTTGAACTGCGCTCCGGCCACCGCGTTGAAAAGCGCATGAAAACCCACAGCCGTGTCTCCGAGATCGCCTCCAGCATTCAAGGCGCCATCGCCTGCGCCTGTCCTTTCGCTATCGAGGATAACGAGACCTACTCCAGGCTCTCCCTGGGGTCCCTGCGGCCCTTCCGGGCCTTGCGGTCCCTGAGGGCCCTGGGGTCCCTGCGCCCCTTGTGGCCCCGGTGGGCCGACCGGTCCTTGAAGTCCCTGGGGTCCCTGCGGGCCAGCTGGACCCTGGGGTCCCTGCGCTCCCTGAGGCCCTTGCGGACCGGGATCACCCTGCGGCCCTGGAGGGCCGGGCGGTCCTACCAAAGTATTGATGTCAACCACGCCGAGCTGGTCGTTTGCATCAATTACCACCGGCATTATCGACCCACTAAGAGTCACTCCATTGATCCCAGCTACGTAGGTTGCAGTATGAACGGGATGGGTAACCCCAAACGGGTCTACGATTTCGACGCCGGTGCCGATGCGGATTGTATTGTCTTCTGAAGCTACACCTACATTACCGACATCGATGTTATTATTGCCAGTGGCGAGAAACGCACCGGCGCCAAAGCCCAATGCGATGTTGAGGTCTCCCGTGCTGTTCGCCAGCGACCCCGTACCGGTGGCCGTGTTGATCTTGCCGGTTGTGTTGCCATTGAGCGCAGCAAAACCGGTGGCCGTATTGTCGGTGCCGGTGGTGTTGTTTTGGAGTGCTACAGCACCAGTGGCGGTGTTCTCGAACCCGGTTGTATTGGAAATAAGGGTCTCGCGACCACTGGCTGTGTTGCGGGCGCCGGTTGTATTCTGAAAGAGCGCTTGAAAGCCGTTAGCCGTGTTCGAATCCCCGGTTGTGTTATTGAACAGAACAAACGCTCCATTCGCCGTGTTGCGGTCGCCCGTGGTGTTGCTTAAAAGCGTCCCGGCGCCGGTAGCGGTGTTGTTATCGGCCGTGTTGAACACCAGCGTTGCAGCGCCAGTGGCCGTGTTAAAGTTGCCGGCTGTGTTGCTCGTAAGCGAAAAGAAACCAACTGCCGCGTTGAATGTGCCGGTTGTGAGACGAAGAAGGGCGTTCTGCCCTTCGGCCGTGTTGCCCCCGGAATAACCTCCGTCCGGCGGGGGACTGACTGCTTGCGCGTTCGGCAGGGCGACCGCTAAAGAGAGACGTGCGAGTGTGACGAGGATGAGTGGCGTTTGTGCTTTCATGAAATGAAGTCTGGCAAAACTTACATTTCCGTGTCGAGGTCAAAATGGCTTACGTTGTACGCTGTAGCCGACATCGTCTGCGCGTGAGGAAACGCGCCTCTACACACGCGGTGGAAAGTGATTGGTTGTAGCCGGGGTCGGTGACCACGGAGAAGCCGATCCTACAGGAATTTCGCACGCAGTGCTTTGGAAACATCCTCTCATCGCTTTCAATCCTGGCGCCAGTTATGCGTGAGGACAAGGATCTGCGCCCTGCGCGTGAGGACACGCGCCGCTACATCGCCCTGGCAAAATCTCGCTGGCTGGCGAGAGCGAAATTTTGCGATTCATCCTGGGCGCGATCTGGCCGTTGACCGCGCGATGGATCTCACCGTACGTTAAAGAGCGACGGGTCTACGGCTGGTTGCTGCGTCCCGGTCGAACTAATGGCTTCCCGTTCTTACACTGTCGCCGCCGACTTCCACATTCGAGCCGGCGCGATCGACGCGATGAAGCAGCTTATTGCGGAGGTCACCGCGCCGAGTCTCGGCGAAGAAGGTTGCCAAATCTACCGCTGGTCGCAGGGCGAGGATGATCCAACACTTTTCCTGCTTTACATGGAATGGCGCGACAAGACGTCCTTTGAAGCACACGTTGCCACCCCGCATGTGAAGCACGCCGAAGATCGTTTAAAGCGGGAAAAGATGCTCGTGGAACCGTCGAGAGAATGGCACTTCCATGGACTGTAGAGTCAAGGGTCGTGAGTTCCGCTAAAGCCGGCATCGGTGATGCCGGCAGCTCGAACATGTCCCATCCCCACCGGGATCAGCGATCCCGGCTACAATATCAGGAAGCAGCTTCCTTCGTCGGTTTCTTCTCAGACTTTTTGGTCTGGGCAGGCGATTGACCTTTCGCCGGTTCCTTCGGCTTGGCCGATTTTTCTCCGCCAGATGCAGGAGCAGGAGATTCCTTTTTAGCTGCCTCCTTGTAGGAATCGCTTCTATAGTCAGTGGTATAGAATCCCGATCCCTTAAAGATCAGACCCGCGCCGGTACCGAGTAACCGCTTCACCTTGCCGTGCCCCCACTCTGGCAGCCGGCAAAGGGCTTTCGGACATTCGCGAAACGGTTCGTCGCGCATCGACTGGAATGCATCGAAATTCTGTCCGCATTTTTCACACGAATACTCGTAGGTGGGCATGGGTTTCCGCGCTTTCTCTGTAGGTAACGCTGGCAAGTCTGCATTAAACAACTTACAATTCAACTCCCCTGGCTGGGGCAAATTGAAGACAGCCCGCGAATGCCTGTGAGTTCAGCGGCAGAACTCCAGACTTGGAAACCAACAGGCCACCGAAGGACGAGAAATGGCAGAAGAGAAAATTCTTACGAGACATCCACAGGGGAAAAGCGGAAAGAACATCAGCAGGCAAAAATATGACACGCTTAAGCGGGCCATCCTGTCAGCTCTGAAAAACAGGCAGCTGACTCACACAGAGTTATTCAGTGAGCTCAACAAAAGCTTAAAGAGCAAATTTTCAGGCAACGTAAGCTGGTACGGAGAGACGGTTAAACTGGACTTGGAAGCTAGAAAAATTATAGAAAGAACGTCCTCAAAACCTCAAAAATATCTGCTGAATCGGAACTAACCTTTATGAAAGCAAACGAACCGACCGTCTACGGCGTCACTAAGATCGCGCAACTCTTTCCCAGCATCAGGCAAATCAAGAACAAGGCGCTGCGCGAAAAAGTAGCGTCGATATGGAGCGAGGCCATTACCACGGGCTGCGGAGGGAAAGGTTGGAGCTTCGATGAGCTGCGTGCTGTGAAATTCACTCTCCTGGCCGGCGACATCAAGATGACTTTTATCGAGCATCTGAATTCCTGTGCTCGACAATGCATCGCTATCGCAGACGTCCTCAAGAAGTCTTTTCGCTGTAGCATACCTATTCAGCGCGACTACCTCATCGCTGGTGCGCTGCTGGCCGACGTGGGCAAGCCGCTGGAGTACGACAAGGACACGGCGGGCAATGTGATCCAGGGCAAGTTCGGGCAGCAAGTGCGCCATCCCTTTAGTGGCGTGGCGCTGGCGTACAAGCACGGGATCCCCGGGGAAGTGCTGCACATCATCGCAACGCACAGTCATGAAGGCGACAAGGTGGAGCGCTCGATCGAGTCGATCATCTTTCATCACGCCGATTTCGTGGACTTCGATATCGCAAAGAACCTGGGCAAACGCGCTGCGAAGAAGCTGTAACAAACGCGGCCGATCCGCTTAGTTTGGATGAACGAGATCGACGTCGTCAGGGACATTTCACGACGATTCGAACAAGCCCACGTTCCCTACATGCTCACCGGATCGGTTGCCATGAACTACTACGCGCTACCGCGGATGACACGTGATATCGATTTGGTGATCGCGATTTCGCCGAATGACGTCGACCGCGTCGCTGCGTTATTTCGGCCAGATTACTATGTAAGCGAGGAAAACATTCGTGAATCCCTCGTACAGGAATCGATTTTCAACCTGATTCATCACGAAAGCGTAATCAAGGTAGATTGCATCATTCGCAAGAGGAGCGAATACCGGAAAGTCGAGTTCGAGCGACGTCAGAAGATTTCAATCCGCGATTTTACAACATTCATTGTAAGCAAGGAAGATCTCATCATCTCAAAACTTTTTTGGGCAAAGGATTCGCGCTCCGAAATACAACTTGGCGATGTGAGAAATCTCCTCGCGAGCGGATACGACGCGGTTTATTTGCAACGCTGGACGCGAGAGCTGGGATTGGATAGTTTATTGAAGGAATGCCGCGAGTGACTGATACGCCGCCAGACGTCGAGCAAGCCGTGCGTCGCAAAATCATGGCGCGCTCAGGGGAGGAGCGGTTCATTATGGGAGCGGAAATGTTCGAAAGCGCGCGTGAGATGGTCCTGGCTTCTCTTCCGAAGAACTTGTCAGGAGCGGAAAGGAGACGCCTGCTATTCAAACGCGTCTACGGAAAGGAACTGAAGATAGGCCGACATGGGCTTGACGCTTGTTGAGAAGATCGCGGCACGCCACGCGGATGGGTTGGCGCCTGGCTCAGTAGTTCACAGTGGCGATTTCGTTTCGATTCGTCCGCGTCACGTCATGACGCATGACAACACGGGCGCAGTCATCCCGAAGTTCAAACAGATCGGCGCGACGTCGATCGCGGATCCGGCGCAACCGGTGTTTGCCATCGATCACGACATCCAAAACACGTCACCGGAGAATCTCGCCAAGTACGCAAAGATCGAAGCATTCGCTGGCGAGCACGGGATCGATTTTTATCCGGCCGGCACTGGCATCTCGCACCAGGTGATGGTGGAACAAGGCTATGTGGTGCCCGGGTCGATGGTCGTGGCCAGCGATTCACACTCGAACCTGTATGGCGCGATGGCCGCGCTGGGCACTCCGGTTGTGCGGACCGATGCCGCGAGTATTTGGGCGACTGGCGTGACATGGTGGCAGGTCCCACCGGTGGCAAAGGTGGTTCTTAAGGGATCGCTTCCACCGGGTGTGGTCGGCAAGGACGTCATCATCGCGTTGTGCGGATTGTTCAATAAGGACGAGGTGCTCAATCACGCCGTGGAATTCGCAGGCGACGGTGTGCCGAATCTTCCAATGTCGGCGCGCATGACCATCGCCAACATGACCACAGAATGGGGCGCATTGGCAGGCGTGTTTCCATTTGATGAGGTAACAGTGAACTATTTACGCTCGCGAGTTCCCGAGTTCGCAAATCCGAAACGTCCTGGAACGCGCGGTTCGAAGAGCCGGTCGGGTTACGCAAACGCCGATATTGATGGGTGGTGGAAAAATCGACCCGAACTCAGCGCCGACTCTGATGCCGAGTACGCAATCGAGCTCGAGCTGGATCTTGCGACTGTCGTCCCTCATGTATCCGGGCCTAACGAAGTCAAAACCATGGTGTCGCTTCCAGAAATGGAACGGAAACGGGTGGCGATTCAAAAGGCGTACCTTCTCTCGTGCGTGAACGCGCGCTTTGAAGATTTGCACGACGCAGCGGAAGTCGTGCGCGCACGCGGCGGACGGGTTGCCGATGGCGTGGAATTTTACCTCGCTCCTGCGAGCGCTGAGGTGCAAGCCAGATCGGAATCGAACGGAGATTGGGAAACACTTCTGGGGGCCGGCGCAATTCCGTTGCCGCCAGGTTGTGGCGCATGCATCGGGTTGGGCCGCGGACTGGTGCAAAAAGGCGAGATCGCCATCAGCGCTACCAATCGCAATTTCAAAGGACGCATGGGCGACCGCGAAGCATTTGTGTATCTCGCCTCACCTGCCGTGGTGGCCGCCAGCGCGCTGGCCGGGTTCATTTGCGCGCCAACAAATTTTAAAGACCGCCCCGCCGGCACTGCCACTCGACGTCCTGAAAAAAAATCGAGGCCGGCAGGCTCGGTGCGCATCATGGAAGGTTTTCCATCCAGCGTGCGCGGTCGCGTGCTTTTCATCGACAAAGACAACTTGAACACCGACGGCATTTACGCCGGCAAACATACTTACCGCGACGACATGACGCCCGATCAGATGGCCGCGGTTACGTTTGAAAATTACGATCCAAACTTCAATTCGCTCTATCAAAAGGGCGATGTTGTCGTCGCCGGATTCAATTTCGGCACGGGCTCGAGTCGCGAACAAGCCGCCACGGCGCTCAAATACAAGGGAATCCCGTGCGTTATCGCCGGTAGTTTTTCCGAAACATACAAGCGCAACGCGTTCAACAACGGTTTTGTGGTGTTCGAATGTCCCGAGTTAGTCACACATCTACGAAACATCCTGACCAATCGCGCGGCGACGACGATTGGACCGGAAATCACAATCAATTACGCGAAGTCCACTCTTACAGTCGACGGAAAATCATTCCCCTTCCCGCCGCTCAGTCCGGCAGCACAAGAATTGATCGTGGCCGGCGGCGCCGAGAACCTGGTCGCCAGCCGCCTTCGCTCATAGGTTTGTAGCCTTGGCCCCATGGGCCGTTCGCAGACGGACGGACAACGCAGCAGACAAACGGGTCGCAATTTGCGACCACATGTTTGCAATCGATCGGGCGAGCTTCTCAGGACCCAGTATGAAATCCGATTTGCTTCCGCGGAGGTTCAGGAGGCGGCGCGAGCAGCGGTACCAATTTGTGGTAGATCTCTCGTAGTGCAGTGTCGTGTTCCAGCAATGTCCCATCGATCTCGGCCAATCGCTTCAAAATTGCCGCGTTGGCTGCGAGTTTTTCCCGCTGCTCGATAAACGCGCGAACCACATAGACGCTCATGGAAATCGCGCGGTCGGTTTGCAGCACATTTGCGACTTGAAGCGCGCCGTGCTCGGTAAACGCCCACGGCCGATATCGGAAGTTTCGGCGGGATGCGGTCGCAAACTGCGACCGGATGCGTTCCGCGCCTGGTCCCGCTTTCCTTTAAGGTCGCAATTTGCGACCTTAAAGAGTCGTATTCCTTAATACTGGTTGAAAGGCGAAGTCTTCGGGAAACCGCTTTCGATTTCGTCGAAATTGCTCGTTGAGGCGTTTGGTCGTTACCCCATAAACCGCAGCGAGGTCGCTATCGAGAACGACCTTCTGGCCGCGGATGGTCAGAATCCTAATGTCCGGGGATTTATTTCTCATGCTGTTAACAGCAACGGCTTATCGCTCTCCACTCATCAGCGTCGAGAAGATATCGATCTCGTGCCGGTTACGTGCGATCACAATTTGTGACCGCACACGCTTGCGGGTGACAGCCATGCCGGTAAAGTCGCGCTCTTATGGCTAAGTACAGAATTGCGTGGATGCCGGGTGACGGCGTTGGGAACGATGTGATGGAGGCGACGCGAATCGTTCTCGATCGGATGAAATTTGATGCGGAGTATGTGCCTTGCGACATTGGCTGGGAATTTTGGTGCAAGGAAGGCAACGCGCTTCCGGATCGTACGGTGAAGGCGCTCCAAGGCACGACGTGCGCATTGTTCGGTGCGATCACCAGTAAGGCGCAGGACAAGGCGAAAGAAGAACTGAGTCCGGAACTCAAAGGGAAAGGATTGAGCTATTTCTCGCCGATCGTGGGACTGCGCCAGTTGTTTCATCTCCACACCAACATGCGTCCGTGTAAAAGTTATCCGGGTAACCCTTTGAATTATCGCGGTAACAAGATCACGAACCCGACCGGGGCAGACGTGCCGATCGATCAGGTGGTGTTTCGAGAAAATACCGAGGGCATGTACGGCGGCGTGGAGTTCTTTCCGTTGCCGGAATCGGTTTACACAGCGCTGTGTGCGAATCCGAAAATGAAGAAGTGGAAGGACAAAGCGGGCCTGGAAAACATCGCCCTCTCCACCCGCATCATGAGCGTGCAAGGATGCACCAACATCTGCAAGGAAGCGTTCGATTACGCCAAGAAAACCGGACGCAAACGCGTAACCTTGATCGAGAAACCGAATGTGCTGCGCGAGACCGGCGGATTGATGACGCGCTGTTTCCGGGACGTCGCAAAAGGCTACCCTGACATCTGGGCGGACGAAGTAAACATCGACGCCATCTGTATGTGGATGTTTAAAAATCCGCAGGATTATTCGGTGCTCGTTGCAGAAAATATGTTCGGCGACATCGTCAGCGATTTGTGCGCCGGTCTTGTCGGCGGTCTCGGATTCGCACCCAGCGCAAACCTCGGTGACAAGTACGCCGTGTTTGAACCGACACATGGTTCCGCGCCGAAGTACTCCGGCCAATACAAGGTCAATCCGATCGCGATGCTTTTAACAACGAAGCTAATGTTCGACTGGCTTAAAGAAACTGCAATGGCCACGCGTCTTGAGAACGCGATTGCTCGTGTCATCGACGAAGGCAAGGTGCGCACCTACGACATGAGGGGCAAAGCTTCTACGCTGGACATGGCCAAAGCTGTTGCCGATTACTCGGCGTAACGCAGGCGACTCTCGCCGCCGTTATTCAACAGCGTACATAAATCCGTCAGTGCTTCCGAAGTAGACGACTCCTTTGGCGACTAACGGTGAGGAAAAGATCGAGCCGACACTCATCTGCCGGTCCTGAGCCAGAAGAGGGGCTTCGAACCAGTTATCGAAAAACAAGAATGGTTGGTTGAAGCTGCCGTCGGCGGTGAGAACCCAGCCTTTGTTCTGTTTCGAAGCATCCGTCCGGAAATTCCAGAGCAGCTCTCCGGTGGTCAGGTCCCGCGCGTCCAGCGTCCCGTTTAATACACCGATAAAAACGACGTCTCCGACAATCGCCGGTGACGAAAACATGTAGGCTTTCCCCTGCTGCCGGACAATGGATTTCCCGGTTTTGGCTTCGACGACGTGATAAAGGCTCGAGTCGGAGGTGGCAAAGAAGACCTTGCCTTGCGCAACCGCCGGCGACGTAATTACCCAGCTAAGCGCATTATCGAATCGCCACTTTTCCTTGCCGCTACCAGCGTCGAGGGCATAGACCTGCGCGTCTCGACAACCAGTATAAACAACTCCATCAACGACCGCCGGTGACGATTGAAAACCCACCTGATTATGAATGAGCGGGTCTTCGCCAGCGTGGAAACGCCATCTTTCTTTACCACTCTTGGCGTCGATAGCGTAGAAATAACTGTCCCAGCTGCCGACGAAGACTACGCCGTTGGAAAATGCAGGAGAAGCGTGGACAACGTCTCCTGTCTTGAATTTCCAGCGCAAATCTCCGGTGGCAGCGTCCAAAGCGTAGATGTTGCTGTCGCCGCTCCCAAAATAAACAGCGCCTTCCGCGACCACCGGACTCGACAAATAGATGTCGAAAGGGTCGGCAATCGTCTGATCTCTCGGTTGCATGCCGTGCAAACCTTTTGCTTCAAAACGCCGCTCACCACCGGTAGCAAATTTCCACTTTAAGGCGCCGGTCTCTGCATTTAATGCATAGAAACTGCCGTCATAGCTGCCGACGTAAAGAACGCCATTCACCACCGCGGGCGTCGAGCGCACTGGCCCTCTGGTTGACCGTTGCCAGATCTGACGCCCGCTCTCCGCGTCAACCGCGTAAACATTTCCGTCGTCGCTGCCGAAGTAGATTTTCTTGTTGTCGATGACCGGCGAGGAAACGATTCGATTGCCAGTCGGAAATTTCCATTTAACACGATGAAACTGGCGCGGTCCCGATCCGGCATAGACACCGGAATGCGTCGGGTCCCCTCGGAACATCGACTGCGCCTGAGAAGTAACGGCAACGTGAAAGATGAGAAGGAAGGCTCCCGCAAAAATTTGAGCTCTCTTCATTTCGACCTGCGCAAAATCAGCGGCAGTTCCATCGGGCCCTGGAAAAACGTTCCCTTGATCTCGTTGGCGTTCTTGTCGAACCGGCCTTCGTAATTGATCCCGGTTTGATGCGAGTCGATCGTCAGCACATCACCCTCCTGTGTCACAAGATCTACAGGCAGGTTGTTTACCTTTCTTCCGACCACTACAAACTCGGCCGTCCCGCCTTTTTCTCCGTTCGTTAACTTGAGTGTGACATGACGCGGAGCGCCAAAAATCTCATACTCGCCTTTCCACTCGCCCTCAATTTCGCGCGCGATCGGTGTGCTGCGAAGCAGAGCTTCCAGTTGCGGCGGACCGACTTTTCTTAAAGCAAAAGGCGCCTGGTTCCCCGCCTGAGAAAAATCTCCGGCGAAAGTTCCGTCAGTTTTGAAGCTCCCTTTAAATGTCGCATCCAGACTGCGTCCACCTTTGAGCGTGAACGATGCGTCCGAATTGTTAACGGCGATGTCGGTTAAAGGCGCGCCTTTGGTATTTAAACTTGGAATAATAACTGAACCGCGCCATGAGCCGCCGGCCTGTTGAAGATCGACAACGATTGTGAATTCCCGGTCGGGAACACTGACTACGCCTTGCCATCGGCCCGTGGCCTTGTCTTCGGCGCGACACACCACCGCGCAAGCGAAAACCAAGACGAGGATCAAACGCATTTGATGGGACACGGTCGGCAAATTCTCGCGATCTTGCAACGCCGATATACACGCGTAACCGAAACTTCCCTGAGCCGCGAACCACGCCAGCTGTGACAAAATAATCGTCAAAAGAGACGAATTACTGGCGCGTGTTTGTCAGGCAGGCGGACCGATGCTAAAGGCGCCCAGTGGTTTCGCATCCGGATGCGGCTCCCTTTGCATCAGATCATTTTCGATGTAGCGGCGAAATTCCTCGCCAAAGAGATAACTCCGCTCTTTCCAGAAGGCCTTGCCACCCGGTGCGCCGAACAGGTTCAGCATCACCTGCTCCCAACCAAGCCATAGGGCTGGCTTAAGCAATCCTTCCCGCCATTTCAAGAACGCGTTCTGCGAATAGGACACAAACGACATAAAAATCGCGATGAATCGAACTCTCTCCTGCTCCGAAAGCGATGCATAATCTCGCAGCCCTTTCGAAGCGATCTGCGCAAGCTCAGCGTCCGCAGCGAGCAGATTGTACCAATTCGAGAAGTGTTCGTGCACGACCTGGGCCGTAGCGGATCGGACGGCGTTCGTGTTTTGCCGAATTTGGAGCGCCACATAGATCAGCGAAATCACGACGGCAATTGCGCCGATCACCTGTCCCAGGTTGGCGAGATCGTTGAGGGTCATTTCTCGCTCAAGAACGCGAAGCTAGTCGAGGTAAATGGTCCCTTCACTAACCAGGACAGATGCGCCTCCGATCCGAGTCGTTTGGACAACACCGTCCTTCTTTTCAGCGCGGGCGATCAATGTGCTCGGTCGCCCCATCTCGACTCCCTGCGCGATTCGCCAGGTGAAACTCCCGTCAGCATCCTGGCTGTAGTGCGCCAGCAATCCGGCAAGCGCGCAGTTAGCGCTTCCTGTAGCCGGATCTTCGGGAACGCCACTTAAGGGCGCGAACATCCGGGCGCGAATGTCAAAACCATCGGTGACCCGGGTGTAAAAATATACATCGGGCATCACGTCCTGCGCTGCC
>DATBEX010000110.1:0-9806 GCA_036558805.1 Candidatus Udaeobacter sp.
CTTCCCTGATCTCTTATTGCTGTATTTTTTCGTTATACCCGGGCGATATGGGCCTTCCGTCTGTTCGAAGGCCTCTTTGGTTAACGTTGAGGGAAGCTGATAAATTTCTATTCCCGCTGATGTGTTATGAAGCTTCGGGACAACGCCTACGCTTTGAGGGCCGCTCGAAACATGGAAATCGAAACTATCAAGCTCGTCAATTTTGTTCTTGTCCTGCTTTGTAAACCAGTCCTTCGACGCCGAAAGAGGATCTTTGTCCTTAAGTTTCACATCAGGAGGAGTGAATGGAAAACCAACAAGTCGCTGGGCGATTTCGGTAACGCCATCAGGAGTTGGATGTTCCACCAGTGGCGGATCTCCAAGAGGGAGTGATTCGTCCGAAACAGAATTCATGTTTCAGCCCTCAATTGCGCATCAATGTTCACTAATGTTGACCAAAATTTCACCTGCGAAAAGGCAAAAATGGAGTCGCGTGACAAAATTCTATGGAGAACGGCCTGTTTCGCCCACCAAGCGAATTGAATAACCGGTCACGAACAGCATCGTTTTACGAGCGCCATCGATTACGCGATATACTCCAAGAATCTGAAGGCTAAGTACCCTCCGGCCCCGCCTAGCATTTCTCCTCAGTAAGCTCGACCTGTCCAATAGCTGGCTAACCCTCTTGAATTACCGGCTCCGGTTCATCTCCCTTCCGAAAAATCATCCAGACACCGGCCAGCACGAGGCACGCACCTAGAAGCGACCACAGTGAAAATGTCTCGCCGCCAATCGCCCAACCTAACACAACCGCACCAGGAGGTGTAATAAGCGAAATCGTTTGCAGCCGTGCAACAGTCATTCGCGGCAGCAACCAGTAAAGAAGAAAGAACGTGAGGGCCGATCCGACTATTGCGAGATAAAGCAGACAAAAAATCGACACCGGGCTCCAATGAAACTTTAACGGATTTCCTTCGATCAGAAATCCGATAGCGAGCAAGGGCACTGCGCCAAAGACCATCTGCCAGGCAGCTATCATCGCCGGCGCCAGCTGAATCGCGCGCGCCTTGAGCAACACATTCGAAAAGGCAGCGCTGGCGGCTCCAAGTATGATGCCCAAACCGCCCCAGAACGCCATCGCACCGTTGAAACCGAGCAAACGCTCACAGATCAACGCTACGCCGGCAACCGCGACGAGTGCGCCCAGGAGTTTGTGGACCTGCAACGGTTCGTCGGGAAGCATGAAATGCGCGGACAGCATCCCGAACATCGGAATAGTCGCCTGCAACACGGCTGCCAGACCGGATGAAACATGCAGCTCGCCCCAGAAAAGGAGTCCGTAATTTAGCGCAAACATCAGGACGCCCGTGATAGCCAGCAGCAGGTAATCGAAGCCGTGCTGCGGTAACAACCCTACGCGCCCAACGGACACAACAAAAAGGACAATGATTGCTACGACGAAACGAATACCGGCATAGGAAATCGGCGGCAGATCGTGCAATCCGATCTTGATTACAAGCCAGGTCGAGCTCCAGACAACGCAAAGCGTCAACCACGCCACCGGCACGCCCCAAGCAGTCTTGGGCTTTAGATTGAGCTTTGACGCGCTCTTGTTTTTCATCTGCGCGCGACCATCGCGTGTCGATCGCGTTTCGTAAAGCCACCTCACCGATTCATTAGCGCCCGAAATTTTGCTTGCCCATCAGGACGCCGCCTTTTAAAACCTGAGCCTTCAACCCCTTAACTCATATGATATTACTTATGCAAAACCTCACGTATCTCCTATCACTGCTGGCGCAGGTCGATTATTCATACTCATACTCATCAAAAGGCCAGGCACCCGGCCCAGTCTTTTGGATCTGCTGGTTTGTGTTCGCGATCTTGATGATTGCTGCCTTGTGGAAGGTTTTCACAAAGGCAGGGCAACCGGGCTGGGCTGCCATCGTTCCGATCTTGAACACATACTTTTTGTGCAAGGTCGCAGGCCGTCCCGGTTGGTGGGTGCTCCTGATGTTCATTCCGTTTGTGAACTTCATCATCTGGATCATCCTTTGCATCGATGTGGCAAAGAGCTTCGGAAAAGGCGTGGGCTTCGGGATTGGCTTGATTTTGCTGCCGTTTATTTTCTTCCTCATCCTCGGTTTTGGCAGCGCGCAGTATCAAGGCCCTTCGGCTTCGCAAGGGGTTGCCGTTGCCCCACCGCCGCAGCCGGCCTAGTCGTTGAGGCTTCGACAACCTGCATTCGACAACCGAAGTTTCGAGTGGTTCTGAGTGGGTGCCGGGGATAACCTCGCGATATGTTCCGCATTTTTCCAGGGAGCGATCCGAAGCGGTATGCACCGGTCAGCGGGCAGACCGATCCTGCTTTATCTTCAGTCCTAGAACTCAGCGGTGCTGCCCAATGAGGTCTAAGTAGGCGATGCAGTAACTGCGAAATAGTGTGACATCCGTGCCTTTCGTGTTTGCTATCCACGCTTCTTATTTCATTGAAAGCTTTACAGGTCTCGCGGTCGCTAATCTTGTGTTTCGTTAGGCCATCAGAGTGCAATATCAGACGTTATGAATAATACTGATCAAATTGAACTGGCGCTCTCAATGTTCGCAATACAGTTGCCTACGTTGCTCGTTTGTTTTGTGGCTGGCGTTGTTATTCTCGGGAGGTGGAAGCAGGGTTCCAAGGGCTCGATTTGGGCGCTTCTTGGATTCGGTCTCGCTGCGGTTCTTTGTTTAGCCGTTCCAGTCGCGCAGACTGCGCTGCAACAGTGGGTCAGGCACGCCGGCCACACAAGCGTCGAGAATGCATCGATAATGGCCGGCGTTTCGTTCGTGTGGTCAGTGCTGCGCGCTGTCACTTACGCTTTACTCTTGATAGCGGTATTTGCCGGACGCTCGAGCTCGCCTCCAGCATCTATGCCGCTTTGATTTAAAGCACCATCATCACATTTGAATGGGAAACCATTTAGCCAATCGATGAAGCAACAGCCCAGTCTGGCAGAATAATGATTAGCACGATGTCCCACCGTGACTCAACTCTTCCCAGATGTGAAGGGCGCTCATTGCTCGTAACGCACTAGAGAGATACCAGGCTGACTATGGCACCAAAGAGCATGGCAGTGCTTGTAACGATTGCCTTCAGCGTGATCGGCGTTCTGGGTGACTACTTTCTGAAGCTGGCCAGCGGGCGCGAGCAGTCGCTGCGGACGAGTTGGTTTTACCTTGGCTTCGCCCTGTACGCCTCGACCGCGTTCGGCTGGGTGTTCGTCATGAAGTACCTGAAACTGGCGACCATCAGCGTGCTCTACTCTGTTTCACTTGTGCTGCTACTCACAGCTATTGGCGTCGTGTTGTTCCGGGAGTCACTGAACTCCTTTGAAGTGATCGGGATCGTGTTGGCGGTGGTCTCGCTCGTGCTATTGATGCGCTTCGCCTAGTGTCCCGGGCAACTTCCTGGAAAAGATCTAACCAATCGCTTCAACTAACCGCTTTCCCTACACGATCCATTTTGGCTTCCTCTTTTCGTTAAATGCGGCTATGCCTTCGCGCGCGTCTTCCGATTCGCGCGCCTGCATATGATACTTCAGAGCAAGATCGACATCTTCTTTCACCGAGCTGGACCAGAGTTCTTCAATCAATTGTTTGGTGTGCGCCAGCGCACCGGGCGCGCCTTGCAAAACTGATTGAGCAAACTTTTGCGCTTCGCCCATTACTTCTTCCCGCGCGACAACACGATTCACGAGACCAATTTCCTTTGCGCGCTGCGCGTCGATTAACTCGGAACCCAGTAACAGCTCGCGCATGTTTCGTTCGCCTACTTGTCTGCGCAGGAAAGTCATAACCAGACCGGCGACCAGTCCGCGACGCACCTCGGGATAACCGATTTTCGTTCCTTGTGCTGCAACAACAAAATCGCAGGCCGACATGATCCCTGCACCGCCTGCCACCGCCGCGCCATGCACTGCAGCGATCGTGATGAGATGTGTTTGGCTAATGGCTATCAATGTATTCGCCACCATCTCCGCCGTTGCATGGGCCTTTGTCTGGTCCTCTGTTTCCTTTAAATCCAACCCCGTGCAGAAGGCGAGGCCTTCTCCGCGCAAAATAATTATGCGCTCCTGCGGTTGATCAGAAGCGATCTTGATGGCCGCGTTTAGTTCGCCAAGTAACTCAATCGTCAATGCGTTGCGACGTTCAGGTCGATTAAGCGTAAGGACGGTGATTTGCGGCGTCTGCTTTTCGATAAGAACGGTGGGCATTGAGGAAGTGGTTCGTTGAACCGTTAAAACGTTGAAGCGGAGACTTGTTGATCGTTAAACTTGTATAACACCCGTGTGGAAATGCGCTGGTGGCATTGGTCGCGTCACATATTGCAAAAGACGAATCAGAACGTCGCGGGTTTCGTGCGGTTGAATAATCGCGTCCACCCAGCCACGTGCCGCGCCGTAACGGATATCAGTTTGTTCTTCGTAACTCTCCTTCACTTTTATTCGAAGCTCTTCCAGTTCTTCATGTGTCGCCTTTTTATCGCCTCGCTCCCGCGCGCGGGCGAGAATTGCAAAGACCGTGTCCGAAGCTTGCGCGGCACCCATTACCGCGTAGCGCGCAGTTGGCCAGGCAACGATAAACCGCGGATCATAAGCCTTGCCACACATCGCGTAGTTCCCCGCGCCAAATGATCCGCCCACAACGACGGTGATCTTTGGAACGACGGAATTGCTGACCGCGTTTACCAGCTTCGCGCCGCTGCGAATGATCCCGCTCTGTTCCGCGTCGCGGCCTACCATGAATCCGGTAACATCCTGGAAAAAGATGATGGGCAAACCTGTTTGATTGCAATCCATGATAAAGCGAGCCGCTTTATCCGCACTCTCGGAATAAATGACTCCGCCCATCTGGATCCCTTCTTTTTTGGTCCTGACCTGCAAGCGCTGGTTCGCGACAATGGCTACTGGCCGCCCCTTAATGCGCGCATATGTAGTTACGATTGTCTTACCGTAATCGGCCTTGTATTCATCCATTGAGCCTTGATCGATGACTGTGGCTAGCAGGTCGCGAACGTCGTACTGCTTCTGCCCATCGAAGCTGATCAGATCGTAAACAGCATCCGGGTCTTTCGCCGGGTTGAATGTTTCCCTCGAAGGCCGCGACGTTTTGGATTCTTTCGCTTCGGGCAGCAATCCAACGAGCGAGCGAAGACGTTTGAGACAGGACGGGTCATCCTTTTCAAAAAAGTCCACTGTCCCGCTAATTTCGGCATGCATTTGCGCGCCACCTAGTTCCTCTTGATCGACAACCTGCCCAATGGCTGCCTTGACCAGGGAAGGGCCTGCAAGGTACAAGCCGCTCCCCTTTGTCATCAAAATCTTGTCACAAAGAACGGGAAGGTACGCGCCACCAGCTACACAGTTACCCATGATCGCGGCAAACTGAGGAATCCCAGCTGCCGAAATGACCGAGTTATTGCGAAAGATGCGGCCAAAATCATCCTCATCGGGAAAAATTTCGTCCTGCATCGGAAGGAACACGCCCGCGGAATCGACGAGGTAAACAATGGGAAGCGAGCATTCAAAGGCTATACGCTGGGCGCGAATCACCTTCTTAGTCGTTTGCGGAAAGAAAGCGCCCGCCTTGACCGTAGCATCATTGGCAATGACCATGCACGGGACACCCTCCACATTGCCAATCCCGGCGACCACTCCAGCTGCCGGAATTTTTCCCCATTGGTCGTACATCTTGTAAGCAGCCCAAAGACCGATCTCAAAGAATGGCGAGTCTTTGTCGAGTAAGCGACCGAGTCGTTCGCGGACTGGCAGCCGATTCATCTTCCTCTGACGTTCGTGGCCAGCTTTACCCCCGCCTTCGCGCAGTACAGCCTCTTCCTTTGCAATCGCGGCGCAGTGAGCGCGCAACAATTCACCACTAGAGGATACTGACGAACGAGACATGACGCGACACGCTTAATCCGCGAAAGCTACTGAATCAAGTTCACCGCGGCGAATCCGTCCTCGACGAACTGTAATCGCGAATATCGCAACTAGACGCGAAACACCTTCATCCAGGTTAACTCAGTCCTCGTCCTCTTCGTTATCTTCGGCGGCCCTGCCGTCTTTGTCGGGCTTGAGCATCTCTTCAAACGGCCGATATGGATTTGCATAGAACGGGTACGGTCGGTCGGGGTTTTCGGGACGATAGCGCCAATGTTTGTACATCCAAAGCCACGGCGCCGGGTTCTTTCGCACGTATGGTTCAAACGAATTCCAACAGGCCTGCGCGATCTGTTGAGGAGTCATCCCACCTGTGTTGCTGATCTTTGGGTGAAAGACGAGCCGGTAGCGGCCATTGGACAGCGCTTCGCAGTGCGCGGGAATTATCGGGACACCGGTCCGTTCGTTCAACCAGGCGTGCGCGGATGTCACGCTTGTTTTTAGTCCAAAACAATCAATCGCCACTGCGCCCTGACTGGGTGGCACAGTCAGATCAACCAATAGAGCAGTGCGTCCTCTTCGGCGCAGCACCTTATAAAGCCGCATGATCCCGCGCTCGCGCGGAACGAGTTCGTGCCCGGATTGCTCGCGCAAGCTTTTGAAAATCGGATCGAGCAAAGAGTTCTTAAATTCCTGAGAGATGATTGTGCCCTTGAGCTCCAGGAAACCACAGGACAGGCTCAGCCATTCGAAGTTGCTGTAGTGATAGCAGGCAATGATCATGCTGCGTTCCAGCCCGGTATCGCGCTTGGTTTCCTCGAAATTTTTCAACTCGACGTACCAGCGGAAATTCAACGGAGTCAGGCGCGGACTCCAGAGCAAATCAATCATGGTTCGCGCAAAATGTTGAAACGATTCACGAGTGATCTTGCGTCGCTCATTAGCAGATAATTGGTCGCCAAAGGCGACCGTCAGGTTCTCGAGCGCAACACGGTAACGGCGCCGATCGAGAAAGCTAAGCAACGCCCCCGCCGCCTGAGCAAGCTGATAGCAGACTTTGCGTGAGCACAATGGGATTAATTTTGTCGCAAGGTAAAGGCCGACCCATTCGAAGCGGTACCGAATTCGCTTCCAGCGTGAACGCATTTCCCACTTTAAGCACGCTCACCCGCGCAAAGCCAGTCTGCTAAGAGCAAGGACCACTCGTGATCGTGCTCCCGATCGATTCATTCGATCACGATTGCGAGAATGAGTCAAAATGAGCTCTTAAAGAGCTCTTACCAACCCTGGCCTGGATTAGATACCGGAGGAAGCCCCTTGCGAAACTCAGCTTGTTCGCGGTGGGCATCCCTCTCCTGGTCCGCCTCGCGCGCCTGCTGCTCTGGACTCGGTCCCGAACTACAGCCGGCTAGCAGAGCGACCAAAAATGATGTGAGGAGCGCGAATACTCGAAGATCTTTCATGGACAGGGTTG
Organism: Candidatus Udaeobacter sp.; assembly: GCA_036558805.1. GTDB lineage: Bacteria > Verrucomicrobiota > Verrucomicrobiia > Chthoniobacterales > UBA10450 > Udaeobacter. The sequence continues at coordinate 7,375 of DATBEX010000110.1, forward strand.
ACAATAATCAGTCCGGTTCATCCGGCAATCCTTCACAGGCTTTAGCCACCATCTCCCGGTTTGGAGTCAGCTGACTTTTCCCCGGCAACATTTTTCTGTGTCAGTCGCAAACAATCCTGCTCGAGGGTCCTCAAGCGATCGAGAATCTCATTCAACGCCAGTTCGTTCTTCAAGTTGACTTGATAATCGATTTCTGACCGAAGGCGATCCTTGTGAGATTGCCTGTTCTGCGACATCAAAATGATCGGGGCTTGCAAGACGGCAAGCATGTTAATCACAGTACTGAGTAGCAGATAGGGGTAAGCATCGAAGGCGTTCTTCGCCAGCACTAAATTTATGAGAACCCACACATTGAAAAAGAGCACTGCTGCGATGATGAATTTCCAGCTGCCGCCAAACTCTGCAATGAGATCCGCGGCCCGGTCTGCGAGCGTAAGTCGCGCGGCTTCCTCTACATTGACGTTACGCGTAGCGCTGTGGCGTAGCAGCTGATCGGTGCGCCGTAATCGGTTGACCAGCGCAGTGAGCATTTCCAGGGCGATATCGGGGCTGCTGCGCAGGAAAGAAAGAAAATGCTCGCGCGAAAGTACGGCCAGCCGCGCATCTTCTGCGACTATCGCATCGGCCGAACGTCGTTGACCGTCGAGCAACGCCATCTCCCCGAAGAAATCGCCACGACCCAATTCCGCCAGCATCATCTCGTGTCCGTCAGTACCCTGCACACAAATCCGAACCTTGCCTCGCTCAATCAAATACATCGCGTCTCCCTCATCACCGGCGCGGAACAAGAACGTTTTGGCTTCGCAGTCGATGCTCTCCAGCAATTGACATAATTTTCGCGCCGCCTCGTCATCGAGCGGTTCGAATAACGGCACATGGCGCAGCGCGTCGATGGTCATCCGTCGTCAGATAATAACGGCAAGACCCATTTTCGAGAAGCGTCAATTGCCGATATAGATGTTCGAAAGCGATAGCGCCTCCAACTGCCGTCCAGTTTGATTAAAGACAATAGTGCGAACCTTCCCCTTGGAAATTTCAATGGCTTCCGGCTCGGAGTTCTGATAATGCTGCGAATTATCTTCGCAGCATTAGAAGGCAAAAGGAGAAAGTAATGCTTCATCTCATCTGGTATGTTTTTGTTGGCTTCCTGGTGGGTTGTGTCGCCAAGGCGCTTATGCATACGCATCTATCGATCACGTGGACAGTCGTGCTTGGTATCGTTGGTTCGATCATCGGCGGCGCGGTGACCCACTTGTTTTACCCGCCTGGCGCCGGAGGCAAATTTCACCTTGGAGGATTAATCGTATCCATCATTGGAGCTATCCTGGTCTTGTACATTTGGCATAAGTTCAGATTGCAATTGCCTCGTGGATAGGGGCCAAATTGACTTGTACCGGTTCGACTTTAGGTTGAAAAAGCGCTCGCTCGCGCTTTCTGAATTGTGAAAAGCGTCCTCTTTGTCTGCACCGGTAATATCTGCCGCAGCCCTATTGCAGAAGGGCTTTTTCGCAGGTTGCTTGGGAACCGAAAGGACATCGAAGTTATCTCTGCCGGCGTGCACGCAGTCCGCGGCCAGCCGCCAAGCCTTTATGCAGTCGAAGTTTGCACCGAAGAAGGTGCGGACATCAGCAATCTGCGTAGCGAGCCGCTTACCCCGATGCTGGTCGATCGCGCGACACATATTTTTGCCATGACAGGCGCGCATCTTGAAACAATCCAAACTTTGTTTCCTCGAGGAGCTGAAAAATCGTTTTTGCTTCGCGAATTTGAAGAGCCGGGAACTACTGTTTGGCGGGACGTTCCCGATCCGATTGGCCTCGGCCGCGAAGTGTACGGGCATTGCGCTCGCATCATCAAGAACGCCTTGCCCAGCGTGCTAGCATTTGTCGAACAGGGTGAGCTGGTGCGGCCTGGTGCGGCGCGCACGCGCGAAGTATCTTCCTATCCCATGGACCACCTTCCTCACCACATCGAAACGGGATTGACCGGTTCGAAACCTCAGCCGCGTTATGGCGACGCTTTACGCAGAGTCGATCCCGAAATCTTCGATGCCATAATGGCCGAGGAAAAGCGTCAGCGCGAAAACATCGAATTGATTGCATCCGAAAATTTCACCAGTCGGGCGGTGATGGAAGCGCAGGGCAGTGTCCTGACAAACAAATACGCCGAAGGCTATCCCCGGAAACGCTGGTACGGCGGATGTGAGAACGTGGACATCGCGGAACAGCTGGCGATCGATCGCGCGAAGCGATTGTTCGGCTGCGAACACGTCAACGTTCAGCCGCACAGCGGCGCGCAGGCGAACATGGCGGTCTATTTCGCCATGCTCAAACCAGGCGACAAGATTCTGGCCATGAATCTGGCGCACGGCGGGCATCTGACGCACGGGCATCCCGCGAATTTCTCCGGCAAATTTTACGATGTCTCGCAAT
>DATBEX010000111.1:0-12149 GCA_036558805.1 Candidatus Udaeobacter sp.
ACTACAACAAGTTTTCTATGTACGTTCGCCGATCGAATGGCGCGAAATCGTCGAGCTGTTCGCCGGTGCCGACAAATCGTGTTGGGATCCCAAGTTCGTCCTGGATCGCGACGACGATGCCGCCTTTGCCGCTGCCGTCGAGCTTCGTAACAACCAGTCCAGTCAGGCCAATGGCGGCTTGGAATTCGCGGGCCTGACTGAGCGCATTACCGCCCGTTGTCGCGTCGACTACCAGAAGCGCTTCGTGCGGGGCATCCGAATCGTGTTTGGCCAGAGTGCGTTTCACTTTTTGAAGTTCCGCCATCAGATTGCTTTTTGTGTGCATCCGGCCGGCCGTATCGCACAGCAGAAATTGAGCCTTCTGTTTTGCGGCGGCCTGATACGCTTCATAACAAAGTGCAGCTGGATCGGCGTTGTATTGCCCCTTAATCATTTCGACGCCGAGCCTTGTCGCCCAGACACCGAGTTGCTCCATTGCCGCAGCGCGAAAAGTATCTGCCGCCGCCAGCAGGACGCTATGTTTATTGCTTTGCAAATACCGAGCCAGCTTTGCTGTCGATGTAGTCTTTCCCGTCCCGTTTACGCCAAGCAATAGGATCACATTTGGTTTGCCCGGAAGAGGCCGGATATCGGCGGCTTTCGCGGGCAAAATTCGTCCAACTTCTTCCCGCACCACTTTTACAACATCATTTATCCCCATCAACGACCAGGCCTCTCGCTCTTGTAGTGTTTTAATGATGCGAGTGGTCATCGGTACGCCGATGTCCGCGCGAATAAGCGATTCTTCCAGCTCGTCCCAATCGATCGGTTTACCCGCGAAATGTTCAACGAGAGTCTTAAGGAAATTCATAGATTACTGTGGCCGGTTTGCCCTGAGAAGCGCCGCACTCAGCTCTTTAACACATCTTGCGTCGCGTCGCCCAGAGGTCGACGGCTACAACGCTTTCTTCACTGCCTCTCGCGCCGGCCGGTCCAAATCTTTTCGCACCCGATCGAGAATACCGTTGACGAAGCGGCCCGACTCGCCGCCGCCATACATTTTTGCCAGTTCGATTGCTTCGTTAATCGAGACCACCGGCGGTATGTCGTCTCGATAAAGCATTTCGTAGATCGCCAGACGAAGGACATTGCGATCAACCGCTGAAATTCGGCGAAACTCGTAGTTCTCGCAGTAGCGGCGAATGCGTTCGTCGATTTCAGGCAGATGCGCGACCATTCCTTCGATAAGAGGCTGCGCAAACTCGCGTACTCGCGGCGTTGCCGGACAGAATTCCCAGAACTCGTCGATCTTTTCCGGTCCCTCGCCGCGCTGGAGATCGCGCCAGAAATGATATTGGACCGCCGCTTCGCGTGCTCGCCGTCGTTTGCCCATAAATCATTCCCCGCGAAGTTTCGACATCGTACCGGAAATTTCCACCGCTGCCCGCGCGGCCTCGGTGCCGCGATTAATTCTATTTTCCAGGCAGCGCGAGCGCGCCTGGTCCTCGTTATCGAAGCTGAGTACCACATTGATCACTGGCACACCGTGATCAACCGCAATGTGCTGAAGAGCGTCTGTCACAGATCGACTTAGATTTTTCGCATGATTTGTTTCCCCCTGCATGATCACACCGCACGCGATGATGGCATCGGTTCTTTTCTTCCGGGCCAACTCGCGTACGACCACAGGAATTTCGAATGACCCTGGCACGTGGTGTATCGAAATCGACGCGCCGGGCGCAAGTTTTTGCAACTCTTTTGTCGCATGATCGAGCAAGCCCTGTACGTATTGGCCATTGAATTGGCTCGCTACGATTTGGAATGTGCGTTTGCCCTTTTCAACTCGCGGGCGACGCGGCGCGTGGGTCGACATTCGTTCTCAAAACCGCGATCGGCCTTCGCTGCAATCCGCAGTCACAACAGATGCCCCAGCTTCGTTTTCTTTGTCTCGAGATACTTGGCATTGTGCGGATTGGCTTCGCTGCGTATCGGCACCTGCTCCACCATTTCCAGGCCGTACCCTTCGAGTCCTACCACTTTCTTCGGGTTGTTGGTCAGAAAACGGAATTGGCGCACTCCGAGGTCGAAAAGGATTTGCGCGCCGAGGCCGTAATCTCGCAGATCACTCGGGTAGCCAAGCTTGGCATTTGCTTCCACCGTGTCGAGTCCTTCCTCCTGCAGTTTGTAAGCGTGAATTTTTGCTGCGAGCCCGATGCCCCGTCCTTCCTGGCGCATATAGACCAGGACGCCGGCGCCTTCCTCCTGAATTTGGCGAAGGGCTGCATGTAATTGATTCCCACAGTCACACCGGCGCGAACTGAAAACGTCGCCGGTCAGGCATTGGCTATGTACACGAACGAGCGTCGGCTTGCTCTTATCAATTTTGCCTTTGACCAGGGCGAGGTGATGTTGGCCGTCGAGCTTCGAACGATACAAATGCAAATCGAAATCGCCGTAGTCAGTCGGCATTTTCACAATTTGCTCCAGCTCCACGAGTTTCTCCCGGATGCGCCGGTGCGCGATCAAACTCTGGATGGTGCAGATGCGCAAGCCATGCTTCTTGCGGAATTCCATCAGCTCCGGTAATCGGGCCATGGTCCCGTCGTCATGCAAAATTTCGCAAAGCACTCCCGCCGGTTGCAGGCCGGCCAATCGTGCCAGATCGATAGCCGCCTCCGTGTGCCCCGCGCGCCGTAGCACGCCTCCATCCTTCGCGCGTAACGGAAAGACGTGCCCGGGTTGACTGAGATCGTCTGGAGACGATTTCGGGTTCGCGATTGCCAGGATGGTTGTCGCCCGGTCGTAGGCGCTGATGCCGGTGGTCACGCCGCGCGCAGCGTCGACGGAGACGGTGAAATCCGTGTTATGTTTCTCGCGGTTCTGCGCAACCATGCGTTGCAATCCGAGTTGCTCCGCGCGCTCGTTTGAGATGGGCGCGCAAATCAAGCCGCGCCCATGGGTAGCCATGAAGTTGATCGCTTCCGGGGTCACTTTTTCGGCTGCCATCACCAGGTCGCCCTCGTTCTCGCGATCGGCGTCATCTGTCACAATGACAATGCGACCCTTGGCGATGTCACTTACAACATCGTCAATTGCGTCGAACTGAAATGTTTCTCTTGCCTTGGCTATCATTCAAACAATACCATTACGTTCCTCGCCGCCCTGAGCAACTCTTACTCTCCTCGTGATCGTGCGCGGCTTGTTCGGCGCCCAGACTGGGATTGCGGAATGGATGAAAAAAGAAAATGCTATCCCAGCCAGACAGCTCATGATGGATAAGTCCGAGAAGATTTTTGTCGCCGGTCACCGCGGCATGGTTGGAAGCGCGCTAATTCGCCGCCTCGAATCAGGGGGTTTCTCGAATTTAGTTGTTCGCGACAGATCGAAACTGGATCTCCGAGAGGAACCCGTAGTCACGAAATTCTTCGCCGAGGAACGACCGGATGTGGTGATTCTTGCGGCGGCAAGAGTCGGAGGGATCAAGGCAAACACCGATTTTCCGGTCGAATTTTTGCGCGAGAATTTGCAAATCCAAAACAACGTCATCCATGCCGCATATGAGAATGGCGCGCGCAAACTTCTCTTTCTCGGAAGCTCCTGCATCTACCCGAAATTCGCACCACAGCCGATCCCGGAAAGTGCCTTGCTCAGCGGACCGCTGGAGCCAACCAACGAAGCCTACGCGATTGCGAAAATTGCCGGGATCAAGCTTTGTCAGGCGTATGCTCGTGAACACGGGACGAATTTTATCTCGCTGATGCCGTCGAACCTTTACGGCCCAAATGACGATTTCGATCTGGAAACATCGCACGTACTGGCTGCCCTTCTGCGTAAAGCACATGACGCGAAAACACGGAAAGATGGAAGATTGGTCGTGTGGGGCTCCGGAAAGCCACGGCGTGAATTCTTACACGTAGATGATCTTGCATCGGCATGTCTTTTGTTGCTGGAGAAATACGACTCTCCCGAGATCGTCAACGTCGGATGCGGCGAAGACATTTCGGTGCGCGAACTAGCGGAGTTGATCTGCGAGGTTGTTGGCTTCGATGGCGAGGTTGCCTTGGACGCGAACAAACCCGACGGCACACCCCGAAAGCTTTTGGATGTCGCGAAACTGCAGGCGATTGGCTGGCGGCCGTCAATCCCCTTGCGTGAAGGCATCGCCCGCACCTACCAATGGTTCCTTTCGAACTGTGTTGGAAGAAGAGTTCCACTCGCGTGATACGGCCTGGATTGGACGCTCGCTGGGCGCCGGTTAGACTTACAGCGCCATGAAATTCAAACTTCGTCTTCTGTTTGTGTCGAGTTTGACGCTGGTTGCCGCTCTGCCGTTCTCGCCGCGAGTTCTGGCTCAAACCGGCGTCGTCAGGAAGCCGCTCCTGACCGCGCACCTGTTGCCCGAGAAGACTGTGACTACGGTCGAGATCAAAGAGGTGACGATTCCGCCTAATGGAAAAACGATGCTTCACGTGCACCCAATCCCAGTCGTCGGCGTCATCCATGAGAGCGTGATTGCCTTTCAAGTAGAGGGCCAGCCACTTCAGCATTTGCGCCCTGGCAATGCCTTTTTTGAGCCAGCAAACACTCGCATTCTTCACTTTGACAACGAAAGCGACACTCCTGCGCGTTTTTCCGCCTGTTATCTTCTCGGCAAGGACGAGCATGAGATCATACGGTTTTTGAAGCAGTAAATGTGTATCCCAGGCAGCCGTTGTGGCCTTTCGGGATTTCGGATGGCCGAACGGTCCCATCAGACTGCACACGGTAAACTCTGACGGCTTTCCGAGTTGACCCCGAAAGCTTTCGGGGTTGACTGCGACGGATTGATGAAAAATCTACGCATCGGAGTTGTTGGGGTTGGTCATATCGGGAGCAACCATGCGCGGCTGTATGCTGAGATCCCATCCGCGGAGTTTGCGGCAGTGTATGATGTGGATCCTTTCAGGAGCCGCACCATCGGCGCGAAATTCGGCGCGACGCCTGCCAAATCGCTCGAAGAATTTATGGAGATGGTCGACGCCGCCTCGGTGGCAACGCCGACGAATACTCACTCTGCGATCGCGCGCTCATTGCTTGCCAAGGGGAAACACGTTCTCGTCGAAAAGCCGATCACGGATAACACCGCACATGCCACCGAGTTGGCAGAGTTAGCGACGCGAAGCGGTCTGATATTGCAAGTCGGCCACGTGGAACGGTTCAACCCGGTTCTGGGTGCGCTCGAAACGCACCTGACTCACCCCCGGTTCATCGAGGCGCACCGGCTCTCACCTTACTCCGAACGAAGCACCGATATCGGCGTCGTTCTCGACCTGATGATCCATGACTTGGAGGTTATTTTGCATTTTGTGCGCTCACCCTTATGGAGTATTGACGCGGTGGGCGTGCCGGTGCTTAGCAAGAGCGAAGATATCGCCAACGCACGTCTGCATTTCGAAGATGGTTGTGTGGCAAACGTCACTTCCAGTCGTATTAGTCCCGAGCGGCTTCGCAAGATTCGCATTTTTCAAGAGGACGCATATCTATCGCTCGATTATCAAAATCAAAGCGGCGAGATCTATCGAAAGGTTGGCGGACACATCACACGCGACAGAGTCGAGATAGAACGTGAAGAACCGCTTAAGCTTCAACTCGCTTCGTTTATCGAATGCGCCAGGACTGGAAGCGAGCCGCGTGTCTCGGGTTCCCAGGCGACAGCAGCACTGAAGTTGGCAGTCGAAATAACAAAGCGAATCGCGCCGGGTGGCTAAGACGATCGCGATCCATTCTGGTGTTGTAGCCACGGCGCTGTGCCGCCGTGCTGGGAAGGCCAGCCGTGCCCTTCGACGCGGGCGTTTAGCTACATGAAATTTCGCACGATCTATTTTGTCGCGGGTGAAGTGAGCGCAGATAATCATGGCGCTGCATTAATGCGTTCCCTTCGGAAGTTGGACGGCGAACTCAATTTTGTCGGGCGAGGCGGTCCGCAAATGCAAGAGATCGCGGGCGGACAATTCAAAAATTGGATCGGCGAGGCGGCAGTCCTCGGTTTATGGGAGGTGCTCCGGAAATATGGTTACTTCCGGGAACAATTTCACAAAACGCTGCAGGAGATTCATGAGAACAAACCGGATGCGGTCGTGCTGATTGATTACCCAGGTTTTAATTTGCGTCTGGCGCGCAGATTGCGAAAACAAGCACCGCAACAAAGAATCATCTACTACGTTAGTCCCCAGGTCTGGGCATGGAATCGCGGGCGCATCAAAAGAATGGCGGATTTTGTTGATCTGGTGCTCTGCATTTTTCCGTTTGAATCCGATCTCTACAACCAGGCCGGTTTACGTGCGGTGTTTGTTGGTCATCCCATGATCGAAAGGTTGCGAGCACAGAAGATCAACAGTGAGCGCGATCCGAATCTAATTGCCCTCTTCCCCGGTAGTCGCTTACGTGAAGTGCGAAAGATTTTCCCGGTAATGCTGCGAACAGCGCATCAGCTTCGAAAGCACAACCCAAATCTGCGGTTCGAAGTTGCAGCTGCATCCGAGCAACTTGCCGGCGAGATGAAGCCGGCAGTGATTGATTTCGATCGATCACAAAGTCAGGGAGCGATTCAAATCAAAATCGGCGAGACAGCGGTAATCATGCAGCGGGCCTGGGCTGGAATCGTCGCTTCAGGAAGCGCGACCCTCGAGGCCGCTTACTTTCGGCTGCCGTTTGTGCTGATTTATAAGGTGGCGTGGCCGACGTATGTAGCGGGGCGCCTGGTCGTGAGAGTGAAATACCTTGGTATGCCCAACCTACTGGCAGACAAGGAAGTCGTTCCTGAATTCATTCAACATCGCGCAAATGCGAATGCCATCGGCAGGGCTATGCAGCCTCTGGTTGAGGATGGGCGCACGCGGGATCGAATGATCTCGGTCTTTGATGATGTGATCAGCGAACTTGGCGGCAGCGGAGCAAGTGACAGAGCCGCGCGGGTGATTATTGAAGAGATAAGCAGCGCGACTTAACTAATGTAGCAATGAAAATTTGGGATATTTCGCGAGCGCTTTCCAATGATTTGGCGGAATGGCCCGGTGACGAGCCGTGTCGCTTTCGACTGACCAGAGAGAAAGCGAAGGGCGAAAGCGTTAATCTGGGCGCGATCAGTATGAGCGTGCACAACGGGACGCATGCGGATGCGCGATTTCATTTCGACACCAGCGGCGCATCGATTGAGGGAGCGCCGCTGGAGACATATTTAGGCCGTGCCACCGTGGTTGATTTCACACAAGCTTTCCTGGAGTCGAAAGAAAAACACCTGATAACTATCGAAGACCTTAAGCCGCACGCGGAACAAATCGCGGCAACCTCGCGGCTTCTTGTGAAAACTGGTCGGTGGAACGACTCCACCGTTTTCCCGGATAAAATTCCCGTAATTGCTGCCGATGTTCCAGGGTGGCTGCGAAAAAACGGCGTCAGATTACTGGGACTGGACCTGCCATCCGTCGATGAAATCGATTCCAAATCCTTACAGAACCATCATGCGCTGGCTGGTGCCGAGGTTGCCATCGTCGAATCGCTGGACCTGAGCAATGTTCCTCCAGGTGTTTATTATTTCGCGGCGCTGCCTCTGAAGATCGTCGGCGGCGATGGCGCGCCAGTGCGTGCGGTTCTTTGGCGCGAGTGAAACCGGATGATTGTCATTCCCAGCGGAGCGCAGCGTAGTCGAGGAATCTCTGGGACTTCAAAATGAAAAATGTCTCCCGCCTTCGCATAAAGCTTCGGCGCTCGCAGCAACTCCGCTCGGCATGATCGGAAGCCTGCTCCAAGACCAGCGCACCCTTTGGGTCGTTGTTGCCGTGAGCTTTCTTTTGTTTCTCATCGGCAACTTGCCCTGGCAGCTCGATGACTACGATCAGGCCAAGCAGGCATTCACTTCCTTTGAGATGATCAAGGAAGGCCACTGGTTCTATCAGCAAACGCCACACGCACACGTGGCAACCAAGCCGCCTTTGGTGGGATGGATCTCAGCTGGGCTCTTCGCGTTGACTCGATCATGGGAAGTAGCGTGGCGTCTGCCATCGCTCCTGGCCGCGGTTGCATTGGCGGCTGTGTTGTTCCGCGCAGCCAGCTCTGCATATGGCTCAATTGCTGGCTGCATTGCCTTAAGTGCGTTTGGATTGAATCTGCTGAGCCCGCGTTTGGCGACACTTGTGCGGACGGACATGCCACTGGCGTTGGTAATTTTCCTCATCGGCGTGCGCATCTGGCAAAAAATCGAAAGGCAGCAGGAATGGCAATCGCGCGACCGAATTTACATCTTTGCATTGCTTACCATCGCAATGCTGATCAAAGGTCCCATCGTCTATGCCTTTTTGCTTCCTGGGATTCTATTGTTTGAGTGGTGGCGCAGACGACACGCTGTGGGTCATGGCGAAGTTGTAACCGGGGTCGCTGACCGCGGCCGTCAATCGTTTCAAACAAGCACGAGTGCCTGGCCTGGATGGTGGCCATGGTTTGGTTCGCTAGCTGTCTTTTTGTTATGGGTCAGCGGCGGCATCTTGTTTCAGTCCGGCTTTTTTGAGGAAGTCGTCATGCGCGAATTTCTGGCGCGTTTCGGCGAAACGGTCCATCGACCGCAGCCGCTTTATTTTTATTTGCCACATTTGCTCCACAAATTCGCACCTTGGAGCCTGCTAATAATCGCGATTGCAATTCTCGAGCTTGCGTCGCGCCGGTGGAAGATTGGCGCTGCATTTCGCGAAATGCAGCCGGCCACTTTGTGGCTCCTTTGTTGGAGTCTCGGGGGATTGCTTGTGATGTCATTGGTTCCATCCAAGCGTGTCGATAGAATTTTTCCTGTTATCCCACCGCTTTGTCTGCTGCTGGCGTCACAAATAAATGGTAGGATCGGCGCGCTACGCGGATCAGACACCCCAGCGCGGCGTCCTTACCTGCTTATCGCGATCGTCTTTGCAATCTTCTTCACCGGGGGCTACACAACATGGAAAGTGATCAGCGGCTATCGAGATCATCGCCACGCGCTGGCGATCTTCGGGCGCGACGTTCGTCGCGAAGCCGAAGCGCGTCATTGGCGTTACGAAGTCGTCTCTGCCAGGGACGAAGGCTTGCTTCTCTATTTGCAGAAAACACATTTCACTGAACCAGATAGCGCGATCGCAGACTGGAACAGCGGAAATCTCGATGCACTCGTAGCGTCAACGGAGAAAGTCAGAGATCTAATGCCTCAGCTTCGAGGAGCCACTATCTCTCAGTTAAGATCGATTGAGAAAAAGAAAGGGCAGGGGACAGGCTACGTTTTGATGACTCGTTAAGCGGTTCAACGCTCGATCTGCTCTTAGCTGCCTGCGGCAACGAGATCTCGTGCTTCTCGTGTTAGAGAGTGGCTAGCCACGTTAAGAGGGCAAGCGAAGCTCAACATAAAGACGTCGCCAGGGCTGATCATCGATGAGCCGCCAACGGTGACCTGTGCCCGTTGTATCAGCGGCCAACAACACCTCGCCAGGATGCAACACAAACTTCTCGCCGTCGCGAGTGGTAAATTCTAGTGTGCCCGACAAGGTGATCACATACTGCACGCACGGCGCGGTATGCCAGTCGAGTGCTGAACCAGCCGGAGTTTCCTGGAAATGGATTGCAGTTGCTTGTTGGACAACGCCAAACGGAATCGTGATGTATTCGACGTGTGAACGGCCATCAGGCCCCGTTTTTGAATGGACGCAACGAATCATGTCGTCGGCCATTTTGTCATGCGGACGTGGAGAACGCCAAGCCAGATGTTCTCGCTAATCTCGCATTTTGCCGAAGCTTTTGTGTCCCTCTCGAGGAGCAGAGCCGGGAAGGGAACTACGTTTTAATTAGACGATGACTGTCGAAGTCGGACGACGTCCTTGGCGTCACGCAATCTTTTCTGCGTTTTCGGTACCAGAATAGTCGATAAGAGGCGTTCGGCTTCTGCTAGGGATAACGTCTTTGCGTCTCTAATGACATTAGCAGGCACCCATTTAGGGAAAGGAATCTGACGCGACACGTGTGCACCGCTTTCTGTGTGTTCGTCCCAAACCTTATTGAGCCGCTCCTTTCCAAGGCGAGGTGCAAGCTTCACCAGAGCAGGCCAAAGTCGTCGATGCACGTACGTGATCTTGCCGTCGATTAACTTGCAGACCAAAACTTCCGGGCTTTGAGAAACTACATGCACTGCTCGGAAGATTGCGCGACCTTTGGCGTGTCCCCACCAGCTACCTCGAATTCGTTCACCAGCAATCGCCTCCGCGAGACTCGGCACTGGGCCACGGGCAGCCTGGAGCACTATTCCGTGGTCCGCCACGAACGAGAGGGCTTCTGGCGGATTCACGTCATTAAGTCTTGCTGCTAGTCGCCTTGCTGCAACCAGACGTAGCGCTTGCCGTTCCAGTAGATGAGGGCACTCCCAGTCTCGCTCTTACTGACAAGCAGTGCGTCACCATGAAGCTTCGGCACCCTTATGCTATGGGCTGCGCGGTCCCTCGAGTAAACTTCCCATGAATCCATCCATTCGAAGTCATCGCCACCATTGCCGATGGAAGTCCCCGCGCCGAGAATTGTTACCTTTTCAGTTCCCCCTCTAATGATTGCGATCCCGCGCTTTCCGGTCGAGCGTTGTTTAATCACGGCAGCGACATCAGTCTTGCCGTCCCCATTGAAATCCCCGCGTAGATAGAACGGTTTCGCTCGAAACGAGAGCTCGTATTCTGGCAAACCATTCGTGATGGCTCTCTTGATTACCTCAGGAACGTCCTTCAGACCTGCAGGCGCGTCCGGCTCAGGCAACGCTGTGACATTGGACTGTGTGATCGCTTTCGTATTCACATCAACCAGGTGCGTGTCATCGCGTTCAGAGGTCACAACCAGCGTGTTATCGTGAATAGCCAGTTTATTGATGAAAACCCACTGCACATCTTCCTCCAGCTTTGGGTCAACGCGATTCGTAAACACCGTCAGATCCCAAAGCTTCTTATTGGTCTTAACATCCCACGCTTCGATGTAACCACGGCGACCATCGTCATTCGGCGCCACATAGCGGATACCGTTGTCGATCACTGGCTCAACCTTGGCCGGTCCGGCGCGTTTACCATGCCCCGAGCACGGCAGAAGCATGTCCAGAAAGAGTATGAAAAGCATCGTAACGGTCTGATGCCCGACACTAATTCTCAGCTGTGCTTTACGACTTCGCACGTCACGACTAGGAGTCACGGCCAGGCTCTCACGATGTTCGAATGGAACGTTAACACCACGTGATTGTCGTGGGTCACTTCTCTGAGAGGGAATTGCATATCTGCCGTTATGGCCGCAACGATTGCCTCCCGGGCTTGAGTATCCATGTGCTGCATCGAGGGAATCGCGGCGGTGTCTACTTCGATTTCTCCAGCAATAAAGGCATCGGGATTTGGAAAACGCGCCGTCAGTGAAAAGGGTTCTACCTCTACGCGCTGAAATCCGGCACCAACCGCCAGCTCGCGCAGTTCGTCTTTTCTACCAAGCGCGAAAATGTCCTGAAGAGCCGATAGTCCGAGACGCGCCCGAATGACCTTGTGCAAGGCTTGATAAAAAGGATGTTGATCAAGGCTCTGCCAGACGGCGACCAAAACCCGGCCTGTTTTGGATACGACCCGGCGCATTTCAGCCAGCGCAGCGGCCTTGTCAGGAACGAACATCAACGCGAACTGGCATAGCACGACATCAAAGCCGCTATCAGGAAAAGGGAGCTGTTTCGCATTCCCTTCACGCCACTCAATTGACAGCCCCCGCCGATTCGAAACTGCCCGGGCAACCGTCAGCATGTTAGGACTAAGATCAACCCCAGTAACGATGCTTCCAGGACCAAGCTGCTCGGCTGCGTGTCGAGCAACGACCCCGGTTCCACAACCCACATCCAGAACGCGTTCGCCCGGTTTCAGGTCGGCAACTTGAATAAGGTGCCTGGCACACGGCCCGAACAGGGTAGGCACCATGTAACTTTCATAGCCTTCGGCTGGGTTAGGCATAAGGCTCTAGCGATCAGGCAGGTCCTTGCTCGTCAATTTTGAAAACTTCTCCTCCATACCTCGTTCGACGCGCTGGCGTTTGATGTCGTCCTTCTTTTCTTTCAGCATCGATATCAGCTCGTTCATTTTGTCAGCGAGATCCGTGTTAGCGGATTGCCATTCGCCCTT
>DATBEX010000112.1:0-13660 GCA_036558805.1 Candidatus Udaeobacter sp.
CGTTAGATAACGATAGTTTCCTGAACTGCGAGACCAGGGCCAAAAACCTCTTCTCGGCGGAGGCGATGGTGGAGGTTCCAGGCCCTGATCCTCTTCGAGACCGGATTTTTCAATCACAACCTGAGCGCGCTCGCCGCTCGACAGTGCACGCGGAGCTTTTGATATGCCTGAGGACGCTGGTGTCGGAGCTACAAGCTCCACGGCTTTCGGCGCGGGGGTTGGGCGGTCCGAAGTTGTGGCGCGCTCTTCTGCACGGGGAGCTGGTGTTTTTTTCGGTTTCGCGGCTTCCTCTTCTTCCCGCGTCGATTTGGATTTCTCCGTTTTCTTGGTTTTCGATGAAGCCTGCTTCTTGCGCGATTTTTCTGATTTCGGTTTAGGTGTCGGCGTGTGGCGCCGTCTTGACTTTGAAGAAGCGACAGACTCAGGTGTCTCGCGCGCTGTTGGCGACGCCTGTTCCTCCTCGTCAGATTTTTTTGCCAGTTTTGCTTTGCGAGGACCCGGCGATTCCTGTGTGCTTCGCGATTCGCTATCGTCGCTTGTCGATTCTTCTTTTGCTGCCTTTGCTTTTGGGATTGGCGATTTCTTTTCCCTGGAAGACGAGCCCGTCTTCTTTTGCGACTCCTCGTTTGCTAATTTTGCGTGCGGAATCGCAGTCGGTACATTCTCCGGCGTAGTAGAAGCTCGATGCTTCTTCCCCGATTTCTCCTTCGATGCCAGCGGGCTGGGAGATTTTTTGGGTTTTGCCGACGATGAAGCTGCGACTTGCTCGGATTCATCGCTCCGACTTTCTTTTTCGTCGCCGACTTGCGCGCGGACGAGACTTCCAACGATTACGCCGGAGGCGAGCGCAGTTGCGAGCCAAATGCGAAAGCGCACCACTGCGACGGAGCGTAACAGAGCGCGGGACGTGATCAACCAGATCGTTAAAAAAAGAGTTGGAAAGTTGGAAAGGCAATCACGTTTTCTTTTTGACCATCTAACTTCTCAAGCTCTTTAGATCGCCGCAGCAGGCTCGGGCGCGGCCGGCACAGCTGCGCGCATTTTTTCGCGTTCGCTCCGAAGAATGGCGTTTAACTTCCCGCCCAGCAATAGCAACAGACAGGTCAGATACATCCAGGTGAGCAACACAATAATCGACGCCAGCGCAAGATACGTCGGGTTGTAGCGATCGTATCTGCCTACATAGAACTGAAAAAGCTTCGTCGCGATGATCCAACCGACCGCAAAGAAAATCGCACCGGGCAAAGCCTGACGGACGGTCAAATAGTTTTCTGGAGTGAGCAGATAGAGCGCCAATGCAAGAATGACCAGCGCCACAAACGTGAAGGGCAAATTGAGCGTGGCGATCCATGCTTGCAGCGGAAAGGCCAGCTGAAAATTGACTTCGGCGAGGCCGGCGAGCCGTTCGCCAAACACAATTGCATTGAAGCAGAACACGATGATGATCCCGAACCAAAACAGCATGAAGAACGAAATGATATATTTCGACCACCAGTGTGGATCTTCCCGGATTCCGTACGTATGGCTGAGAGCGCGTGAAGTCGTCGCGATGAAAACAGTCCCGCAATAGATTCCCAGAATGATGCCCGCATTCGCGAGGAGACCGCTCGAGCCTGTAACCACCACATTCGCCATCGCAGAATCCAAAATGTCCTGCACTTTCGGGTCCGGCGGCATGAAGCTTTTCAAAAGAAGAAACATTCGATGCAGCTTAGTCGGATCAGTGCCGAAAAGACCGAGGAGATGCCACAAAAACAGCGATCCGGGTGCGAGCGCGAAAAGAAGCAGATATGCCATTTGAGCGGCGAGTCCGGTCGTCGCATCTGTCGCCGTTTC
This sequence comes from Candidatus Udaeobacter sp., assembly GCA_036558805.1. Taxonomy (GTDB): domain Bacteria; phylum Verrucomicrobiota; class Verrucomicrobiia; order Chthoniobacterales; family UBA10450; genus Udaeobacter. The sequence goes on from DATBEX010000112.1 coordinate 1,837, forward strand.
CCAAACCAGGCGGCGCAAAACGCGCCAGATAAATCCAAGATATCTCACCTGTGCCAGAGTTTACTTTGCTCGATGTAAATATCCATTAAACTCGCTCCACTTGTCATGTTGAGCGAAGCGAAACATCTCTGGCTATTGCTCGTGGCAGGCGGGACTCCAGAATAATCCGAGATTCTTCCCTTCGCTCAGAATGACATCATGAAAATGACTCGGGAGCGCGCCGGTCGGCCTTGATGAAAAAGCGAATATTAATCCTCACCGCAAGTTTCGGCGAGGGCCACAATAGCGCTGCACGGGGAATTCGCGATGGACTGGCTCGCGTCGCCCCGGAAGGGACCGACGTTGAATTGCACGATTTGTTTGCCGAAGCTTATGGGACGGTCAACGAGTTGGTACGAAGAGCTTACTTGGCAGCGGTCAACTTTGCACCTCGCGCCTGGGGGACCGTTTATCGCTGGCTCGATCGAAAGAACGATTTCGACACAGAATTCGCGCGCTTTTCGCGGCTCGAAGAGCATTTCACCGCATTGCTCGAGCGTTTTCAACCGGACGTGATGATTTGCACGTTCCCGGCGTATCCGAACATGCTCCGGCGAATTCAGCGACTGAACAAGGAAGGCTCTTCCCCTTCCAAAGTCGTGGTTGTTATCACTGATTCGATCACCATCAACGCGGTCTGGTACCGGTGCGACGCAGATTTCTTTATCGTTGCGAACGAGCAGAGCGCTTCCGTTTTGAGAACAGTGGGAGTAGCGCCGCAAAAAATTAAGGTGTTCGGTTTTCCTGTAAGTCCGAAATTTGCTGACGCTGCAGCATCGAATCGACTGTTGCCTCCAAGCAACTCCGAGCGCCGAGTCTTGTACATGATACATGCGGCTACTCGCGGAGCGCCCGAACTCGCGCAACGACTCGCCAGCCTTGGCGTTGATTTGACCGTGACGATCGGCCGAGCAGACACGCTTAGGCTGGAAATCGAAGCCGCCACTGGAGAAAAGGCAAAGGTGATTGGCTGGACCGAAGAACTTCCCCGTATGCTTCACGAGAGTCATTTGCTCATCGGGAAAGCCGGAGGAGCGACGGTGCAGGAAGCAATCGCAGCGGCCTGTCCGATGATTATCAATTACGTCGTCGCCGGACAGGAGGAAGGCAACGCCCGTCTCATCGTCGAGACGAACTCGGGTGTAATCGCGAATTCGCCACGGGAAGCGGCCGCACAGGTCGAGCGGGCATTTGCAGACGACGCAAAACAGTGGCGTGAATGGTCCGCCAATATCAGCAAGCTCAGTCGGCCGCGGGCTTCGATCGATATCGCCGAATTTCTTGTGTCACTATAGTTTGTTTCAACGACGATCGAAGGCTGCCAAAACAGCTTTCGGTTCTAACTCCGGCAAAGCCATCGGCTCAAGCTGTGCCGTTGCCTGGCCAAATCTCCTCGCCGCCGGTAAACGTCCGCAATACGTCCAAGCCCGGGGAGAGAACGACCAAATCCGCATCTGAGCCCACCTCCAGGCGACCCTTGGTGTCAAAGCCAACCGCGCGGGCCGGACTCAGCGTCGCCATTGTGACCGCTTCGTGTAGTGGAACGTCTGCTTTCGCAGTCATTGTGCGCACAAGGTCGATCATACGCGACGCGCTGCCCGCCAGGGCCGAGCGATCTGCAAGCAAACAAACGCCACCTTCCACAACACACTTTCTTCCAAAAAGTGAGAACTCCGATCCATCCGGCAATCCCGCTCCCGCGGTTGCATCGGTTACGAGACAAATCCCCCCGGAACTTTTCGCCCGATACAGCATCTTCATCAGCGTCGGCAAAACGTGGTGACCGTCCGCGATCAGTTCGCAACCGATCTGCGGTTCGCCTAACGCAAACTCGAGCAGACCGCCAACCCGGTAAATGCCGCGGCGACGGGCGCTCGACATGCAGTTGAAAGTGTGGGTGACGCTGCGCATGCCGCGCGCGAAACCCTCTCGCGCCTCCTCGTCCCATGCATCGCTGTGACCACCGCTGACGCTGATTCCGTGTGCGTAAAAATTCTCGATTGCCTCCGGGGCTCCCTGCAGCTCGGGCGCAATCGTGATTCGTTTGATCACGTCGGCGTAGTCGAGCAGTTGCCGCACTGACGCCGACGATGGATTTTGAATAAATTCAGCGCGTTGCGCACCGCACTTGGCGTTCGAAATAAATGGGCCTTCTACATGAACTCCAGCGATGGCAGGGCATCGCCGCACCGGCCTTATCGAGGCAGTCCGTTTGACGCAGTCTTGAACAGCGTTGAGTACTTCAACCAACTTCTGTATCGGCGCGGTAGTAGTTGTCAGCAAAAGTGAAGTGGTACCGCCGCTGGAATGATAATCGCAGATGGCTTGAAACGCTTCTACAGACCCTTCCATCGTGTCATGTCCCAGTGCGCCGTGCACATGAAGATCGATGAAACCGGGCGCGAGATAATTTCCGCCAAGATCGATAACGCCTTTCTGGCGCACGCGAGTTTGCTCGCCTGCCCGCCGTAGCCTTGGCGCAGGCGGGCGAATTGCCGCGATTTTCCCTTCTTCGACGAGGACCTCAAGATCATCACGAATGCCCTCGGGAAAGATCAAACGAGCGTTGGAAAGAATCACTTCGCCTAATGCTCAATGCTCAGTCTCCAGCATTCAATAGCAATCGAAGTGGATTGCGTTTGGAGCCGGCAACGACCATCCTCTGAGGACGATGAATTTCGAATACGACGTCGTAATCATCGGTGGCGCATTTTCCGGCGCGGCGACTGCGCTTATGCTCAAACGCAAACGACCTGAAGCGCGCGTTCTGATTATCGAAAAAAACGCGGAATTCGACCGCAAAGTCGGCGAATCAACGACCGAGGTCAGCAGTTGTTACATGACCCGGGTTCTGGGCCTGACCCATTATCTCGGCCATCATCACCTGGTAAAGCAGGGATTGCGCCTGTGGTTTTCGAATCAGTCTGATCAACGCTTTGACGACTGCGTCGAGGTTGGGCCGCGTTATCAGAGCCGGTTATCGGGATATCAAGTCGATCGAGCGAAACTCGATTCACACATGCTCAACCTCGCCGTGCAGTCAGGCTGCGAGCTCTGGCGTCCCGCAAAGGTAACAAATTGCGAATTGAACGGCCTGACCGGACAAATGATTAGCGCAATTGTGGATCTTCCAGATAAAGATCAAACTTCGTCGCCCGAACGTACCGTTCGGACGCGTTGGATCGTCGACGCAACAGGCCGGGCCAGCATGCTCGCCCGCAAACTTGGACATTTCCGTCCGAACACACAGCATCCAATTAACGCTGTCTGGGCACGGTTCACCGGCGTCAAAGAATGGGACAGCTACGAGTGGCGCGAGCGTTTTCCCGATTATGCGAATCGTTGCCGCACCCCTCGCGAATGGGCTACGAACCATCTCTTCGGGCGCGGCTGGTGGGTCTGGATTATTCCATTGCAAGGCGGGGATGTCAGCGCCGGGATCGTGTATGACAATCGCATTTTCAAATTACCGGAAGGCCCGGGCCTAGGACAGCGACTGCACACGCACATCCTGGGCAATCCGGTTGGTCGCGAAATTTTCGGCGCGGCAAAGGTGATCGAGGGCGATGTGCACGCCTTGTCGATGTTGGCATACGATAGTGAGAAGGTCTGCGGCAATGGGTGGGCTGCCGTCGGCGATGCCGCTGGATTCATCGATCCGCTGTACAGTCCCGGTCTCGATTTTTGTTCTTACACTTCGTACTACGTAGCCGACCTCCTGACACGGAGTTTGGCCGGCGAAGACGTAACCGAACGCCTTGGTCACTACAACGAGCAATACCCAATCGCGTATCGTTACTGGTTCGAAAGCTTGTACAAGGACAAATATTACTACATGGGTGATGCCGATCTGATGTCGGCTGCGCTCTTGCTGGATGTAAGCAGTTATTATCTCGGTTTAGTCCGTGCAATTTACCGCGATCCCGAACGCGCATTTCTTCGCCTGCCGTTCTCAGGCTTTGGTGGCAGACTCGCCAGAGGCAGAATGACTTTCTATAACCGACGTCTCGTCGCGCTTGCGAAGCGCAGATGGGCAACTGGGTACTATGGAAAAAGAAATGCCGGCTGGCGCGACATCTACGATGGATTCGTTCCGGACGCCCGGGTTCGCAAACAGATCTGGCGCGGTTTACGCCGCTGGTGCAAATGTGAGTTGATCAATCTGGCACTGATGCTGCGCAAGACGACGACGCAACCCGCACACCAAGCCTCCGTACCATTGGCAGTCAACCAATGACGAAGCGGATGGCTTCGTAATCTGTTGAATCATTAGAGCCGCGCAATGTGAGACGCTTTTGACGAATCACGGCGCCAGCAGTCCGGTGTACCAACGCAAAAACAGATTGCCAAAAAACATCCAGCTTACTGCGCCGAAGGCCAGGTAAGGCCCAAAGGGCAATTTGGCCGACCATACCCGTTTTCCAACCACCAGCGTGATCAGGCCGACAACCGAACCGAGAAGCGATCCCGCAAAAAGACTAAACAGCATCGCGCGCCAGCCGAGAAACGCGCCAATCGCAGCGAGAAATTTTAAGTCGCCCCGACCCATTGCTTCGCGGGGAATCACCAGTTCGCGGGCGACTCCGGAAATCTGTGTCACATCATCGAGCAAATACACGTGGCCTTCAGCCGTCACGCGATCGTAGCGAAAATCGAGCATCACGTCCCCACACGGGTGGTGGTCGATCCTGGCCTCATCGCATTCGAGCAATAGTCGATCCTTCTCCCGGGCAAAATAGTCGCTCCACAGGCTTTCTTCGGTGCCTATCACCAGATCGGCGTCATCTCCGCGCTTTGTCCAGGTAAACGGCGTAGGCGCGTCGAATTCAATCCTCTTTCTTCCAAAAGCGATTTTGCCCGCTTCGAGAACAATCCACAAAATCACGTAACCCAGCGCGGCAGCAAGAAGGGAACGAATGCATGCAGCAATCCGCGAATCCGTTTCCATCAAAGCCGGCACGGCAACGCTGCAAGCGACCCCGGCGATAATCCCGCCGATGGTAATGCGATCTGGAATAATGAAGTGTTCAAGATCGATAAATGTCCCAACGATCAACAGCGAAGCGAAAATCCAGTACGCAATCGCCATCTGCCACGGGAAACTTTGCCAGATTGCCAGAAAAAGCAGCGCGGTGATCAATTCCACCGCGAAATAGCGAAAGGCGATTTTCGCGCCACAATTCGCGCAGCGGCCGCGCAGCAAAATCCAGCTGACCAATGGAAGATTTTGCTGCCACGGAATCGGCCGTTTGCATTGCGGACAAAAAGAGCGACGCGGCTTGTTAATGGAAAGATCGACAGGCCAGCGGTAAATGCAGACGTTCAAAAACGATCCGACGGACGCGCCCAGCACAAAAGCAAACAAGCGGAAAAGAAACTGGTAAACAGGATGATCCACGCGCGATTAGGTGGTGACCGATTTAGAAGCGCGGCGTTCCATTAGCCACGCAATCCAGATACAGCTTTCATAAAGCAGACACATTGGGAGCGCCATCGCGATCAAGGTCAGAATATCTGGTGTAGGCGTGATGATCGTCGCCAGGATAAAGATCAGGACCACGGCGTACGGTCGTGTGCGCGCCATGAACCGGTAAGTGATCAATCCAAATCGAACCAGCGCCAGGACCACCACCGGCAATTCAAAACCCAGCCCGAAACCAAGCGTGAACCGGGTTACAAAGGAATAGTACTGTTGTACAGTCCACGTAGGCGCCCAGCCGAGCGACTGGGTGTCGCGAAAGAAAAAGAGAATTGTTTTCGGCAGCAACCAAAAATAACAAACCAGCACACCGAGAAGGAATAGCGCGAAGCTGACCAAAATAGCCGGAAACAAAAAGCGCTTCTCGACCGCCGTAAGCGCAGGTAGGACAAATTCTGCCAGAAAATAGAGCAGTATCGGGAACGAGAGAACGATACCCGCGTAAAAAGCCAGGTGAAATGAAATCACGATCGAATCTGTAATGCCAAGCGCCTTGAGGGTCGCGACTTGTGATCCCACATCGCGCAATGGCGCCTGCATTATTCGAACCAGCGTGGACCGAAATGCAAAACAAACGATCATCGCCGCCAGAAGCGCGATTGCCATCTTTACAATCGTCCACCGCAAGTCTTCCAGGTGTTCCAGAAACGGCTTGGAGGTTTCGCTCTCGGGCGAGTCACGAAATTTGAAGATGTCTCGTAGCGTCATCGGATTGGCAATCGGTTTAGGGAAATCTTCGCTCGAGAAGTTGAGCCAGCCCGCGAATCACGCAAATGAACGCTAATGATTACAACGCCGATGCTCGAATGACGAATTAATGACGAAGCGCAAATGACGAAAAGCGACACTACAGCGGCACACGGGTTCGGACTCTGTCATCAGGGGCATTGGGCATTCGTCATTAGTCATTTCCCTCTTCGCGTCAATTCGCGTGATTCGCGGGCACCTAAAATGGTAAATGCTTTTAGCCAGGCAAAAAACCACGCGCCCAGAGCCGCGCCCACATGCTAAGCGTATTGGCATCGCGGATTTCGTTCTCAGCGATCATTTGGCGAATCTCCGAAGTCGTAAAAGCGCGGCAATCCAAAATCGATTCTGATTCATCGCGCACATAATTTGGACAAGGCTCCACTGGATGCGCCAAAAAGAAATGGCCGCATTCATCTGTGAAACCGGGCGAAGTAAAGTAATAACCAAGAGGAACGAGGTTCCCGTCCTTGACCAGCTCGTAACCGGCTTCCTCGCGAAGTTCGCGCAAGGCAACTTGCTCAACAGTTTCGTGAGCTGGGCCGTCGATCTGACCCGAAGGCATTTCCCAAATTGCCGTGCGAACAGGGATGCGTTCCTGGTGAATGAGAACAATTTTATTGTCCTGCGTTATCGGCGCGATAATCACAGCGGCTTTGCGATGGACAATCGTCCAAGTGCGCGCCAGGCAACTCTGAGGTGTCCGCACCTGGTCGGTCACCACTTCAAGATGTGCATTGGCGAAATGCCGCTCGCTCGACACGGTCTCCCATCTGTCTTGCATCACGGGACTGTAGTGGCCGCTGTCCTCAGCGGCAATTGCCTGGTCTTGTCGGGTCGTCCTCTTTTTTCGCATGCTCAACCGACCGATGCAGTGCGCGTCACAGTCACCGAGACGTGCCTGGTATCCTTCAAAGCGAATTTCCGGAGTTCAACTGTCACTTTCTGGATCGGAAAGGTTTTCAGCAAGTGCGTTGCCAGCCGATCGGCAAGCGTCTCGATCAGACTGGTCGACTGATCACGCAGAAAATTCTTTGTTTCATCGGCGACGTTTTCATAGTTGACGGTGTTCTGGATGTTGTCTCCCAAGTCGCGCATCTGTTGATAGGGCCAGAAGGAAATGTTTACTGTTAGCCTTTGGGGAGCAGCACGTTCCTCTTCCGGCACTCCGATACGAGTAGAAACCTCAAGTTCCTCGATGTGCACTTCATCAGAGAACGGGTGCGATTCGTTGGTCATCGAGAAAGATTACCGAGCTGCGAATCAGAGCAAAGCTCGTTTCGTCGGAGATGTATCGCCTACTTTGGCGCGAGTGACGCGACAATCTTCTCGAAGCGCGGGTCGCTGCGAAGCTGATCCCAGCGCCGGTGCAGGCGAAGTTCGCCGTAGCTGAGATAGCCGGGAATGCTTGTAGCGGTTTCTAACTGTTGAATAGCGAGATCTTTCTCGCCAACCCACGCATAAATAAGCGCCAAATTTTGCAATAACTGCGCACCGGTGACCGCATCTTTTGTCACCGGCAATAGCTCGACCGCACGCCGGCCTTCTCGAATTGCGTCCTCCTTGTGGCCCAACGCTGCGTCGATCATCCCGAGCACACAAAGCCCTTCCGCATAATCGGGTTGTTCTGCCACCAACTTCGCAGCTTCAGTTCGCGCACTGATAAATGCGGCGCGGGCCGCTGCATTATCTCCTCCTACCTGAGCAACCACGCCCTCGCACCAAGCTCGTGGAAACGGAAGAGTGTCGTCGTGACACCCAGCGCTCGGTAGCGCAGCCAGGGCTTGGCGCGCGCCATCGTAATCACGGGTGCAGAGGGATAATTCAAGCCACGCTTGCGCAATGTTTTCCGCCTGGCTCGAATCTTTAGCAAGAATCGCCTCGATCGTGGACCTCAACGGGAGCGGATCGGCATGCCAGCGAAGGTCGGTCAGGTCACGGAATGCCAGCGTCGCTGAGTCCTTGGGATCAAGCGAAATTGCTCGCTCGATAACGCGCTTCGCATCGGAATAACGACGCAAACAGAGATAACTATTCGCGAGTTGTTGCATGATGCTACCGTTTTTCGGATCGAGCTCGATGGCACGTTCCAGATTCTTGGTCGATTTAGCCCAATTGCCCTGCCGTCGATCGATAAAGCCCAGTATTTCGAATAACGTTGGATCGTTAGGCAAACTTTTCTGTGCCAGTTTAAGTTCCTGGCGGGCGTTGTCGTATTCGAGCTTTCCCAAATACAAATGCTTGGCGAGCGCGAGATGAGCTTCGCCTGAATTTGGTCGTAGGCGAGTGAGCGATTGAATCGCTGCATCGGCCATGGCCAGCCGCTCAGAAGTATGATCAATCCCACCAAAATAGAGCTGATCATGGGCCTGAGCGAGTTGATAATAGGCAAGTGCGAAGGCGGGATCGCGCTCGATTGCCTCATTGAGAAGGCGAACTGCTTCCAACAGGCTCTCCTGTTGAGGCGCACTAAAAAGAGAGGTCGCGATGAGTGTTTTGGCCCGGATGTATAGGTCGTGAGCTGCAAGATCAACAGTTGGCTTTTGCTCGATGGCCGCTTTTTCCTGGGCGGAGAGCTGTGATTTGAGTTGAGTAACGATACGTTCGGCGATGTCACTTTGAATTGCGAACACGTCCGCAAGATCGCGGTCATAGGTCTCCCCCCATAACTGACGATACGTGCGCGCATCGACCAACTGGGTGTTGACGCGCACGCGATTGCCGGAGCGCTGAACAGTTCCTTCCAGGACGTTCGCCACGCCGAGGTCTTGACTGATCCTGCGAAGATCGCGCACGATTCCGCTTTTGTATTGCATCACAGAGGTGCGGCTGATCACCTTCAAATCGGCAACCCTGGCAAGGTTGGTTAGGATGTCGTCCTGTACGCCGTCGGCAAAATAAGTATTCTCTTTCTCGTCGCTTAAATTGTCGAAGGGAAGAACAGCAATGCTCTTCTCGGGTATCGCAGGCAGCCCGCTAAAAGCTCGTGCTATGCGGCCAGAGCCTCTCGGCGCCTCTCGATTAAGAAAGATCAGGGAGGCGATAACCAGCGCAACCACCGCTGCAACAAGAGCGATTAAAGACACGATCCTGGACCGACGGCGAGGGCTTACCAGGCGCCCGCCAGCGGCAGGCGCGGGTTTCCCTTTACCTCGCCTCAGTTTTTCAGGCACCTGTGGATTGCCGAGACCATCCTTGTAAAGATTAAACAAGTGCAGGTGCAGCCCATACTTCACCTCGCACTCGCCCAGATCATGCAGGTGCGGCTGCCAATGGCGGAAATCGGCTAAATCTTCAGCCACGTGCGCGGACAAAAGAATGTGCCCGGCGTCACCACAATCCATTACTCGCTGGGCAATATTGATTCCCGAACCGGCTACGTTCGTTTTCTCATTAACATCCTTGACTCGGCTAATCGGGCCGCTGTGAATGCCCATCCGCAGGCGGATGTGCGGATACTCCCGCAGAGCTGTGCCAATCTCGAGCGCACAGCGGGCCGGTTCTTCCGGACTGTGGAAGAAAACAAGCGCCATCCCATCGCCAGTCGGCACGCGGATGAATTCCCCCCTTGCTTCAGCAGCGCGAAAACATTCAGTGCCCCTGACGACTTGTTTCAACCGTTGCAGCAATTCAATCTGCTCGTTCAAGAGCAGCTTTGAATACCCGACCACATCTATTAATAAAATGTGCGCGATCTCGAGCGGGAGATCAGCCATTGTCGCCGCGGGCGGGTCTTGCGGGTTCACCCTTTAGTACTACGGATTCTAAGGACTGAGGTCGCGACGGTCGAGATTAAAAGGGACGTATGCACAGACGAAGGAGCGCAATGAAATGAATGCTCCGTTCCCGCTAATTTATGAGTCCGTTTCCTATAGCCCGAAGTTAATCTGTTCGCAGCTTTGCGCAGACCAAACCGAGGACCAAATGCCGCTACATTAAGAATGATCATGATGAGCGCGAAGAGATACATCCCCATTGTGAGGCCGATCCCGACGTGCATTGCACAAATGGCGATCAGCCAAATATTTCGTGTCTTACTGCTCCAAATAAAAAATGGATAGCTGGTTTCGAGCAGACAAATAACAACTCCAACAATTGGGAGAACAAACGCCCCGCGAACAAGTATCTCCGGGTCGATAACGTTAAACGGTGGACGTATGAGCGCCCGCCATATACTCGAACCATTCCACCACCCAGTACCGAGACATTTCGTCAAGCCGCTGAAGAAATAGATAACACACAGGTGAAGCTGAAGTACACGACGCCAAAACCCTAGATGCTGTGGATCCCTCGGTCGGCGTTCTCGCAGTAACCAGTCCAGCGAGTATCGATCAGGCAGCGGCGACAACATCAAATAAAAAAGGCCGATGGTCATGAAATTGTCCACTCCATAGGACACGAACCCTCCGCTCCCGGCTGCGCATAGATGTAAAAACCACGCCAGGATCGCGGAGAGCCGACTGGCAAGCCCCAGGAGAAGGCCGCAGCCAGCTGCCAGTAAGCAGATCCACGCAATGGCAAGAACAGTCTCTTCACGCAGGCCTAGGTGTTCTCCAAGCGCAACGAACCAGCCGAGTCTCGGAACAAGATGACCTTCCACGGAAAGCAAAGCTTCTGCCAGGTCGCGGCTGCCTATCCCCGCTCCTCCAAGCAGCTCATTCCAGTCTCTTCGCAACGACAACGAATATAGCGTCGTCTGAAGACCGAGGCCAAACCGCAGAATAGTCAGCCAAATATCCGTCTCCGCCGGAAATAAAAATTCGAACAGCCGTTGTCTTAACGATTGCAAGGTTGGTCAGCGGTCCTTTGGCTCCGCAGGTTTCTCCAAGCTAAAATCGTAAGCGTACAAGAACTGATACGATGCTCTCTTACCATGTTTGAACTCAGTTATGCTTGGCAAGGAGATCGCGCCGAACACAGCCCGAATCATTTTGACGTCGGGATGTTCGCGCCAGGCAGATTGCGTCAGAGTTTTTACCAGATGTTCCCGCAGGACGTCGTGCTGGATGCGCCCGATTCCATCCAGCAAACCCTGTATGCGTAAGCCTGCTGCGTGGCTACTGACCGATGGAAGCTCGTATTCCACCCGGCCATCGGGATAATGTAATTCAAAAACGAGCTTGTAACCGCCTGGCACATTAGGGGCAAAGTAATTATAACCCGCTTCGATCCCGGCGAGGTTCATATACGTTGCGACGGCTTGTCGGATTGGATTGGACCCAGCCAAGTGTTGACCCAGAGCTACCGAAATAGGGGTCCTAGTTTTCTGCGAAAGGCTCTTAAAGGAAGCAGGAAGGATCGTAGGTCCTTCCGTGACCAACCGGAGCGTTTCCCGACACGAAAACAAAAGTACTAGCAGGAAATGCACGGCGAACCACGCCACGCACACGTACTTTTGACAGGAGAGCCGTCCAGTGGTCAGGGCGTGGAGTCTTGAAGTGCTCCCAAAACCGCCGTTACACCATCTGCCTTAGCAGCGGCAATCTTGGTCGTAACATTTGGATCGTTCGCAGCAGATTGTTCCGTCGCCGCGTAGTCCGCCTCCATGGATTTTGTAAT
>DATBEX010000113.1:0-3695 GCA_036558805.1 Candidatus Udaeobacter sp.
ACATAATACATCGCATCAAATTGATCACTCATAAACGTCGGCGCCATGAGACTGACACATTCCTGCGGAAGCTCTGCGCCAACGGGATGGGCCTGGCGAAATGTGGGAGCCAGCCAATTGAAGCAATTGCAACTACTGATCGCCCGTTGAATTCGTCGTTTCTCATTCTCCCGAGTCGGTGGGGAAGGCGTCATCACTTCCCAGGTCATGGGAACTCGGTGCTCGGGATCCACGGCAAGCAAGGTGTGCAAAACCGTGGTACCGCTGCGGGGCAAACCGACGATGAAGAGCGGTTCGCGGATTTCCTGACGCGCAATGCTCGGATAGACCTTCCGATCTCGCTGCATGAAGAGCCGCGAACACAACAGACGGACGAGATCGGCCCGAAGGACAATTCTTCCGATAAGGCTGAGCTGAGATTCACGCTGACAGGAATCCAGCAATCGCGACAGGCCCTCGAAAAAGTCGCCTCCGCCAAAATCGTCGAGAGCGCAACGGCGCTTTGCCGCTTCGATCAAATCAACCGCGCGAAGGGAGCTGCGCGGAATTCGGCTCTTGTCCAGCAACGCTCCGCAGCCATTCAGCAGTCGCACTGGCAAGATAGGGCGGGTCTGATCGACCGTGGTGGCTGAGGACCTCATTTCTGAAAAGGATTGCTTTTCTTTTGCCAGAATCGGGAACTGTTGGCTACTAAGACTTTAGGGCAATGGTAAAGCCACGGAGAGAGAAGGCCAACAGCGACGGTTGCACTCTTCTCACAATCATTCCACTTTCCTTGTGATGAGTACTGAGAAAGCGACGTTCGGGGCAGGTTGTTTCTGGGAGGTAGAAGAGACTTTCCGGAATTTGAAGGGCGTTGTCTCCACGGCGGTCGGTTACGCCGGCGGTAAAAAAGAGAATCCGACATACGAAGATGTTTGTACTGACAAGACCGGCCACGCTGAGGTGGTAGAAGTAGAATTCGATCCATCTCAAATCACCTACGACGAACTTTTGAATGTTTTCTGGTCGAACCACAATCCCACGACGGTCAACCGGCAGGGCCCTGATGTTGGAACGCAGTATCGTTCAGTGATCTTTTATCATTCGCCCGAACAAAAGGCGACGGCTGAGGCGTCCAAAAGAAAGATCGATTCGAGCGGACGATTTGGCCGGCCAGTAGTAACGCAAATTGAATCCGCTCCGACGTTCTGGCGTGCGGAGGAATATCATCAGCGTTACCTGCAAAAGCGCGGCAAGTCGCATTGCGCGATCTGATTCGAAACGCAAAATGGGTGGTCAGGTAATTCGAACCAGGAATTTCGCTCCTGACGCCGCCAGCTTCATTCTTGACCAGGCGCACAAGGCCCTTGGCGAACGCAATGAATTCCGAATTGCTCTTTCAGGTGGAAACACCCCGGTACCGGTTTACACCCGGCTTGCTGTGATCGGCCATGATCTCCCGTGGGAGTTGACGCGAATTACATTCGGAGATGAGCGCTGCGTGCCGCCGGATGATCGACAGAGCAACTTCCGAATGGCCCGGGAAACTCTCCTCGCGCCGGCCGCGGTCCCTGAAACATCGATCCTGCGTATGCGCGGTGAAATCGATCCACAAGTGGCAGCACAGGAATATCAGGACTGGCTCGATCTTATGGCCGCACAGCGAGGCGAACTGATTTACGAGCATGATCTGATTCTTCTCGGCCTCGGAGACGATGGGCACACAGCATCGCTTTTTCCCGGGACCGTTGCATTGGATGAAACGATAAGACGTGTCGTCGCGAACTTTGTTCCAAAGTTAGACGCCTGGCGATTAACGTTCACATTCCCTTTGATCAATCATGCACGACACGTGTGTTTCCTGGTCGGCGCGGCAAAAAACGCTGAATTAATCGAAGGCGTTCTCGCCGGTGCTGCGCAATTTCCAGCTTCAAGGGTGAATCCAGCCGCTGGCGAGGTGACATGGATTATCGGGGAGTCGTAATTCGAAAATCGAGATTCGTGAATCGATCACGATCTAACGATTCAGCGCTTTAGCGCTCAAAGAGATCAGTATTCTTCGCCTTCGTCTTCTCTCGGTGGCACGACCCGGTCATCCACTGCGTATGCGTGAAGCATCACCGCGATGAGGTAAAAGAAAAAGAGACCGAGTCCCCAGCCGGCGGATGCAAAGGCGGCCAGCAACACGAAGATCCCGACTGGGATCGCACCAAACATCCAGAGAAAGCCCGCGAGCTTGTGCCCCTTGTAAATGTGCCCCAGGCCGGGAATGATACTAAAGATTACAGCAATGGCGTCGCTCGCTTTGCCTTCCGCCGTTTCCGTCGCGCCGCGTGTCCAATCGCATCGATCGCAGCGTTCGGCATCTTTTGGCAGCAAATGCCCGCAATATGGACACGCCATTTTATCTCCAGTAATCGACTCAGGCCGAGTCTTAGGCGCATCCGTGTACTCCACACTCATTTCAATCATTGAAGGCAGGCAAGCGGAATTCGTCAAGCAAACTTGCAGTTGGCCGCAGGACAACGCTTCGCTAGAATCGGCTGCAAAGGATTGAAAGGCGCACTTCTTCTTTTTCTCGGATTCTCCTCGGCTTTAGGCGCGGGGCTGGATTCGCACGCAGACCTGATTGCAAAAGACGCTGGCGAAACTTCGCGGAACCGATTGCGTGTCACCTACCTCGGCACAAACGGCTACCAATTCGAATTCCAACGGCACACTTTGCTCGTAGATCCCTATTTTTCGCGTGTAGACCTTTTAAGTGTTGCAGTTGGCTCGCGACTTCAGCCGAACATGTCGCGCATTGCAGAGGGAATGCGACACCTTGCGCCAAAGGTGGACGCGATTCTGGTTACTCATGGGCATTTCGATCATCTCCTCGATGTTCCGATTATCATGTCGAGAACACACGCGCGACTCATTGCCTCGGCCGCCGCTGTCGACCTTGCGAAGCGTGCTGGCGCTGTATCTGGCGATGTGGTCACTGCTGGAGACGCGCGGCAGATTGGGCCATGGAAAATTCGGGTATTGCCTGCTACGCACGATCGCCTTTTCGGCAGAGTCCCTTTCGATCAACGGGAAACACACAGTTTCAGCCCACCACAGCATCCGGCCGATTGGGTTTGCGGAGAGCCGCTGGCGTTTCTCATCGAAGTTAGCGGCCAGCGCATTTATATCGACTCTGGCGGGACCCTTGCCCGGTTGCCGCCCTTTGAAAATGTCGATCTTGCAATTCTGGGTATGGCCCTGCCGGATTCACGAGCGCGTCTGCCTGACGCACTCGAACGTTTGCGGCCACGCTATGTTTTGCCCAGCCACCAGGACAATTTTTTTCGGCCGTTGGACGCCGGATTTCAATTCGGACCGCTCACAGATTTCCCGCGAGTTCGGCGTGACTGCGAACATTCAAATCGCGGCCGGTTAATTTTGCTCGATTATTTTCGACCATGGACGCTGCCGAAAGAATGACACCCGCCCGCAAGCGTTATGGCCTCCTGCTGACGGCGCTTGCGCCGGTGGTTCCGCAAATTATCGGGAGTGCATTCAATATTTGGTACAACACAACTGTTATTCAGCCATTACTCGTTTCTCCCGCGCTAAAGCAACGCTTTTTCGAGACGATCATCATTTACAATATCGTCGCTTATCCGATCGGCGTTATTCTATGGCTCAGACGAATTTTCTCATTTCGTGGACTCTTCCGCCGTCTTTCC
>DATBEX010000114.1:0-12629 GCA_036558805.1 Candidatus Udaeobacter sp.
CCTTCAAGATATCTCGAACTTGATCCCCGCCAAATAACAACCCGTTTCCATTCATTATCCTTCCTCCCATCGTTCAATAGGAACTGAGGCAGAACGTTTTTGTCGATTTCGATCGCCTCTCCTATTTTAAGCATAGATGGATCGCATTTACGTTGGGGTCTGGATGTGCCTGAGATCCATCAGAGTCAGGACAAGGCTATGGAGGCCATCGTCCTGGCAAAAAGCCGCAAGGTTCGCGGAACCTTGCGGCTTTTACGTGATAGCTCGGCGCAAGTGGCCTTAGTCTAACAGAACGACGTGATCAATGGCACGCGAATCGCCCGTGTGTGCGTAGTAAATGCGCACGCGAGCGCCAGGTTTGATCGCGGTTTGGACGACTTTGCCCGTCTTGTCCAGGACGTGACCATATCCGTTGAGAACATAACGATCAGCGTTTTGCGAGTTCTCCTGACGAACAACTAGCGTTCTCAGTGGTTGATAACAGGCGGCTGAGCCTTCCTCGGCCGTCATCTTAATGACCGCTCCCGTTACCGTTACTGGTTCTGTGGTTGTTTGGCTCTTTTGCCCCGGACCAGGCTGTGCAAATGCCAGCGGAGCAATTAGCACGCAGGCTGCGACAACAATACTCTTTTTCATAATGCCTCCCTTTATTTGGTTGTTAATGTATGTTCTTATCGACCTAAACTTCGGAAAGCGGTGTAGCCCGAACAAGAGCCAGTTAACGACTTTGCCACAGGCCACTTTTATCAGGCGCCAATGGAGATCGAGCTTACTTAGGCATTGCTCATTCTTGTGCGATAGAGCATCAATGTTGGTTTCCGTTTCGATCAGGACGAAAAGAGTCCGGAATGAAAGAGCATTATTTCGATGATTTAAAGGCAGGTGATCGGTTCAAATCTGAGCCGGTAAAGGTGACCGAGAAAGAGGTGATCGAGTTTGCCCACAAGTTCGATCCACAAATGTTTCATTTGAACCGGAAAAGCGCTGAGAGGACGATTTTCAAAGGTCTCATCGCGAGTGGTTGGCATACGGCAGCCATAACCATGCGGCTCTTTGTTCAAACATTGAATTTCGCTGTAGGCGCGATCGGCCTGGGCGTTGATGAATTGCGCTGGCCGAATGCGGTACGGCCAGGCGATGTGCTCACAGTGGAAACGGAAATTATCGATCTCCGCCCATCCAAGTCCAAACCAGGCTATGGGATTATCCGGTTGCAGAACGTGACCACGAACCAGCGCAGTGAGATTGTCCAGACAATGCTGGCAAACGCGCTGGTGCCGCGGCGGGCCAACGTCAAGGGCTAAGAGACAAGCGCCAAGAGGCAAGAGCAAAGCTCAATTATCAGGCGCATTGCGCTTCGCCTCCTCACCGATTCACCATTTTCATTGCCCAATCGGGATAGCGCGCGCCCGCGACGCTCTCGTGCGGACTGACTTCATTGATGCGTGCGAGATCTTTGCTCATGAGAGCAACATCGAGTGCGCCGATATTTTCCTGCAAGTATTTGCGGCGTTTGGTTCCAGGAATTGGAACGATGTCGTTGCCCTGTGCCACGACCCATGCCAGCGCCAATTGCGCAGGCGTGCATCTCTTTTCGTGAGCAATTTCACTGACTCTCTCGACTAGTTCGAGATTGCTCTGAAAATTATCTCCCTGGAATCGCGGCGAGGTTCGCCTGTAATCATGCTCCGGCAAATCCTCAAAGCGTTTGATTTGACCCGCTAAAAACCCGCGACCAAGCGGACTGTACGGCACGAAGCCAATGCCAAGCTCGCGGCATACACCAAGGACTTCCTTCTCGGGATCGCGTGTCCAGAGTGAGTATTCCGATTGCAATGCCGTGATGGGGTGAACCGCGTGCGCGCGGCGGATTGTTTCGGCGCTCGCTTCCGAGAGACCAAGAAAGCGCACCTTGCCTTTGCGTACCAGCTCCGACATTGCGCCCACGGTCTCTTCAACCGGCGTCTCTGGATCGACGCGGTGCTGGTAATAAACGTCGATCACATCAACCCCCAGCCTGCGCAAGCTCTCTTCGCAAGCTTTACGGATATAATCCGGTTTGCCGCTGATTCCCCGGTGGTCCGGCCTGGCAGGGTCGCGTAAAATTCCAAACTTCGTCGCAATGACGACTCGTTCACGATGGCCCATCAGCGCGCGCCCGAGTAATTGCTCGTTTGTGTGTGGCCCATACATATCGGCCGTGTCGAAGAAAGTGATCCCGAGATCGAGCGCGCGATGAATCGTTGCGATGGATTCGTGGTCGTCTCGTCCACCGTAAAAATCGGACATCCCCATGCAGCCAAGACCGATTGCCGAGACAATTGGCCCGCCGCGTCCAAGTTTTCGCTGTTTCATACTGGTTGAGATTCGATTACGAATTCTACCGCCGCTGCGAAATCACCAGGCAACGGAGCCTCAAAATGTTTCCACTCCCCCGTGCTAGGATGGCAAAATCCAAGCTTCCACGCGTGTAACATTTGTCGTGGAAACTCCTTTGCGAGTCGTGGCGCATAGACTTTATCACCGAGCACCGGGTGACGGAGATAATGAAGATGCACGCGAATCTGATGGGTCCGTCCGCTGTGCAATCGGCACTCGACGAGACTGGCCCGATTACTGGAGCGGACGACGCGATACTCGGTTTTGGCCGCGCGTCCACGATGGCTTGTTGTTGCGCTCATTCGTTGTCGGTGTACTGGATGGCGTCCAATTTTCTCTTCAATTACGCCGGTTGGTTTGCGCAATTTTCCAGCTACCAGCGCAAGATAAATCTTCTGCACGGTGCGGTCTGCGAACTGCCTGGATAATCCGCGATGCGCAGCATCGTTCTTGGCGACAACAAGGCAACCACTTGTCTCTTTGTCGAGACGATGAACGATGCCGGGGCGCTCTTTTCCTCCGATTCCCGACAACGCGGCACAATGGTTTAGCAGCGCGTTGACCAGAGTGTGCTTTCTGTGTCCCGCGCCCGGATGAACGACGATCCCGGCCGGTTTATTGACAACGATGAGATCGTCGTCTTCAAAGAGAATCTCAAGTGCGATCTCCTCTGGCAAGGTTTCGATCTTTTCGAGCGGCGGTTCGGTAAGCTCAATCCTATCGCCGCTTCGAACAATTTGGCGTGGCCGGCTAGCCAAATTATTAAGTCGAACAAACCCGTCGCGGATCAGATGCTGAAGCCTTGAGCGCGAAAACTCTGGAAGTTGTTTCGCCAGAAATTGGTCGAGCCGAAGCCTTGCTTCGTTCGTTGGCACGATAAGCTCGATCCGGATTGAATTTTCTGACGAAAGTTGCCTCATGGATGGTTGCATGCACCCCGCTAGCCTGGCTCTCGT
Source organism: Candidatus Udaeobacter sp. (assembly GCA_036558805.1). Classification (GTDB taxonomy): domain Bacteria; phylum Verrucomicrobiota; class Verrucomicrobiia; order Chthoniobacterales; family UBA10450; genus Udaeobacter. The sequence continues at coordinate 3,336 of DATBEX010000114.1, forward strand.
AGCAAAGTATTCAATGAATTATAGCAGTTCGTGAATCGGCCGGCGAGAGCCCACAAGCCCACAGCGGCTATGGCTGCGGTACGTTTTGCTCTGTATGGTCTGGGTGTTACAATTGCTGCCCGATGGCGAGTGAGCCCACCGCCCAAACATGTCCCGGTTGCGGAACGATTGTCGATACGACACAGGCGGAGCCATTGGCGCGCATACCCTGTCCAACGTGTGGTAAGAAGATACGCGTAGAACGAACCTTTGATCATTTCGCTGTGGTCGAGACGCTTGGGGTGGGGGGAATGGGCACAGTTTATAAGGCCGCTGATCTGGAGTTGGATCGGTTCGTGGCCCTAAAGCTGTTGCGCAGAGATCTCGGCGGCGAAGAAGATCATAAAACTCGGTTGCAACAGGAGGCGCGCCTCGCTGCCGCCGTGAATCATCCTTGCGTAGTACAAGTCTTCGATTCTGGAACAGATCACGGTCAGTTCTACGTGGTCATGGAGTTGATCGATCATGGAAGTCTCGACGATCTCATGGCGTTGCAACCCCGGGTGCCAGAAAGGCGCGTGCTCGAGATTGGCATTCAGGTTGCGAGGGGACTGCGTGCCGCGCACCGGCGAGGTCTGATTCACCGTGATGTGAAGCCGGCTAATATTCTGTTTGCCGACGAAAATGCAGCAAAAATCGGCGATTTCGGTCTTGCGAGCCCGGGCACGCAACGTTGGGAAAAGGGTGGTGTGATTTGGGGAACTCCCGAATATGTCTCCCCGGAAAGACTAAACAACGATCCCGAGGACTTTCGCAGCGACATTTACAGTTTGGGCGCAACCCTCTTTCACGCTATTGCGGGCAAACCGCCAATCGAAGCCAGCACAAATTCCGCTTCGGCACTGCTCGAATCGAAACAACAACCACTCGATTTGCAGCGAATCGCGCCGGACATCTCTGCAGCGACTGTGGAGATTTTGCAGCGAATGATCTCAGCTGATCCAGCGCAGCGTTTTTCCTCTTATGACGAGTTGGTGGCTGGGCTTGAGCGAGCGTTGCGGGCGCTGGAGACCGCCAGCGATAATGGCGCCGGTGCGGCATCTTCGCGGCGCTGGCGTTGGTCGCTCCCTCGTTTTCCCTGGCACACCTTTAAACGGGTCGGAGAAGCGGCACGTCATTTTCCCTGGGCGACACTTCTTCGCGTGGTTTTACCAGCGTTGTTGTTCGCCGCCGGAGGCTTGTTCATTTTCGAGCGTGGCGTCTCGCGCTCTTGGGGGGAGGCGACTGCGTTTGTAACATCGTTTCGGGAACGTGGTCCATGGAACCAAGCATTTGCTGTCTATAAAGAGCAAATTGCGCTTTATCACTTTGATCAAGCGGCTGAGACGATCAGAAATGTGAAGCTGATCGGGACATACTTTCAGCCGGCAAAAGATGTTGCAGAGAAGAGAGCAAGACTCTTGTTCGATTGGAAAAACACGCTGATCGACGATCTCAATCGCATTCATTACTCGGGTACACTCATCGACAGCGACGGCACCAAATATGCGGGCATAGCAGGCGCAACGAGTGAAAGTCTCAACATGAGGCTTCCATACGGTATCGCCGGCGTGAAATGGGAACAGCTTCTACCAAAGGAGTTACTGCTTGTATCCAAATCGTTTATCGCGCCGGAAGCGCCAGATGCGGCTGATCGCCAGTGGCTCTGTGCCATTTTTGCCAGTGAAACGCGACAAACCGCAGCCGCTCGGGAATTAGCGAAAGCGGCTGCGAGTGGCAAACCTGAATACAAGAAGCAAATTCCGCAGCTTTTTCCAGATATCGGTGAGTGGCATTAGGCAACGCGTTGAGGAGTCGCCGCGGCGACGGTGCCACCTTCCGAAAATGCGAGTCCGGCCGGACCAATGGCAAAAAATCGCAGACGGCACAGATCAAAATTGCCGATGAACGAATTCCAGTCCTGAGAGTCAGATTTTAGACGAGTCATTGCCATAACTGACTTTTGACGCGACGTTTTCTGGATCGCGATATGGAGCAAAACCCACCACCGCAGTTTCCTTCGCCGGAAGAATTAAAGACCAAGATCACGGAGTTCATGAAACAGAACTTCGGCGACCGGGTCTCCGTGGCGACTTTTGCCGAACCGGAAGCCGCGCCAGTTGAAGAGGAAGAAAAATCAGAAAAGAGCTATCACAAGGAATTCGAATTCAATCTTCTGCCGCGGGACATTAAAGCGCATCTCGATCGTTTCGTGATCAAGCAGGACGAGGCCAAGAAGGTGCTGGCGATCGCGGTTTGCGATCATTACAACCATGCCAATTACCTGCGTCGTCTGGAGAAGGAAGATGCCAAACGCGCACAGGAGATCGAATACATCAAGCAAAACGTCATTTTGGTGGGCCCGACTGGAGTCGGCAAAACCTACCTGATCAAACACATCGCCGACCTGATCCAGGTGCCGTTCGTCAAAGCGGACGCTACCAAGTTTAGCGAGACCGGATACGTCGGCGGCGATGTAGAAGATCTGGTGCGTGAGCTGGTGCACAAGGCCAATGGTGACGTGAACCTGGCTCAGTTCGGAATCATTTATATCGATGAGATCGACAAGATCGCGGCCGCTGGAAACTTGATCGGGCGGGACGTTAGCGGACGCGGCGTCCAGACGACGCTTCTGAAGTTGATGGAGGAGACGGAAGTGCCGGTTCGCAGCATGAACGATCTTCAGGCGCAATTGCAGGCGGCGTTCGAATTTCAACGGCGTGGCAAGGCGAAGCGAGAGACCATCAACACGCGGCATATCCTATTCGTGGTGAGCGGTGCATTTGAGAAATTGAAAGAACAAGTGGCGCGGCGCGTTCGGCATGGTCAGATCGGATTTAGCGCGGAACCGAAAGAGGTGATGGACAACGAATTGTTCCGGCATGTGACGACACACGATTTTATCGAGTACGGTTTCGAACCGGAATTCATTGGTCGATTACCAGTGCGCGTCGTGTGCGAAGACCTGGATGCGGACGACCTGTTCAGTATCATGAAGTATTCCGAGGGAAGTTTGCTTCGCCAATACGAGCGCGCCTTTCGTGCGTACGGTATCGAGATCAGTTTCGAAGACGAAGCGCTGAGATTGCTGGCGGAAGCTGCCGCCAGGGAGAAAACCGGTGCGCGTGGATTGCTGACGGTCTTTGAAAAATTGTTCCGCGATTACAAGTACTACCTGGCGGGATCGGGCCTGAGCCAGTTGCGTGTTACTGCTGCGCTGGTGCGGGAGCCACGGCGTGTGCTCGACCGACTAATGGCAGAAGGACACAAGCTTGAGGCCCAAATGCTCGAGACTGGTGCGCGTCAATACGCTGAGAAATTCAGCAGCGAGCACGGGTTGGAAATGGTTTTCGATGAAACAGCCGTGCGGCGCCTTGTGGAGCGTGCGCAGGCTGAGCGGATGAACATGAGCGATCTTTGCGCCCATCTATTTAAGGATTACCAGTTCGGCTTGAACCTGATCAAAAAGAACACTGGCCGGACAAGTTTTGTCATCAATGCCGAAGCTGTCGATGCGCCGGACCAATTCCTAAGCGAATTAGTGGTGCAATCCTATTACCCAACTGCAGCTGGGCAAAAGTCCTGATTGTTTGATGAAGCGCTCGTTGATCACAACGCTCGTAATTGCAGTTATCGTAACCATCGTTGTCGGCGTCTTGCACGGAACGAGGGCGCTGGCGGGTTTTGAGGCTGGCGTTGGTCATCTCGTTTCCGATTACGTGCGAGCGACAAGAGTTGTAGGGGAAAAATGGCAGTACGTTTTTGTCCTGCTCATCGCTTTTGGCGTTGCCTGGCTGAATCTGAGAAATACTGCCGATACTGCGCGGCTACGAAACTATCTGTTGTTCGGGGCTTTGGTGGTTGAGCTCCTTGTGCTCTCGTGGGTCTTTTCGCTTTACCGGGTCTTTTTCAACCCGGTTCCCGGCATTTTTGCGGTGGCATTGGCCGTGGCCTGCGCGGAAGGCTGGATGGCCTTTTTGCGGAGAGACCGCTCGCATTTGGTCCGGACAATTTTTGCCAATCGCCTTTCTAAACGGGAATTTCGTCGTGTCAGTAATGGCTCTTTTGATGGCGAGGCGAAAGCGTACGAGGCGACTGTGGCCGTCTGCGGCATTGCCAACCGTCATGGATTCCCGACTGACTCGGATCCCGCTGGTTTTGCTGAAACGATGTCAAAATTTATTCGTGAAACGGCGGACGGCCTGATCGAAAGAGGAGCTTACCTGCAGGCTGCCGACGGGGAAGGCGTTGTTGCTATTTTTGGATTTCCCAATGCTGGTAGCCAACATGCTGAAGATGCAGTGCGTGCCGTGCTCGATTTGGAGAAGAATTTTCGTGAACGCGGACAGGACGACAAGGAAACGTTCCGCGATTGGAACGTTCAGACGGGCGTTAGTTCGGGGTCGATCGTTGCCGGTGCTCTGAAGGACAGCGTGCATCCCGCGCTGCTGGCGAGCGGGGAACCGATTGACCTTGCGCGTAGGTTCTGTGCTCTGAATCACCGTTATGGATCAAAGATCCTGATTGATACGGCTAGTTTCGACCGGGTCTGCGAAGCGATTGTCGCGCGTCCAATTGATTTTGTAAGCGGAATGAATTCGCATGACCGAATCGAAATATACGAGCCGCTTTGGCTAACCTCGGAAGCGAGGCCGGAGCATGTTGCGCGTAGAGATTCGTTCTGGAGCGGGGTAGTTCTGTATCGAGAAAAACGCTGGGCGGAAGCTTATTCTGAATTCCAGAAAGCACGTGGGCCAGAAGGGGAAGAAGATCCTGTGCTGCAATTCTATTTGCGCCGGCTGGAGCCGCTGGTTCTGCAATTGACGGAATCGTCCTTGGAAGAAAGCTGAGCGTGCTTTGAGAAGGACGGAATATCCGGTCGCAATCCGGAATTTGATTACGCAGCTACGACAAATGCCGGGAGTCGGTCCACGATCTGCAGAGCGGATTGCGCTCTGGATGGTGCGGGCACGCAGCGATCAACCGGAACAAATCGCGCGCGCAATCGCGGACACGCGCCAGGCGATTCATTCCTGCAAATTATGCGGTTTTTTTGCAACCGGCGAAATTTGCGAGATCTGCGCGGACGCTTCACGCTCGACAGAAGTGCTCTGCCTTGTAGAACAACCAACGGATATTCTTCCTTTGGAAAAAACCAATGCCTTTCGGGGCCGTTACCACTCGCTGGGAGGAAAGATTTCTCCGCTGGACCATATCGGCCCCGAAGACTTGCGTATCAAGGATTTGCTGGAGCGCGTTGATCAGGAAAAGATCATCGAAATAATCTTTGCGCTCCCTGCCGATGTGGAAGGTGAATCCACCACAAATTACATCGTCGATCTTTTAAAGGACAAAAATGTGAGTCTTACGCGGATCGCCCGCGGCATTCCGGCCGGCGGCGGCCTTGAATCGGCCGATGAACTGACGCTTTCTGCAGCGCTCTCTGGCCGGACGAAATTGTGATCCTAAAGAGTTGAAGTGTTCAGGCGCAAAGTGAACACGGCGTACCCTGTCATGTCGCTATCGAAAGCATCTATTCTGAGATTCTTCGCTTCGCTCAGAATGACAAATGCCCGGCCGCTTCAGGACTTTAACGCTTCAACATTTTTCTGACACGTTTTAACTTTTGTAACCCTCCTAACATTGTAACTTTGTCCCATGTCGTGCGCGAAGATGGATCCCGCCTTGCACCAGGGACAGAAGCCGCCCTGGATCAAAGTACGATTGCCATCGAATCCGGTTTTCTTTTCAACCAAGGCGCTCATTTCCGACTTGCGTCTGCACACAGTTTGCGAAAGCGCGCAGTGCCCAAATCGCTGGGAATGCTGGAGCCAGGGCACGGCCACATTCATGATCGCAGGGGACCGTTGCACGCGCGCCTGCGGGTTCTGCGCCGTGACAACTGCAAAACCGTTCGCGTTGGAAAACGACGAACCTCAGCGTGTGGCCGAGGCGGTGCGCCGAATGAAATTAAAGCACGTCGTGATTACGGCAGTCGCCCGTGACGACCTAAAGGATGGCGGCGCCGATCATTTTGCGCGCACGATCGCGGCCATCCGAGAAATGGATCCTTCGATTATCGTCGAAGTGCTTGTTCCCGATTTTCACGCGGAGGATTGGTGCATCCAGATTGTTCTCGACGCTGGCCCTGACATTTACAATCACAACATGGAAACAGTGGAACGGCTTACACCGCTGGTGCGTTCGCGTGCAAAGTATCGTACTTCGCTGCAGGTCTTACAATGTGCAAGGGAATTGTCACCGGGCACGGTGACAAAGAGTGGTGTCATGCTGGGCCTCGGCGAGAAAGAGACAGAACTTTTTCAGACAATGGATGATTTGCGCGAGGTCGGCTGCGAAGTCCTTACCCTGGGTCAGTATTTGCGACCGACTCCGAACCATTTGCCGGTGGTGGAATACATCAGCCCCGAGCAATTCAATTACTACGGTGACATGGCGCGCAGAAAAGGTTTTGTCTATGTCGCTTCTGGCCCGCTCGTTCGCAGCTCGTATCACGCGGCCGATTTTCACCCGGTTGTGCGCCTGCCCGCCGTAGCGGCTGCAAAGATTGGGTCGGCAGAGGCGGGGCGATGACGGAACCGGAGCAAGATCGCCTTGCTCGAATTCGTTCACAAACCGCCGCAGTCATTCCGGCGTATCAGGATGAAAGACATATCGGCGACATCGTTCGCCGAACGCGTGAGCATTTGAACGAGGTTCTTGTAATTGACGACGGTTCGAACGATCAAACGGCGCAACGCGCGCGCGAAACTGGTGCTGACGTGATTGTTCACCCGAAGAATCGCGGCAAAGGCGAGGCGATCAAAACAGGACTGGGACACTGGCTGAAGCGGGAAGCCAGGTGGGTCATCCTTCTCGATTCTGATGGCCAACACCTTCCCGAGGAAATCGATCGGTTCCTTATGTCTGCAGCTGCTGTGCTGAAGCCTACCTTTCTTGTCGGAAACCGGATGAACAATGTTACTGCGATGCCTTTTATTCGGCGGTTTGTGAACCGGTTTATGAGCAAACGGATCAGTCGCGTTTGCAGACAGGAAATCCCTGACACGCAGTGCGGCTTCCGCATGCTGGATCGCCAATTAATCCCAGACTTGCTCGGTGGCGGAGACCGGTTCGATTACGACACTGAAGTGCTCATCATCGCCAGCCGAAAAGGCTATCAGATTGAATCGGTCCCCATTACGACTGTTTACACCGATCAGGTTAGCAAGATCCGTCCACTTCGCGATTCGATTCGCTTTTTGAAATTGATGTGGCGTTATCGACAACCCTAGCAGCTGCTCTTTGGCTCGGGCACGTGCTTGCCATGCCGATTTCTGCGCGGGTGAGAATTCCTATGAGCGGACCGTTTGCGCGCCTCTTTTTTGTTTTCGTCGCCTTCCGGCCAGTTGATTGGCAGCGCGTTGTTCGCGTTTTTTCCGGGTACGATACGCCTGGGAGCAGTGCGCAGCACGCCATTCGCGTTGTTTCCGCGTGTAGTACGCACGCCAGTATTCGGGCGAGCGTATTCGACGACGCCCACGCTTTTTCATGCTGGCCTCCACGAAATTATACGGAAAACAGAAGGTGAAGGTCCCGGATATTTGCGCGAATATGCAACCGCCGCCGATTTCTGAATGTTGCGCGCAGACACCGACGAGCGTCAGGCGAATCGAGCGCTAACTCACGGCCTTCTTGCGGGGAGCGGCTTTGAGCTTTTCAGGATTTCTGATTCCGGTGTCAGCGTCGCCGGTTTGCCGCTGAAGATGACGCGGTTTGGCTTCGCGGCGAGAGTTCCCACGAGCTCCTTCGCATACGTGGTGACAACTTTCAGGTTCAAAAGAGTCACGTGCAGTTGTTTCAAATCTTCCGAAAGCTGTTTGTCCGTGGTTTTGATAAACGAATCCGCCGAGCCGAAAACCGTGTCCGCGCCCTTGGCTACGCCCTGAAGGTTCGTGATCAGGTTCTGTAAGTTGTCCACGTCGAACTTTAACGAATCGGCGAGTGGACCGAGTTTTGGCGTGAATTCACCAAGATCTTTTTTCAACCCCGTAACGGTCACATTCAGATTGTCCAGTAGCTTGCTGGCGTTCTCGAACAACGGTCCCGCTTCGGCGGTGATTTGTTCGAGACCATACGAGGGATGACCCTCGATCGCCGCGTTATCTGCCAATGTTTGACCTCCAGGCGTGCCAGCAGAAAGCGCCACAAACTTTGGCGAAAGCATTGTATCGGAGCTGAGCGTCGCAGTTACGTCAGTGGGCAAAGGCGGAATCTTTTCGTCGAGGCTGACTGTTACGCGCACAGCGTCTTTCTTGTTCGCGCTGGCGTCACGTTCTTTGGAAGTGAGGTGACGCATTGAAATCACTCGTCCAGCCGGCGCGCCCGCGTAACGGACTTCAGAATTAACCTTGATACCGGTGACGTCTTCATAATTGATCTGCAACGTTCGTGTTGGCTTCTTAAGTCGATAACCTGAGAGAGCAAAAGTAAGCGCACCGAGCAGCACGACGCTGCAGGCGATCACTGATAGCGCGACGAGATAATCCGAGAGATTGCGCTTCTTTAAGTTCATGGGGCTAATGACAAATGACCAGAAGAGTTAAAAAATTAAAAGAGTTATGAAAGTCAAAACGCTTGAGCGCTGGAAGCATTTCCGGGTTAACTGCCCGCTTTGGTAATCTTTTTAACCTTGTAACGCTTTTAACTTTTTCCATTGGGCGCAGCTCATGCCGTCTTTCGATGAAATCTATCACGCGCTGCAACATACGGACGCGGTTTGACGTTCTGATGATCCTCGTGCTCTTCCTGTGAAAGGTTCAACGGCGTCGGACCGTCGGCCTCGCCGTGAATGAATTGTTGTACTTCGGGGTTGGGGTTGTTCCGAATCTCATCTGGCGTGCCTTGCGCGACAATCGATCCGTGGCCGAGCATGATCATGCGCGTGGCGATGCGAAACGCGCTTGTCATATCGTGGGACACCACCACCGCGGTCATGTGACTGCCGTGCGCTAGTTTTAGAGTAAGTTCATCTACTACGGCGGTCATGATTGGGTCGAGCCCCGACGTCGGCTCATCGCTGAATAGCAACTCCGGGTCGAGAGCGAGCGCGCGCGCCAGCCCCACGCGTTTTTTCATGCCACCGCTGATCTCATCCGGCTTAAGGTCTTCAAAGCCTGTCAGGCCGACCATTTGAAGTTTTTGTTTCACGATTTCTTCGATTTCATCCGGAGATTTGTTGGTGTGTTGCAGAAGCGGCAGCGCCACGTTCTCGCC
>DATBEX010000115.1:0-5931 GCA_036558805.1 Candidatus Udaeobacter sp.
CGAGTACCGGCTGAATCCCCTCACCGTTCTAAAGGCTTATCAGGAACTGGTCGACGAGGAGCTGGTCGAAAAGAGGCGCGGGCTCGGAATGTTCGTCAAAGAGGGCGCGCACAAATCACTGCTCAAGGGGGAGCGGCAGAAGTTTCTTTCCGAACATTGGCCTAGAGTGCACGCGACGATTCAGCGGCTCGGCCTGGATCCAAAGGAACTGCTCGATGTGGCAGTCCGCAGTTCAAATAGAACGGAGAATCGCTAACGCCATGGCAACAATAGAAGCACGTGGTTTGCGCAAAACGTTTGGAACAACCGTTGCGCTGGATAGCATCGATTTGCGTGTCGAAGAAGGACGCATCCTCGGACTAGTCGGTCCGAACGGCGCAGGCAAAACTACCGCGCTCAATGCAATTCTCGGTCTCACTTCGTACCAGGGAAAACTCAATGTGCTGGGACGCGACCCATGGACCGAGCGCGACCATCTCATGCAAGACGTTTCTTTCATTGCTGACGTCGCTGTGCTCCCGCGTTGGATTCGAGTGACGCAGTTGCTCGACTATGTCGAGGGTGTGCATCCGCGATTCGATCGCGCGAAAGCAGAGGGTTTCCTGGCGAGAACCACGATCAAGCTTGCGAGCAAGGTAAGAGAACTATCAAAAGGCATGGTCGCCCAACTGCACCTCGCGGTCGTGATGGCGATCGACGCAAAACTGCTTGTGCTGGACGAGCCGACGCTTGGCCTGGACATCCTTTATCGCAAACAGTTTTACGATTCACTGCTCAATGATTACTTCGATCGCAGTCGAACAATCGTCGTAACAACGCATCAGGTGGAAGAGGTCCAGGATGTTCTGACCGATCTCATGTTCATCAACCGCGGCCGGATCGTTCTCCAGTGCAGCATGGAAGAATTCGACTCGCGCTATGTGGAAGTAATGGTGAATCCCGAGCACGTCGCGGCAGCGCGCGCGCTAAAGCCAATACATGAGCGTCCCGTCTTTGGTCGCAGTGTTCTGTTATTCGATCATGTGGATCGCGACCAACTTGCCGCGTTTGGGGAAGTACGCAGGCCCAGCATCGCAGACTTATTCGTGGCGGTGATGAGTAATAGCGCAGCAAAGCCACCGCCGCTTCCGCGCGAGACCACGGTTGGGCAACCAGATCAGATAGGAGCAACTAAATGAATATGCCATCGGATAAGAGCCCTGAGTCTACCAGGGAAAGTAACACCGCCCACGCCACCGCGACGACCCAGCCGTTTTATTGGTCGGTCCGGCGCGAGTTATGGGAGAACCGATCGATCTATGTCGCGCCACTGATTGTCGCTTTTGTCGTGTTATTCGGTTTTTTAATTAGCACAATTGGTCTGCCGCAGCGCAGACAGGAAGTACTCTTGCTCGAGCCCGCAAAAGCGCGCGCCATGATCGAGATGCCATATAACGTCGCGGCCATGATGTTGATCTTTACCGCCTTTATCGTGGGCGTGTTCTATTGTCTCGATGCGCTGTATGGCGAGCGTCGCGATCGCAGCATCCTGTTCTGGAAATCACTTCCAGTATCCGATCTCACCACCCTTCTCTCGAAGGCGACAATCCCGCTGGTCGTTCTGCCGCTGGTCACGTTCGCGATTATTATTGCGACGCAGTTTGTCATGGCGCTTTGGACCAGTGTGCTCCTGATGACTCATAACATGAGTCCCGTGTCTACCTGGACAAATGTCCCGTTTTTTCAGGAATGCCTGATCTTGCTGTACGGGTTGATCGCAATCGCCCTGTGGCATGCGCCGATTTATGGCTGGGCGCTGTTAGTCTCAGGCTGGGCGCGACGCGCGACATTTCTTTGGGCAGTTGTGCCGCTCATTGCAATCGGTTTCTTCGAGTACACCACGTTCGGCACTTCGCATTTTGCCTCGATGCTGAAGAATCGATTGCTGGGATTCGCGCCGGAAGCATTTGCCTTCAGTCCGCACTCGATCGATTCCCCACAACTCACTCCCCTCAAATACCTGAGCACACCCGGTCTTTGGATCGGGCTGGCGTTCGCTGCTGTATTTGTGGCCATAGCAGTTCGGCAACGCCGTTACCAAGGACCTATCTAACGAGATGCTGAACGTCCAGGAATCCTATTTCACTTCAGAGTAAGAAACAGTCATCACGTTAACGGAATAACAGGCAACTCGGAGAGCACTCATGCACCCAACAGATAAAGCCGCACGGATCGCCGGCGCTGTATACTTGTCGATGGTACTCACGGCGCCTTTCAGCCTTATTTACGTTCCCAGCAAGCTGATCGTGCACGGGAATGCGACTGCGACCGCTGATAATATACTGGCTCACGAAACGATGTTTCGCCTTTCGACGCTCGCTGAGCTTGTTGGCCAGGTGATTTTTATCTGCCTTGGCTTCGCTCTTTACCGCTTGCTTCGCGATGTCAACAAAACGTGGCCCTGGTTGATGGTTGGTTTTGTTCTGGTCTCCGCCGCTGTTGGGTTCCTAAACGCGCTGAATAACATCGCAGCCCTCATTCTATTTCGCGGCGGTGAATTTCTGACCGTATTCGATAAACCCCAGCGCGATGCCCTCGCCATGCTGTTCCTGCGTTTGCATAGCAACGGGCATTTCATCAACGAGATCTTCTGGGGTTTGTGGCTTTTTCCGTTTGGGCTGCTGGTCTTTCGTTCCGGTTTCCTGCCACGCATCCTCGGCATTTGGCTTATGATTAATTGTTTCGGCTACCTGGCTCTCAGTGTTATCGCGTTGTTCTTCCCCGATTATTACGGGACCGCGTTTAACCTCGCGCAGCCCGTGTTATTCGGCGAACTGGCAATCATGCTGTGGCTTCTGATCAAAGGCGCAAAGGTCGCATCGCTCCCCCCTCATGCAGTGCAAGTGAAGACCGCATGAACTCGGTCGACAATTCACAACGCGCCGCGGCAAAAGTCGCGGGTGTTATTGGTTTGCTCGCGTTTGTGATTGTGGTTCTTGGAAATTATGCGCTGCTAGGTCCTCTCATCGTGTCGGGTAACGCTGTGGAGACAGCCCGGAATTTCTCGGCGCACCAAACTCAGGTTCGACTGGCGCTCATATGTTTCCTTACCTATGGAGTATGCGTCGTCGTTCTGCTGTCTGCGCTATACGTGATCCTGAAGCCGGTCCACCAAGGGCTTGCATTGATGGCGGCACTTTTTCGCCTGGTGTTCGCGTTGCTCTGGCTTCTTACAACACTAAATTTGCTTGGCGCACTCCGGCTCTTAGGCAACGCACCTTACTTGCAGGCTGTCGAGGCCGATCACTTACAGGTGCTGGCCAGGCTACAGATTGCAGCCAGCTTCGACGATTATTACGTTGGCCTGCCGTTCTTTGGCTTGGCCGCAACTTTTTGCGCCTATCTTTGGTTGAAGTCAGGGTACATTCCGAAAAGCCTGGCCGCATTTGGCGTGATCGCGTCTGCGTGGTGCGTGATCAGCGCCTTTATTTTCCTGATTTTCCCGGCCTTCGACAAGACAGTTGACGCATACTGGTTCGATTCGCCGATGGCTATCTTCGAATTGATCCTGAGTTTCTGGCTGTTGCTAAAAGGTATCGCCACACAAAATCACAATGAGATGAATGGTCGTGGCGCGCGCTCAACCAGACTGCTTTCAGCACGGTTACCTGTGTTTTTTTAGATCTTGAAGTTGAAACGCATATTGAGATGGAGTGCGATTGTCATCCTGCTCGCATCAAGTCTGTGGATTTTAGTCGCTTACTGGACGTCTACCAACGATTGCAATCGTAATGCCGGTGCCCCAGGCAATCCTATGAAGGCTATACGTTACTGCGAATACGGATCGCCGGATGTCGTGAAGTTCGACGATGTTGAAAAGCCGGTCCCAAACGACGACCAGGTCCTGATCAAGGTTAAAGCAGCTTCACTCAACGCGCTTGATGTCTACTTGACCCGTGATTCGTGGCTTGGTCGCTTGATGTTCGGGCTACGCAAACCAAGAGACACACGGCTCGGCCGCGATGTTGCCGGCCAGGTGGAAGCGGTCGGCAAGAACGTAACGCAATTCAAACCGGGCGACGAAGTATTCGGCACCTGTCGCGGCGCTCTTGCCGAGTATGCAGTTGCTTCCGAACGGGCCCTGGTCATAAAACCGCCAAACGTCTCGTTTGAGCAAGCCGCTTCTCTGCCGGTGGCTGGGCTTACTGCCCTGCAGGGCCTGCGCGATCAAGGCAAGATTCAGCCTGGACAGAAAGTATTGATTAATGGAGCGACCGGAGGTGTAGGAACATTCGCTGTGCAAATCGCCAAATCTCTTGGCGCAGAAGTGACGGCGGTTTGCAGCGCACGGAATGTCGATCTTGTCCGGTCGATCGGCGCCGATCACATCATCGATTACGCCAAAGAGGATTTCACCAGGAGCGAGCAGCGTTACGATGTGATCTTCGATAACGTTTGCAATCATTCCTTCTTCGAACGCCGCCGCGTGTTAACGCCCAAAGGCGTCTGTGTATTGGCCGGAATGGGCGGAGCCGGGGTGAAAGGAGGTCAGGCTGTCGGACGTATCGCCGGAAATCTTTTCACAGCTCGCGGGCTGTCAGCATTTACCGATCAAAAGTTCGCTCAATACATGACCAGGATGAGCAAAGACGACCTGATCATGCTGGCTGGCCTGATCGAGGCAGGAAAGCTTAAGCCGGTTATCGAGCGGACTTATAAACTAAGCGAAGCCCCTGAAGCTCTTCGTTACCTCGATGAGGGACATGCCAGAGGGAAGATAATAATCACTGCGAACTGACACGAAAGGAAGGCGACATGAAACCAGTTTGGAAAAAAGCCCGACTCGTAACAGCAGTTTACGTGGCCCCTTTGTTGATTGGGAGTCAGCTCTTCGGCGCGACTTTGCAGGAACAAAACAAGGCAACCGCGAAGCGGGCATTCGAGGAAATTCTCAGCCGTGCGCGGTTTGAACTCGCTGAACAGCTGTACGCGAAGGATTTCGTCAATCACGGCATTCATTCCAACGCCACTCTGGAGGAAGACCAGACAGCACTCAAAGGATGGCATGCTGCGTTTCCCGATGTCGTCGTCACCCCAGAGAAATTGATCGCCGAAGGCGACCTGGTCACGATCTATTGGATCGCGCGTGGTACCAATACCGGGATAGGCAATGGCCTGCGGGCAACAGGTAAAAAAGCGGTACTGGCCGGGATTACGATCTGGCGGATTGTCGATGGCAGGATCAAAGAGGAATGGTCGGCCTTTGATCAGCTTTCAATGATGCAACAGCTGGGGTTGCTACCGACCGACAGGTAACCCGTCCTGCCTAATGAGTAACACAATCAACAAAGAAGAGGAAACAAGAGCTATGAAAGATGAAGCAACAAAGCCTCGCCCCAGGCGATGGAAACGCATATTAAAATGGACCGCGAGCATCATTGTACTGGCTCTAGTCCTTTGGGGATTTATTGCCTACTGGACTTCGACCAACGACTGCAAGCAGTACTCTGTCGTTCCGACAAATCCGATGAAAGCCATTGTGTACTGCGACTACGGCGTCGCGAATCTGAAATTTCAAGACGTCGAAAAGCCTGCTCCAGCCGACGATCAACTACTGGTCAGAGTTCACGCGGCATCAGTCAATCCGCTCGACTGGCATTTTGTCGAGGGTACGCCCTACCTCATGCGCGCGTTGGCAGCGGGGTTGCGCAAACCCAAGGATACACAGCTTGGCGTCGATTTTGCGGGCACGGTGGAAGCAGTTGGGAAGAACGTAACCAAGTTCAAACCCGGTGATGAAGTATTTGGCGGTCGAACGGGGGCTTTCGCTGATTACGTGTGCGTACGCGAGAGTCGAGCAGTGGCATTGAAGCCGGCTAGCGTAACGTTCGAACAAGCGGCATCTGTGCCAATTGCGGGCATTACCGCTTTGCAGGCTCTTCGCGATAAAGG
>DATBEX010000116.1:0-8878 GCA_036558805.1 Candidatus Udaeobacter sp.
ACACCGTTGGCCTGAATTGCCCAGACAAACCACATCACGAAGAATACGGCTGACATCGCAGTGGTCATGTTCAGGTCCGCGTTGCCACCGCGGAACAACGGCCGATCGACATGGAAATTTCCCGATCCGTCGTAGTGCCCCCAGCCGATTGTTCCGATTCCCGGAATCAGTCCAAGCCAGTTCACGAATAGAATAAAAATGAACACCGTCGCATAAAACCAAAATCCCTTTTGAACGAGGTCACGCCCGATGATGTTTTCCAAAAAATTGTGCAACCCCTCGACTAGCCACTCCCAAAAATTCTGAATCCCGCTGGGGATGACCTCGACCCGTCGGGTTGCGATTTGTGCAAAAACGATAATACCGGCGGCTATGATCCAGGTTACCAGCATCGAGTTTGTAATTCCGAAGCCACCGCCGAAGTGAACAAGCATCTGCGGCTTTAGCGAGACGCCCTCGTGCTCGGTCGGGGCCGTTTCAGCCGCAAAGGTCGACGTGGCAAGCATTGCGCTGGATGCCAACGCCAGGATCGATATCAATAAACAACGATTCCGCATTTTATAAGCACAGCTGTAGCCGCCATCGGTGATAGGGCCTGCCGAGGCGATCCGCTTTCGTCCCACACTCGCCATACTACGGCGAAAAAGCCGCCCCGGCTACAACTTGAACGCGCATATCAAAGCGCGTTTTGCCCGAATGACAAACAAAATTCTTGGTTGCGCTCCTATTTCGCGGGCAACCTTTGGGCGAACTGTGGAGCAAGCCGGGGCACTGGCTTCGATTTCACCGGCTCACAGGCGTTGTTCAGGCTAATCGCTTCTTCGTAAAACGATTCCAGCTGATTGATTTGGGCGTTCTGCTCGAATCGCTCGATCACAGTAGCATGCGCACGCGCTCCCATCTGCGCTGAGAAATTTGGCGAGTGTGTGATTAGCTGCATGGCGTTCGCCAATCCAACGTGATCTTCCTCGGCCACGAGAAACCCGCTGCGTCCGTGCTCGACCGCTTCAGGAATCCCCCCATGACGCGTTGCAACCACTGGCAATCCGGTCGCCATCGCTTCCAAGACCGAGTTCGGGATACCTTCCTGGTCCCGGTTCGCGGATATTTCGCTCGGATGCAAAAACAGATGCGAACTCGCATATAGCTCAAGCAGCTTCCGTTGCGACAAAAATCCGACGAAGTGTACGTCTCTTAGAATCCCAAGACCATCAGCGAGCATTTCCAGTTCCGGTTGGAGAGGTCCTTTGCCAGCGATGAAAAATTCCGCTTTAGGATTGTCTTTCTTAAAGACCGCAAAAGCGCGAAGACTTGTTGCAACGCCCTTTTTCGGAATCAAACGGCACGCTTGCACGATTCGCCATTTTCCGTCGAGCGGTGGCAGTCGATCCACGAGGGGAAATTCATTGAGAGGAATACCAGTGCGATTGATTCGCAGTTTTTCCGACGGGCACCCAAGGTGGACCAACCGGTCAACCAGTGATTGGGACCGCGCAAACACGAGTGGCACAGCATTGAAAAGACGCTGCAATTTCGCCGGATAATCTTTGATGTCCTTTTTGTGTGCAACATCCGCGCCATGGAAAGATACAACGCACGGTTTGTCCCATTGCTCGATGAAAGGAAGCAAGTGCACGCCGGTATGACCAAAATAAATATGCATCAAGTCCGCGCCATGCCGCTCCAGCAGCGAATCGAGCGTCTGATATTCGCCCCGATAAACAATGGGCGGACGTCGCTCGACGAATTTCAGCCAGCCGTGCACGAGCAGGTTTGTGCGTCGCTTCGGAATAACTTCGACGTCGGCGAACGGGAATCGCTCCGCATTCTGGACCTCTTTTGTAACAACGAAGGTATCTACCCCGCGCAGCGCCTTTACCTGCCGGTAAATGTGCAGCATTTCCGGCTTCAAAAAGCTGGAGCAATAGCTCGCTACAACCCGCTTGCCCATAAACAGCGGCCAGTCTCGCCAGAGATTCCGGGGTTGTCCACCTTTAATTGGATAGGAGATCTCCTAGATTGCATGTGAAATTCTTTCCGACAATGTCTCCTTTAACGCATCGATTCCCTCGCCGTTGGCGGCCGATATTGGCAGGACCGTGATCTTGGGGAATTTGTCTCGCAGCACTTTCAAATTCTCCTTTGCATTCGGCAAATCCATTTTGTTCGCGGCGACGAACCATGGTCGCGATGAAAGGGTTGGATCGTGCAAATCGATTTCCTGACGAAGTTTCTGCAAATCTTCAACTGGATTGCGTCCCTCGCTGCCCGCCACATCGATTACAAATACTAAAATCGGGCAACGCGTGATGTGGCGCAGAAATTCGTGGCCGAGACCAAGTCCACGATGCGCTCCTTCGATCAAACCGGGAATGTCAGCGATCGTCGCATGACGGTAGCCTTGTAACTCCATCACGCCGACAATCGGATGCAAAGTGGTGAACGGATACGGAGCAACCTTTGGCCGGGCTGCCGAAATTTTCCGTAACAGTGTCGATTTACCAGCATTCGGGTAACCGACCAATCCGACATCCGCAATCGTTCGTAACTCCAATAGAAAATATCCATGCTCTCCTTCCTCGCCGTCGGTGTATTGCCGCGGCGCGCGATTACGCGAGCTTTTGAAATGCACATTGCCTTTTCCGCCTTCTCCGCCGCGACAGAGCAGGAATTCCTGGCCATCGCGTGTGAGATCGACAAGCGGTTTGTCCTCTGGCATTCCGAACGAAGTCGAGGAATCCCGAGGTGTTACCGTCGGGTGTTCTCCACGGGATCCTTCGACTTCGCTCAGGATGACCGGCTTGCTACCCTCAGCGGGCCAAACCACCGTACCCACTGGAATCTTCACGATCTTGTTTGCACCGGCTCTACCTGCCATTTTTTTCCCTTTGCCGTGGCTGCCATTCTTCGCCTTGATAATCGGCTCATAAAAAAGATTGGCTAAATTATCGACATGCCGATCGGCTAGCAGAATCACGTCTCCACCACGCCCACCGTCACCACCGTCCGGCCCGCCTTTAGGGACGAATTTTTCCCGGCGAAAACTCACGCAGCCACGTCCGCCGCTCCCAGCCCGGGCAAAAACTTTGATCCGATCAACGAACATTGCACATCCATGTTGCCATCAGCACGAACCGATGTCATCCCGAGTGGATCGATCGAAGGACCCCACCTGCAATTGTGGACCACACGATTTCCCTTGTGTAATCGGTAATCAAGCGTGAGATCTTCCACCTTGTTCCGGATGACCCGGCTGAAAGCTGACCTCCATCCTTGCCTGATTGCGCAGGATGCGGTCCGCGAACACTGCCGGGGTTTTTTGTCGTCTCGTTGCGAGCGCCTTTCAACGGAACTACGTTTTGAGCGTCTAATTGGCATTAAATAAACGCGGGCTATTCGTTTCTTCCAAACCATGAAATTGTTATCTTTTATCGTCGTTACAGCCTTGGGCGCCTTTACTTTAGAGGCACAGACAGACTCGTCTGCGCAGCTGGCTCAAAGCGCTCCTCCAGTGGAACAACATCCTCCGCCATTGGATCCGAAAAACATGGATACCTCTGTAAAACCAAAGGATGATTTCTATCTTTACGCAAACGGCGGGTGGTTAAAACTCAATCCAGTGCCCCCCGAATACTCGCGTTGGGCCAGCTTCGACTGGCTGACTGAGAAAAATAGTCAGGCCCTGCACAAGATCGCGGAAAAGGCCGCCAATACGCATGTTGATGCAAATACAGATGTTGATGCAAATACAGCGCCGGAAGTTCAAAAAGTGGGCGACTACTTTGCCAGCGGCATGAACGAGAAGTCGATCGACGCCGAGGGGACCAAGCCGCTCCAGGATGAGCTAAAGAGCATCGATGCAATCAAAGACCGTGCCGATCTTCTCAGAGCGATCGCGCGGCTACACAGCATCGGTGTTGGTGCATTTTTTAACTTTGGCTCCGGCCAGGATGCAAAGGATAGCACACGGGAGATTGCCCAGGCGCATCAGGGTGGGCTCGGTCTGCCCGACCGGGATTATTACACCAAGACCGATGCGGATTCTAAAAAGAAACGCGCCGCCTACGTCGAGCACGTTACAAAAATGCTGACGCTCCTCGGCGAGGCCCCAGCCAAAGCTGCGGAGGACGCGAAAAAGATCATGGCATTGGAAACATCTCTCGCCAAGGCGTCGCGAACGCGCGTGGAGCTGCGTGATCCTCAGAAGAACTACAACAAGATGACGCAGGCTGACCTGCAAAAGCTTACGCCGGACTGGAATTGGGCTGATTACTTCAGAGCGATTAATCTCTCTGAGCCTGGCGATATCAACGTCGGTCAGCCCGACTTTTTTAAGTCCGCCAATACAATCTTCACCAAGACCCCGATTGACGATTGGAAAACCTATCTTCGCTGGCACTTAGTCAATGACGCGGCCGAGGACCTGTCGAAGGATCTTGTAAGCGAAGATTTTAACTTCAATCAAGGCATTCTGCGCGGGACAAAGGAAATCAAGCCGCGTTGGAAACGTGTGGTCGCTTCCACCGACGGTGCGCTGGGCGAAGCTCTCGGCAAACTTTATGTTGCAGAGTATTTTCCACCGGAAGCGAAAGAGCGCGCGCTGGAAATGATTAACAATCTCAAGGCTGCTCTGGCCGATCGGATAAAAACCCTCGACTGGATGGATGAGCCGACCAAGCAGGAGGCGCTCAAAAAGCTCGCTGCCATGAATGTCAAAATAGGCTATCCGGATAAGTGGCGCGATTATTCACAACTCAAAATTGACAGGGGCCCGTATGTTTTGAACTCCATGCGCGCCGCGAATTTCGAGGTCAATCGCGAGCTTAAGAAGATTGGGAAACCTGTCGATCGCACAGAGTGGGGAATGACGCCACCGACGGTGAACGCGTACTACAATCCGCAGATGAACGAAATCGTGTTTCCGGCGGGAATCTTGCAGCCGCCGTTCTTCGATCCGAAAGCCGATGATGCCGTAAATTATGGAGGCATGGGCGCCGTGATCGGACATGAAATGACACATGGCTTTGACGACCAGGGCCGGCAATTCGATGCCTCGGGGAATTTGCGCGACTGGTGGTCCAAACAATCAGCCGATGAATACAACAGGCGCCGCAAAGCTGTTGTCGATCAGTACTCCGAAATTGAGCCGCTTCCGGGTGTGCACATCAATGGCGAACTGACCCAGGGCGAAAACATCGCAGACATTGGCGGCCTCAAACTTGCCTATGCTGCGCTGCAAAAAGCGCTCGATAAGAATCCACAGGCGCGCGAGCAAAAAATCGACGGATTCACGCCCGACCAGCGTTTTTTCCTGGGTTGGGCCCAGGTGTGGCGGGGAAACCAGCGCGAAGACGATTTGCGATTGCGGCTGAACACCGATCCACATTCGCCAACCCACTATCGGTGCAACACCCCGATTTCCAACATGCCGGAATTTCAGCAGGCGTTTAATGTTCCAGATGGAGCACCGATGGTCAGGCCAGCCGACAAGCGGGCGAATATTTGGTGAGATGTGAGAAGTAAGAGGTGGACGCCACTTCTCACCTGGGACCTATCACTTCTCACTCTTTCACGATCTTCCCGCCCCACGAGAGTATTTTTGCTTTCGTCCCGGCTGCCTCGGCTTCTTTGATGTTGCCGGCGCGATTATAAAACAGCGACAGGCTTGTCCAACCGATTTGATCATTTGGTCGAAGCTCGACCGCTTTTCTTCCGGCGTTGATCGCTTCGTTAAAACGGCCAAGCTTCATCAGCGCCATGCCAAGGGCGTGCCAGCCATCGAAAAAATCCGGCGCCATTTGCACACAGCGCGCGTACTTTTCAACGGCGTCTTCGAGGTCGCCGACTGCCAGATCGCCATTCGCGTCATCAAAGATGTCGTCAACAGATTGATCCATCGGAGGCATCAGGCTCCGGACGCACGCGTTCGGAGCTACGAGCTTAGCCTTTGGTAAATTGCAGACCGGCAGCCTGCCCACGGTCACGCAGCCATTCCATCAAGACAATTCGCTGTTTGTTATCAAGAAGCCTCTTCTCAAATGTCGCCTTTTTCTCAGAAGCGTTTGCAGCGGCCATTGGCTCCCGCTTGTCCAGAATCGCTATGAATCCATTTTCACCAGCCGGGAAGAAATCGCTGACCTCGCCGGGATTTAGAAATGCGACCGCCTGTTTAATCATCGGAAGATCAGCTGGTTCGTTCTTCTTCGGTTCCTTATCTTGCGCTGCTTTGTCTTGCGATTTTTGTTTCTCATCTTCGATTATTGAAAACGGCGAGAGTTTCTCACTTTTCCCACCTGTTTTTTGAATCGCCGCCTCAAGCGGTTGCCCGGATTGCTTCGCTTCGCGCAATTGTTGAGCCATCTCCGAGGCTTTCGTTGACATCAATTCACGCGACTTCGACTTCGTAATAGCCTCTACGATTTTAGGCCTGGCTTCTTCCAGGGTGAGCGGACGCGCTTCAGTAATTCCTCCGAGGTGCAAAATATAAAACCCATCCGCTACCTGAATGGGATCGCTGTTTGGTTCCTGTGCTGAAAGCTTGAAAGCTGCTGCGCCAAGTTGCGCATCGGCTTTCAACTGCGGATCAGGCTCTGCTTTGGTAAATTCGCCGGTCTGACGCACCGGCAACTTAAACTTCTCGGCGGCCTGTTTGAAGTCCGCCCCTTTCTCTAAAAGCGCCTGCGTAAAATCGGTCGCGCGGTCGGACAGCTTTTGCAAGACGTCAATGCGCTCCTTCCCTGTTAATTTCTTTTCCTCTTCAGTGAGCGCCAGGCTGACAAACTCGACCTTGCGTTTTTCATCACTTTTTAGCTCGGCCTTATGCGCGTCATAATACTTCTGCACGTCCTCGTCACTGACTTTGATGTCCTTACTCAAATCAGCGGACTGAAATCGAATTACGGTTACAAATAACGTGTCATGACCGCGCTGAAAATTTTCATCGAGCTCGCCTTTGGGAATTGTAACGCCCGCGGCTAAAAGCTGTTTGATCTGGTTCAACGACAGCTCGTCGCGAACCAGTTGCTCGACATGCTCTTCTGCGAGACCCATCGGCGCCAACGCGTTGTGCACAAAATCGGTAAACTTGTTCATGTCGAACCCGGAGTCGCCCTGAAATGCCGGCAATGTGCGCACGACTTCCGCGATCTCAGAGTAACCGGGGCGAATACCCAGCCGCCCTGCTTCGTGCCGCAGAACCAACAGGTTGACGATGAATTGGACGGCAGTTTGGTTCGGGTTCATGCCGGCGCCGGCTGTCAGCGTCTGCACAAAATCGGTCATGCCGAGGGCCTGCGCCAGAGTGAGCAGACGCACCATCTGCTGCGCCTCCAGCATCGAAACATCGCGATCATACATGTGCGCAAACCGATCTGAGCGCATCGCGCCGTAATCTGGCCTTTGAACAAAATAGAAAATGAACGGAATCGCCAAGATCGCGATGACGATCATGAGCCAGTCCCGGTGCTTGCGCAGTAACTTCATCATAACGGGGAAAATTGTAGCGGCGGCTGTCCTCAGCCGCAAATCGGTAGTCGCCGCTCTCTGAGCGGCGCGACGCACGCAAATGTCAGTGCGTCGCTTCGCAGAGCGAAGCGGCTACACCGCGTCCGCTGTTTCTCGAATCATTTCCCAGACGTTGCGCAAATGATTCTCAGTTGTAAGCACATTGCCCAACCCAATTCGCATTACTTTTCGGCCGCGCAATTTCGTCTGCGTAAGATAAGCGCGACCGCTAGCATTGATCTTTTCGACGATGTCGCTGTTTAGCTGGTCAAGCTCCTCAATGGAGCCGGCGCGCCCTCGCGCCGCCCCGTCTCCGCGCGGCGAAGGCGCCGCGTCTCCAACGAACCGAAAACAAACCACTCCCATGTTGACCGGCGCGGCCAGCTCGAAGCGTTCATCGCTTCTAATCCAATCGGCGAAAAGATTAGCCAGCCGAATGTGTTCGCGAAGACGGGCGGCCATTCCTTCACGCCCAAAGCTACGAAAGATCACCCACGCTTTCAGCGCACGAAATCTGCGGCCGAGTTGGATGCCGTAGTCCATGTAATTTTTCTGCGCCTCGACTGTGTCGCCGCGTAAATATTCCGGCACCAGCGTGAAGACACGCCTCAGTCGCTCCAGACCTCGCACGTAGAGCACGCTGAAATCGAGCGGAACAAAAAGGCTCTTGTGCGGGTTCACCACAATGGAATCCGCTTCGCCCCAACCGTTCGTCAACGACTTATTCTCCTCCAGGATGGCGAAACCTGCGCCGTAAGCTCCGTCAACGTGCAGCCACATCTTGTTTTCACCGCAAATCCTTGCGATCTCTGGAACCGGATCAACGCTCGCGGTCGATGTAGTACCGACCGTCGCGATGACGGCCAATGGTTTGATCCCGCGGCCGCGGGACGCAACATCGCGCGCGATCATTTCACGTAGCGCGCGTGAATCCATGCAAAAGCGCGCATCCGTCGGAACGCGCTGCACGTTTTCTTCACCAAGACCCAGCGCAATGGCAGCTTTTTCAGCGGAGCTGTGCGCTTGTTCCGAGGCATAAATGCGGAACACTGGCGCACCGGCACCGACCAGACCACGCTCGCGAACCGATGGCGCAGCCTCTTCGCGCGCCACTGCCAGGGCGTGCATCACGCCCACGGAAGCTGTGTCGTACACGATGCCTCCAAACTCCACCGGCAAATCCATCCATTGCCGGATCCAATCAACCACCAGCGTTTCCAGTTCCGTCGCGGCAGGACAGGTGCGCCACGTCATCGCGTTCACATTGAGCGGCGCCGTGATGATTTCGCCTAGAATTGCAGGCGCGGTCGTTGTCCAGCCAAAATAGCCAAGAAACATGGGATGACTCCAGTGCACCATCCCCGGAACGATGGTT
>DATBEX010000117.1:0-6207 GCA_036558805.1 Candidatus Udaeobacter sp.
CGCGGCATCATCGCCGCGAGTTCGCCGTAACTCAGCGCAGCTACGATCGTCAGCACTCCTGTGACCACCCAAACGACGAGCAACCATCCGGGAGAACCAACAAGTCGCGCGATGTCCGCCGAGACGATGAAAACGCCCGAGCCAATCATTGAGCCAGCAACCAGCATTGTTGAATCGAGCAGACCAAGTCCCCTTACGAGTTTTTGGTCGGCTACAGGTGCTTCAATTGTCGCTGTCGTCATCTTAACCGGTTGAATTTGGCGGAGAGTAAATCATCACTCGGGCGTCTCGCGCAACGACAAAACACACAGCTTCCCTCGCGACGCCATCGATCTTGAAAACGCGAAATTGCTTTCGCCTGGTCGGAACCATGGTAATTTGCACGCCCCGTGACCTGTTCAAGCAAGCGGCGGATGTGCCGGATATTCTTTTCGATTGCGTGCGCGGCGATGGTGCTGGTGGCCGAGTTGGCTGTCATGCCGCAGCTCACTTACGCGCGGGCGGTGGCGCACTTCGAAGCGATACCGCTGGTGCGGTCCCGGCAAAATCACTTAATGGCTCGCGCCTTTATCAACGGCAGAGAGGCGTGGCTGACAGTTGATAGCGGTGCGCCGGTAAGCGCAATCGCTGTGAACCGTCGCAGCCATTTTCGGCTCAAACCAACAACGGCAAAATCGAATCTGCCGGGGCGCATTCAGATCAACGGCGCGTTCAATGATGTGACCATCGCGCGCGAACTGCGGCTTGGAGGGCTAACTTTAATCGATGAACCGCTGGTCACTGTCGATCTCGGCAACTCTGCTCGCGCCGCGCGATTAGTTCACGAAGAGCAAATCGATGGCATCATTGGAGCGGATATTCTTTTTCCAACTCAGGCCGTGCTGGATTGTCAACGGCAGTTGCTCATCCTGAAGACTGACCCCGACATTTTGAGTGGCGTTCCCGGTTTCGACCGGCGCGGATTACAGGCTGTTCCGATTCAGGTGAGCGACGGTTTTAATTTATTTGTAAACGGTTCGATTAATGGAAAACCTGCCAAGTTTATGGTCGATACTGGTTCGTTTGCGACGCTTTTGCACCGTTCTTTCGTTAGGCGAATGCGAATTGCCACGCGCGAGACCCAGTATAGTTCTTCAGCGGTGAACTTGAAGGACCGTGGCCTGCGCCTGGCGAGAATTCGCAACCTCACAGTTGGCTCGGTCAATATTACTGGCCGGGATGTGGGCGTGATCGATATGGGCGGATTAATTCACGACGGATTGTTGGACGGTTCGCCGCCGGTTGCCGGCCTGCTTGGCGCGGAAACGCTGCGGCGGCATCACGGCATCATCGAT
This sequence comes from Candidatus Udaeobacter sp., assembly GCA_036558805.1. Taxonomy (GTDB): domain Bacteria; phylum Verrucomicrobiota; class Verrucomicrobiia; order Chthoniobacterales; family UBA10450; genus Udaeobacter. The sequence goes on from DATBEX010000117.1 coordinate 1,335, forward strand.
TTCGGCACGCGCACGCTTTATTTGCAGAAGCGCGAGAATCCCTGGCAGCGAATCACTGCGCGGCGTTCCGTCGGTCCTAATTTGAGCTACTAGAATTGGTTGCTTCAGCCGACCATATCTGGATGGAGGACCGAATATCCGGGATTAACCTTGCGAACAATTTGCCAAACTATGTACGGGGCAGAATCGAATGATGTCGAGTCAATGCGCATACGCGCGTTGGCGATTGGCGCGCAGAGCGTTGGAGCTCTCGCACTCGGAGCGCTGGCGATTGGAGGGCTTGCTTTAGGCGTCGTCGCTGTTGGCTGGCTTGTGATCGGTCGAGCGAAAATCAAGCGTCTTGAAATCGACGATCTTGTTGTAAACAGATTGCATGTGACGGATTCGCTGGAAATTCCACGCGATTGAGTTACTCGCGCTTCAAGCAACCTTCCTCCGTTCTAACTGAGTCCGCGCTCCGATGAACACAATTACCCAGGCTTTCGTTCTCGCTGCTGGACTCGGTACATCCCGGCGCGCGCTCTTCTTGTCATTCCGAGCGAAGTCGAGGAATCTCTCGTTTTTCTATTGATGAACGAAATCACCCAGGCATTCGTCTTGGCCGCTGGCCTCGGTAAACGCCTGCGGCCGCTGACAGAAGATCTGCCGAAGCCTCTCATTCCGATTTTCCAAAAGCCGCTCATCACTTTTGCACTGGATCATTTGATCGATGTCGGGGTGGAAAGGTTCGTCGTTAACACGCACAGGAAGGCTGAACTGTTTGGGAACTCATTTCACAATAACGAGTATTTAGGCCATGCGGTCACATTGGTTCACGAGTCGGACTTGCTTGAAACCGGCGGCGGAATCAAGAATGCGGAACGTTATTTCGGTAACGCTCCATTCCTCACCTATAGCGGCGACATTTTAACCGACATCAAGCTGCAGCCCCTAGTCGACGAACATTTCCGCCGTGGGAACGACGTCACGCTCGCATTGCGTGAAACAGGTTTGGCGTCGGAGGTGGCTCTGCGCGATCACCGCGTTGTGGATATCGCGAATCGCTACGGTGTGACGGGTGATCTGGATTTCGCGAACGTCGCTGTTTGGAATCCGAACGTCTTCCAGCAGATCCCCCCGCGGCAAACAATCTCATTCATTCCGATTGTTGCGGATTGGATAGGCAAGGGTGGTAAGATCGGCGGCTTGGTGATGAACGACGGAAAATGGTTCAATATCGGTTCGCGCACTGAATATCTCGAGGTCCATCGTACGATTCTACGAGAACGTTGGGTGCCCGGTTATATCAGCACCCACGACTGGCCTGAGCGCATCGCGAAATCAGCCACAGTTGATTCAAGTGCACAGCTGAACGGTTGCTCGGTTGTGGGAGAAAATTGCCAGGTCGGCGCGGAAGCCATCCTTGAGGACACAATTTTGTGGCCGGACGCACAAATTGCTTCCAAAAGTCGGCTTCATAGTTGTATCGTTCGCTCCCAAAAAAGGGTCAGTGGCATCCATTACAACAGCGACATCTAAAATGAGGACCGATTTTCTTCTCCGGCGAACACGTCTGCATTTTCCGCTGCTCGACGTAGCCGATGTAAAAATTCGTCCGATCGAAAAAGGCGGCTCCGATCGAAAATTCTACAGGATTCGGTGCTCGGCGGATCAGACGCTGATCCTGGTTAAGTACAATTTGGAGCGGGAAGAAAATCGACATTACGTCGAGATCGCGAAGTTTCTCGACGTCCACAGAATCCGGGCTCCGAAGATTTATTTTCACGATGCAGAAGAAGGCCTCATCTGGATCGAAGATTTGGGTAAGGATGATCTCTACAGTTACCGGGACGACAGCTGGCTTGTCCGTCGCGCGTTTTACGAATCAGCGCTCGATGAAATTATCAAGCTTCATAGTCTGCCGGAGGCGATCTGCCTCGAAATGAAGGAACATCTGCCGGCGGAATTCAATTTCGCGCTGTACCGATGGGAACAGAGATACTTTTTTAACAATTGCCTGGGCCGCTATTTCAGAGTCGACGAGTCCAAACGCAAGGATCTGTCAGCTCTTCTCAGTTTGCGCGAAATTGCAAAGCGCCTTGCCGGTATGCCAAGGGTGTTAGTGCATCGCGATTTTCAATCGCAAAATATCATCATTCGAAACGGACAGGCTAATCTGATTGATTTTCAGGGAATGCGACCTGGGTTGGCTGAATATGATCTCGCATCATTGCTTTTTGATCCGTATGTCGAGCTTCCAAGCGCAGAACGATCTGAGTTGATTGATTATTACCGGCAAAAGCAGACGGACAATGGACGAGCAGTTGACGCGCAGTCCGACAACATTCTTGAACTATGTGCGATGCAACGCCTGATGCAGGCGCTGGGCGCTTATGGGTATCTAGGTTTGGTCAGGGGCCACGAGCATTTTCTGCGATACATTCCAAGGGCCATGGGCTACCTGCATGCGATCGTAGCGAAAGTCGACGACCTCAAGCCGCTCGCTACTCTCTTAGCCAATCTTGACTGGTTCAAAGCGCCTGGCTTGTGACGGCTACTGCACGCCGACGAACGGATTCGTGCGACGCTCGGTTCCGATCTTGGTCGGTGGGCCATGCCCCGGAAGCACGACGACTTGATCGCCCAACGGAAATAATTTCTGCCTGATCTCCTGTACCAGCAGATCAATATCTCCACCTGGCAAGTCTCCCCGCCCAATGCTGCCGGCAAACAGCACATCGCCACCGATAAGCAATCGATCGTCACGCAAAAAGAAGCAAAGACTGCCCGGACAATGCCCTGGAACTTCCAATACCTGGAATTGCGCGCCGAGAAAATCGCGGCTGGGCGTTTCTTCGATCAGAAAATCGGGTTTCACCGGTTCAATTTCGAGTTGGAAACCGAAGCTGCGGAAGAATTCACGGTCCGAAATCATCGGCGCAGTGAGTGGATGACAGCCGATCGGGCAGCCAAACCGCCGTTTAATCTTTGCGACATCCTGCACGTGATCAATGTGGCCATGCGTCAAAAGCAAGAGTTTAAGATCGACCCCGAGCGACCCGATCCACGCACACGAACCTTCCGGTGCGTCGAAAAGCATCCAACCCTCCGGCGCTTTAAGCAGGTAACAATTCGTTTCAAAAATGCCACCACAGAACTGCTTGTAATTCATCGGATCGGATTTCAGTGGGATTTGGCCTACCGCTGAAGCTGGGGGCTCTTACGAATATTTGAATGTTCCGGACTGCGGATTGTCTCACGTTCTACTTTAAATGCTGATCTTTGTTCCGTTGTCTTGCGCTTCACGCCGAAATCTGCGAATTTAATTCAACTCTTCTTTTCACCGATGAGATCATCTTTGCAACGATCATTAGCACTCTGCGCCATCCTGTTGACGGCTACAATCGCGGCCCCGCCGGCCAGGGCTGCGTCGAGAGAAACAGTCGCCATGTCAGTCGGCCGCCTCCTGGAGGAGGGCCACTACACCCGTCAAAAACTAAACGAGGATGTTTCGAAAAAATTTCTACAGACGTATTTGGAGATGCTCGATTTTAGTCATCTCTTTTTTACGCAGAAGGACGTTGATGAGCTGTACGCGAAGTATGGCAGTTCGATGGCCAGCGACGTCCTTCTCGGCAACCTCAAACCCGCCTACGAAATTTACGCTCTCTATACCAAACGCGTAGATGATCGTGTCGCCAAAATAAAAGAGCTGTTGAAGCAGCCGATCGACTTTAAGACAAATGCGACGGTTGAGCTCAGCCGCCAGAAATCGTCGTGGCCAAAAGATCAGGCGGACGCCGATCAACTTTGGCGTGGCCGGATCACCAACGAACTCTTGCAGGAACATTTGACCGAACATCCCATCGAGCCCGCTCCGCAATTGGTTGCGCGCCGTTACGATCGCCTCGCCCGCAACGTTCATGAGGAAGATAAGGACGAGCAAATGAAGCTTTATCTTGATGCGCTCGCCCAGGCGTATGACCCCCATTCGGAGTACTTGAGCAAGGCCGACATGAAGAATTTCAGCATCAACATGGGCCTGTCCCTGGTGGGTATCGGCGCGATGCTTCGGTCCGAAGATGGCTACGCAAAAATCGAAAGCCTTGTTCCGGGCGGGCCGGCGCAAACCGACGGCCGACTCAAAGTGGGTGACCGAATCAGTGCCGTGGCGCAAGGTCCGGCCGATTTTGTCGATGTCCGCGAGATGCGCCTGGACAAAGTTGTTGAGATGATCCGCGGCAAGAAAGGCACGCATGTGCGTTTGCTCGTGATCCCTGCGGATGCAACCGATCCGTCGCGGCGGAAAAACGTCGAGCTTGTACGAGATGAAATTAAGCTAAAAGATCAGGAAGCCCGCGCCGATATTATTATTAGAAAAGACGAGAACGGCGATCCGATAAAACTGGGCTGGCTTACGCTTCCTTCTTTTTATGCCGACATGGACAAGCACCAGAAAAGCACGACACGCGACGTGTTGGCATTGCTTAAGCGGCTGAAGAAGGAGAACATCGCCGGTTTGGTTATCGACCTGCGACGAAATGGAGGCGGTTCGCTCGAGGAAGCGCTCTCGCTCACGGGCTTGTTTTTAAAGTCTGGTCCGATCGTTCAGACGAAAGATTATAACGGCAGCATCAGGGTTTCGGCCAATCCCGACCCGAGTATTGCCTATTCGGGGCCGATGGTTGTCCTGACCAGCCGGCAAAGTGCTTCCGCCAGCGAAATTTTCGCAGCCGCTCTTCAGGATTACGGTCGCGCGGTGGTCGTTGGCGACAAAAACACTTTCGGCAAAGGCACCGTGCAAACAATTCTTCCGATCGGCAGGTTTGCTTCGCTGCTCGGCAGCCATTCCGATGAGGACGGCGCGCTGAAACTGACGATCCAGAAATTTTAT
>DATBEX010000118.1:0-4760 GCA_036558805.1 Candidatus Udaeobacter sp.
TGATGGAAAAATCATTCGGCTGCCCATTCCAGAGCTATCGGAAGAGCGGCGCAAAGAGCTGGTCCGGTCCCTGGGGAAAATGGCCGAGGAAGCGCGCGTGCGCGTGCGCACCAACCGCCGCACTGCTCTTGACGAGGCGAAGAAGCTTAAGGCTTCTGGTACATTGACCGAGGATGGCTTTCGCGATGTAGAAGACGAAGTGCAGAAGCTAACCGATCGATTCGTCAAGTCAGTCGATGATCATCTCAAGCACAAGGAAGGGGAGATCCTGAAGGTGTAGCTTCCCCGGGTTCACTCTCGCGTTCCCATTCTTTCAAATTGAATCTTCGTATCGGCGTACACCTGCCATAGTTCGATTTTTTCACCTCGCACGATTGCCCGCCATGCCGCGGGGATTTTCCAGGGCTTTTGCTCTATCCCGGCGCCTGCGTAGCCATACGCCATGGCCGCTTCGCCTTTACTAAGCACGTCTTTAATCTCGATGTAGTAATCTGGAAACAGCCGGAAATAACTGTCCCAGCCGGCCTTCATCGTCTCCCTCCCAGTCACTTCGTTTCCATTTGCGTCGATAAACGTGTGATTCTCGCTTATAAGGGCGGCGATTCTTTCCGGATCGTGCGAATTAATCGCGGTCGCAAACTCTGTGATGGTTTTCATCTACAGTCCAGGCGCAGGCGCGCGTTGTCCCATCAGACGGCGAAACTCTCGCCGCAAGAGCAGTGCGCGACGGCGTTCGGATTTGTGACTTTGAAGCCGCCTTTTTGCAGGTCCTCGCTGTAGTCGAGCACCGAGCCACTGACAAAAAGCGCGCTCTTTGGATCGACGACGAGGCGAACGTTCGAGGTCGGCACGAGAATATCCCGTTCCTTCGGGCCATCTACGAGGTCCATGACGTATTGCAGGCCGGAGCATCCGCCTCCGACCACCGCCAGGCGCAACGCGCCGTCAGGCTTTCCCTTCTCTTCCAGCAGCGATTCCAGCTTGCGCGCTGCCTGGTCAGTAACGCGGATCAGACGTTCGTTGCCGACCTTGTAGTTAACGGCTGGCGTCTCTGTACTCATTTAACCAGGTGCAATTTGCGCGGCTCCGCGAAGCAACTGGGCAACTTCACCCTGGACGGTTTCCAGCTCGTCCAAGCGTAACTGTGGGTCAGGCACGATAAAGACATCGCCGGTGACAGCCTGCTCAAAGATCAAGATCCGTCCGTTGTTCTTCTGTTCGGTTTTGACCTGCTTTAAGACGCGCTTGCGCTCAAGCATAGCGGCCAGGACGTAGCAAGCATTCGGTGGTGGATTCTTGGATGCAATCAAGCGACGAAAAAGTTGTTCTGCGTTTTCCCTCGGCAAAGCTTCAGGCGCTTTCGGCGGCAATGGCTCGTAACGCGATTTCCAAAATGAAAACGGCTGAATATTCTCATTTCTGTTCTGCCAGGCCTCTTCGCTCAAATCCTCGCGCCGATAACCGTCGGTGCCGTGATAGAGTAGAGTGTAGAAATATTCTCCGGGAACAAACGGCCGCTTTGTAATCGCGCAGACGTCTGCCCGGTGCGTAATCGCCCATTCATTTGGAAGTGGGTTCATTGTGATACGATACGACGCGGTATGAGATTGCGAAAACTCGGCGGTTCGCGATTGGAAGCACGCAGGTAGAGCAAATAGAGGCCGATCGCAGCGAAAAGAAGATTGGGCATCCAGGCTGCCACCCAGGGAGAAACGCGGTCACCTTCGCCGAGGGCCAAAAACAGGTGCACCAGAAAGTTCATCGAAAAGACAAGAAAAACCGCAGCGGCGACGCTGGATAACACGCCGCGGCGCGAGTAGCCGATTCCCAGCGGCGCAGCAATGCAGACCACAACCAAACAGGTCCACGGTAGAGCAAGCCGATACTGCAGATGCGTTCGGAACGGCGCCAGCAGGGTCGCGGGAAAATCAGCGTTGAAGCGCAAATACTCTCGCAATTCTGGAAGGCTCAGAAACTCGGCGCGTTCATTCGCGCTACCGAGCCGGAACGGCGTTTCGCTCCAGTGTTCGATCTTGAGCGAGGGGGACATTTGCTCGTCAACGATGTTTCCAGATTGATCGTAGTGAACGACTTTCACATTCTCCAAATCCCAGGTTTTGGTTTCAGGGCGGTAGGAGGCGCGGCTGGCGAGATAATTCGTCACGATATTGTCCTTTGCGTCCTGTTGAAGCACCTGAACATTGTTGAATGTATTGCCGCGAGGGATGAAATTCTGGATGAACCAGGTGCGCAAATCGGTTCGATTACGGAAGATCTGTCCCTGAATGTAACGGCTGGGACGCGCTTGCGCTTCCGAAAGAAAATTCTTTCGGGCCAGTTCTGCATGCGGCGCGAGCGAGTAATTCATGGCCATGCTCGCTGCTACTGTGAGCAGCCCCATACCGATCAACGGCAGCAAAACACGCGGCAGGCTTATGCCCGCGGTGAGCATGGAGACGATTTCATTGGCCCGGGACATTCGGCCGAGAGCAAAAAGCAGCGACAGCAGAAGCGAAACCGGAAGCAAAATAATAAAGACCTGCGGGATCTGCGTGGCGTAATAACGAACGACCAGAAGCAAACCGACGTGCTCGTCGATAAAAGTCGAAATATTATCGCTCACGTCAAAAATGAGCCAGATGGAGATGAAGCCGGCGATGCAGTACAGGTAGACCTGCAAGAAATTGCGAATGACGTACCGGTCGAGAAGTCTCATCGAGAAATTTCGAATTTCGAATTTCGAATTTCGAATTTAGGATAGCACGTCCGCGAGCGTATTTCAGGTTTGGGAACTGATTTTCGTACTATGCGCTCGCATGAAGCCATATGATTGCATTGAAAGACACCTTGGGGAGCGATTTCGTCGAACGTGTCCGGGCGTTTTTCTCGGAAAACGGGCCGTTATCGAAGGCAAAAAATTTCGAGTATCGTCCACAACAACAGGAAATGGCTGCGGCCGTCGCCCGCGCGTTGGAGGAAGAGCGCCATTTGGTGGTCGAAGCTGGAACCGGCGTAGGCAAATCGCTGGCTTATCTCGCACCGGCAGTTTTATTTGCGATCGAGCAGCACAAAAAAGCGATCGTCTCGACTCATACGATCAATCTTCAGGAGCAACTTCTCTACAAGGATATTCCCATTCTGAAAAAGATCCTGCCGATCGAATTCGAGGCTGCGTTGATGAAGGGGCGCCAAAATTATCTTTGTCCGCGACGATTGGCGCGCGCAATGCAGCAAGCCGGTGAGCTTTTTACCGGACCGGAGCAAACTGAGCTCAACAGGCTGGCGGAATGGGCGCGCACCACACGCGACGGTTCGTTGAGCGATCTGTCGATCGAGCCTGATCCCAAAGTGTGGGTGCAGGTGTGTAGCGAAGCGCATATCTGCACGCAGAAAACGTGCGGCCAGGATCCGCGCTGTTTTTATCAGCAAGCGCGGAAGCGTTTGATGGCGGCCGACGTTTTGGTGATCAATCACACGCTGCTGTTCATTCTTTTGATAAGTCCGGAGATGCAGGAAGAACGCGAAAGCGGCTTCATTTTCCCGAATGATTTTCTCATTTTGGATGAAGCACACACGGTGGAGCAGGTTGCCTCGCGACAAATTGGAATTGGCATCTCACAATACGGTCTAAGGTCAACGATCCAGCGGCTCTACAATGCCCGAACACGCAAGGGCCTCTTCACGGTGACCCGTGATGCGGAGGGCGTAAAGCTTGCGGCCGCGCTCGTCGACGATGCGGAGAAGTTTTTTGCCGCGGTTGAATCGGAATGCGATTTCAAGAAAGGCCGCGAATTTCGCGTGCGTGATGCGGAACTTGTTCCCGACACGATCACGGGGCGCCTGGCGAGCTTGCAGATGCGCATTGCCGAGGTCGGAAAACGCTCCGACGACGAATTTCTAAAAGCCGAATTACAAGACTCCGGCAGGCGAATTCGTGAGGCTCGCACTGGTATCGCAGTGTTTCTGGAGCAAAGCGCTCACGAGCATGTGTACTGGGTCGAGCGCACAGGCAAGACCGCGCAATTTCTCACGCTTAACGCCGCGCCAATCGATGTCGCGCCGGTCCTGCGACGCATGATTTTTCGCGACAATTGTTCATGCGTCATGACCAGCGCGACGCTTTCAGTGGGTCGCACGGATCTCGCCTATTTCCGGGGGCGCATCGGCGCCGAAGAAGCGAAGCCGGAATTGCTCGGCAGCCCGTTCAATTTCCAGAAACAGATGCAGATGTTCGTGGTGAAAAAAATACCTGACCCACGCGACGCCGGGTACGAAGAAGCGCTCGAACACTGGATTGCTCATTTTGTGGAGAAGACTGATGGTCGCGCATTCGTCCTTTTCACAAGCTATCGCGGCATGGACCGTGTCGCAGAGCGAATGGAGCAATTTTTTTCGCAAAAGAAATTCAATCTACTGATGCAAGGCGGCGGTGCGCCGCGCGGGAAGCTTCTTGATCAATTCAAGGCCACGCCGCGCAGTATTCTTTTCGGCACGGACAGTTTTTGGATGGGCGTGGATGTCCCGGGGGAGGCGCTCTCGAATGTGATCATTACGCGCCTGCCGTTCGCGGTGCCCGATCATCCGCTGATCGAAGCGAAACTCGAATTGATCGAGGAGCGCGGCGGCGACCCGTTCACTGAATATTCCCTGCCGGAAGCGATTTTGAAACTGCGGCAAGGCGTAGGCCGCTTGATACGAACAAAGAGCGATCACGGCATCATCGTCATCCTGGACAATCGCATCGTGACCAGACCCTATGG
>DATBEX010000119.1:0-6419 GCA_036558805.1 Candidatus Udaeobacter sp.
GCCAACCTCACGAATGTGCTGCGTGCCATTCGGATAATTAACGCAGAATGGGGCCTCGGCATTGGTGCGCGCCACATTACAATCTCAACCAGCGGGTTGGCGCCGCAGATTCGCAAACTGGGTGAACAAGATTTGCAAATTCGACTCGCTATTTCTTTGCACGGCGCCACTGACGAGGTTCGCAACCGAATCATGCCAGTCAATCGGCGTTATAACATAGAGACGCTGCTTTCGGCTTGCGACTATTACAAGGCTCGCAAAAAACAGCGACTGACCTTCGAATACATCTTGATCGCCAACGTAAACGATTCTCACGAGCAGGCGCGTCTCCTTTCGCGTCACGCATGCCGGCTCTCGGCAAAAGTGAATTTGATTCCGTATAATACTGTGAATACTGTGTTCGGTCTGCCTTGGACGCGACCGTCAGAAAATCGTCAGGAAGAATTTTTGTCGATTTTACGAGGCGAAGGGATTCCGGCGACGTTACGTCGCGAGAAAGGTCATGACATCGATGCAGCATGCGGGCAGTTGCGATTGCAAACGGAGCGCGAAATGCTCACGCGTGGATAGTAGCATCTGGCGCTTTCTCCATGGCCAGCGAGTTGCGGCGCGCCCTACCAAAAAATTTTTCGCGCGGAGCCAAGCTCGCGTCTAGTCTTGGGAATGGCCGATTACCAGGGCGATCCCGAACGCGTATGGGATGAATATCAGTGGGAGCGCTTTTTGCAGCAACAGGAGGGCAAGGCAGAAAAGTACATGCAATTGCTGGAGGAGTATCTTGATGATCCTCAGCGCGACGAGATCATTGCCCGCGAAATGGGTTGGACTGAATTGCTGGATGCCAAGGATTGGGACGCGGAGCTTGATGTTCTGCCCGATGAAGACGCAACCGAAGAAGATAAACCTGACATCGGCGATACTTCCAAATCGTCGGAGACCTTTGAAGATCACGATCTGTATCGTTCCGCTTTCGCTTTGACGATCTGGATCGATCACCTTTTTGACCGAAACGCTTCGCTTCCGAACGAACCGGCAGCTGTAAAATTGGCCACCCAAGCTGCGCTGGCGAACGCAAAGCTCGCGGCAGCCCTGAGCAGCGATAGTCTAAGTGAGATCGGGATGACGATCGCCTATTTGAAGCGGGCACTGAAAGCAATCACGATCTCGATGGACGCAGCGGTGCAACTCCGGAAGGTTGCCGGGCTGGTCACGCGCTCACAATACGCAGTGCTTCGAAAGCGGCTGTTTCACGTGCGAGACGGTATTGTCACTCTAATGGGGGAATATCGTTGTGAGTGGCGCCGCCGCTTCGGCCCCGAAAACTTTCGGGGTTGAATGAATTGGGGCCGGTTCCCGTCCAACATGCAAACGGAAGCGACTCTGGCTCAGCCCGATGTGTCGGACCTGGACTTGGTGGCACGATGCCAGGCCGGTGACACTGAAGCATTTGACGAGCTGGTAACTCGCTACCGAACACGAGTGTTTGGCATGATTTACAACATGGTGCATAGCGAGCAGGACGCTTGGGACCTTGCTCAGGATAGCTTCCTCAAAGCGTGGAAATCCATCAAACGCTTTCGCGGCCGTTCGTCTTTTTATACGTGGATTTATCGAATCGTCACGAACGTGACGATCGATTGGCTCCGAAAAAAACAAATTAAGGGCGGAGGCAACGAGTTCGACGATGCAATCCAACTGAAGGAAGTTGAGCCTGCTTCCAAAACTGTGCCTAAGTCGGAAGCTTTGCCACATCAAATGATGGAACGGGGCGAGATTCGCGCACGGATCGACCAGGCGATTGCCCAGCTTTCGCCCGAACAGCGGGCCGTCATCCTGATGAAAGAGATCGACGAAATGCAATATCATGAAATCGCAGAAGCACTTGGTTGCTCAATAGGTACGGTGATGTCGCGGCTGTTTTATGCGCGCAAGAAATTACAAAATCTGCTGAGGGATGTTTATGAAAACATTTGAAGAAAAATGGACAGCCTGGCTGGACGGGCAGCTTCGCGGACGCGAGCAGTCGGAGTTTGAGGCTTCGCTGCCAGACAAAACTGCTGCTGAAGCCGAAAAGGCGGACGCTAAGAAACTCGGTTCTCTTTTGAAGCGTGAGTTAGGAGTTTCGGCACTGACAAACGAAGAGTTTTTCAGCCATCAACTCCGCGAAAAAATTCGTGAAAGCACCGCGCCTTCCGCGGCGCTTGAAGTCAACCCCTCTAGCTGGTGGACAATTCCTCGCCTGTTGTGGACCGGGACGGCGTCGCTTGCGATTTTTTTGATTTTTACGGTCTCCGTCATTCGCGACAAGAACCCCGCGGAAGAATCGCCATACCTGACCCAGATTCTAAACGCGCGCGTTGATCCGGTCGTCAGTCCCAATGCGACTGTCTCAATGTTCGAGGCGAAACAAGATCATGTGACCGTGTTGTGGACGGAGGGACTGCAAAGTTTGCCTGCCGACTACGCCACCAGGTAATCGCTCATGGGTCGCTCGCTGGCGTTTTTGGTCCTTTCTGTTTCGCTGATCGCTGGGGCGGCATCAGGGTTACAAGCTGCGGAAACCGTCTGGAGCGGACTCGTTATTGCGGAGAACGTTGGACAGCCACAGGCGATTCCGCCGGAATTGACGCGGATTGAAGGCTCATTGAAGAAATTTTTCGGCTACAACCAGTTTCAGGTGATCGGTCAGTCAGAAAAAACACTCAAGACTGGGCAGGAAGATTGGCTCGCAACCAGCAAATTTTTTGGGCTGCATGTCGATGCACAGGGTGAAACCAATGCCGGCTATGTTTTGAATTTGAAACTTTACAAGGAGAAAGAGCTCCTGCTCGAAACGGACGCCAAGCTGAGCAAACGGAGTCCACTGGTCATCAAAGGTCCCCAGGTTGGGAGCGGACAATTGTTGCTCGTGTTGGTCATACAATAGGCGACGCGCGCTGTTTCGCACTTGAGATGCGCATCCTGCTTTTCTTTCTCATCGCTGAATTTTTAATCGTGTCCTCCGTTCCTGCATCAGAAAACCCATTCAGCTTCAAAGACACACCGGGGAAACTCCCGAAAGACGTGGTCCCGACGGACTACTCCGTTCGGATCGTCCCCGATATCGACAAGTTGACAATTGTCGGGATCGAAACTGTGAAGCTGAACGCCAGAAGCCATGTCCGCAAACTGGTGTTGAATGCGCTCGAACTCAAAATCGAGTCGGCGTCTATCGACGGTAAAGAGTTACCGGCTTCCACAATTAATACCGATAGCAAAAACGAATTGCTTACGCTCAGGTTATCGTCGGAACTTGGGACCGGTGAGCACACGCTTACGCTTCGTTTCACGGGCAAGATTAACCAGCAAGGGCAAGGCCTTTTTTACATGCGTTATCAGGAGCAAGGCACCGGCGCTCGCAAGATCATGCTGGGGACACAGTTTGAAGCGACCGACGCCCGTAGATTTTTTCCGTGTTGGGACGAGCCGGTGTTTCGCGCGCGCTTCCAATTGACTGTGGTCGTGCCGGAAAGCTGGCTCGCAGTCTCGAACATGCCGATCGAGAATGAGAGAAAGATCGCCGGCGGAAAGGAAGTGCGCTTCGCTGCGACGCCGCCAATGTCCAGTTACCTGAACGTTTTCGTTGCGGGCGAACTTGATCTCATTGAATCGCGAAGCGGGCCTACCCAGCTTCGAGTGATCGCGACGAAAGGTAAGGCAGAGATGGGTCGCTACGCGCTCGAAGCCAGCGCGCAAATCTTGCAGTTCTACAACGATTATTTTGGGGTGTCCTATCCGTTGCCGAAACTGGATCAGATCGCTCTCCCGGGCGGCTTTGGCGGCGCGATGGAAAATTGGGGCGGCATTACCTATTACGAATCAAAGCTTCTGTTCGATCCAAAAAGTTCCTCCGCGGAAACAAAGCAAGATATCTACGAGGTCCTCGCGCACGAAATGGCGCACCAATGGTTCGGTGACCTGGTAACGATGGCTTGGTGGGACAACTTATGGCTCAATGAAGGATTTGCGTCGTGGATGGGCTCCAAATGCACCGCGCACTTTAATCCACAATGGGAAGTCTGGCTGCGTCGAGAACTGCCACGGGACCCGAGCCGCCGTATCGGAATCGTCAAGGAAGCGGCAATGGAAGGCGACGCGCGGTCGACTACTCATTCGATTCAGCAGCCGGTCGCGACCGAGGCCGAAGCCAATAGCGCCTTTGACGATATAACTTACAAGAAAGGCCAGTCATTCTTGCGGATGTTGGAGAGTTTTCTCGGCGAAGATGTGTTTCGACAAGGAATTCGCCGTTACATGGCGGGGCATACGTATTCAAATACAAAGACAGCGGATTTGTGGAATGCGCTCTCGGATGCTTCCGGGAAGCCGGTCGGGGAAATCGCAGCTGGTTGGACAGAACAACCGGGATTTCCCGTCGTGAAAGTAAGGCGCACGCAAGACGGCAATGTCTCGCTCACGCAGGAACGCTTTACTGTGAATTTCCCGGACCCTCCGGCAGTCGAATGGAAAATCCCGCTGACCTATGCGGTTGTTGACCTGCCTGCCAAAGCTTCAGCGAAGGCAGGCGAAACTCCCACGGCAATGTTGATGACCAAGAAGGTCGATGTTATCCACGACGTTCCTCCTGATCGAGCGCTCAAGCTCAACGTCAATGGCGCAGGCAATTATCGTGTCGAATACGATCAGTCATCTTGGAAATTATTGCTCAGGGATTTGAAGAATCTCGGCATTGAGGATCGCGTCAATCTGCTGAGTGACGCCTGGGCTCTGGTGCAGGCAAACCGCGCCCCGATCGGACTATACTTTGAGCTGGTGGAAAAACTGCCGGTTTCGACGGAACTCGCCGAGCGCCAACAGATCATTCACGTGCTGGATTTCATTAACCGGCTTTTGAATGGCAGTTCTGAACAAGAAAGATTTCAGAGCTATGCACGATCACTCTTACGTCCAACTTTTGATGCGGTTGGCTGGGAAGTTAAGTCAGACGAGCAACCGACCACTGGAAGTCTTCGAGCGAGCCTGATTACGGCGCTTGGAAACCTCAATGATCCGAAAGTCGTCGCTGAGTGTCGCGAACGTTTTAAGGCTTTTCTCGGTGATCCGGAATCACTGCTGCCCGATCTCCGGCCGGCGATCTTTTCGGTCGCGGGACGGTATGCGGATGAAACGGTCTGGAACGAGCTACACCAGCTTGGTCTCAAGACAACCAGTACTGAGGAAAAGCAAAATTATTACGACGCGTTAGCCGGTGCAATGGATCCCAGATTGGTAAAAAAGACGCTTCCTATTGCGCTCACGGACGAGCTGCCAACGAGCCGAGCGATCTTTCTTGTCTCGAAAGTTGCTCGCGACAGCGGTCACCCCGATATCGCGTGGGATTTTGCCAGGGTGAATATGAAAGCACTCCTGGCAAAGGCCGATGCGCTCGGCGCAAACACGTATGCGCCGAATCTGTTCACCTTTTTCTCGGATGATTCTCGTGTGGAGAAGCTAAGGGCGTACGCGAAAAACAGTCTGCCGGCTGCAAGCGCTCCAGAAGTAGCAAAGGCCCTGGATGAAATTCAATTCCGATCGGAATTCAAAAAACGCCTCACACCTCAGATCACCGCATGGCTCAATGGCAAGAAGACTCCAGAGCAGGCTAGCTCAAGGGTCGCCAATTACTGATCATTATTCTGCTGCGGCGTGACCCACAGCCGCATCGGAATCATCGACGACTCAACAAAACCATGGTGGCGGAAGAATTCCTGCGCCACGTTTTCAGGCCGGTCGGTCAGCAACGTAATGCGAAGGAAGTTTTTCTGTTTGGCAAAATCGATCGCGTGCTGGAGCAACCTTCGACCGTAACCTTTGCCTTGGAATTCCTTGTGGATAACCAGGTCCTCGAGCAGGATCACGAAGCCTCCCTCAGCGGTGCTGATGGTAAAGAGCAAATTTATCATCCCGACGATGGCTCCGTTTCGCCGCAAGACAAAGACGCGCCCCCGGCTGGGCTGTTCGAAAATCAGGCGCAAACCACGAAGCTGTCTGTCCTTGTCCGGGCGGAAGTCGCCTTCTTGAGCGAACAATCCACCGAGCATTTCCGACAACTCGTCGAGGTCTGCTTCAGTCGCAGGCTCAATTACGACATGTTCTTTTTCGCCCATTTAACGCACTGCTTATTCCAAAAATCTGCCATCCTGGCAATCAAATTAGCCTGACCTTCCGTGCCCGCGTTAACTATTGATGCGCCTGGTGGCGTTGACAATGTTGCGCTGAACCTTACTTTAGCCGCTCTTAAATCGCGCCGAGTTTGTTTTCGGTCTTATGAAACGTACTTACCAACCATCCAAGCGAACACGCAAACGTCAGCATGGTTTTCGTGCCCGGATGAAGACGAAGGGTGGCCGCGCAACGCTGTCACGCCGGCGGCAACGTGG
>DATBEX010000120.1:0-12533 GCA_036558805.1 Candidatus Udaeobacter sp.
CGCAAGAGCAGTCCACCCCCCAAAGTATGAACCGAAAAAGAAGGTTTGGTAGCATGCTGAGCTTTTAGAACGCCTTGCTCATATTGAACCGAATATCCGAAGAACTCGATATGAGCTGATACTTGTTTTAGCAGGTCATTCATTTTCAGCTTTTAGCAGGATGAACATTTGATGCCTGCAGGTCAATTAAAACCCCCAATGCGGCGGCGTTGGCATAGCGCCAGCGAAATTTTCACGGTTTTACTTCCTCTTCTGCTTCTTCAAACTGCATGAGCTTGGTATCAACAATTGATTCTTAAATCACTGGGTTAAAAAGCGCGTGGCAATGCAAACGAAACGACGTCTGATTCCGAATCAGATGATTCCGTTTCGGGTTTGAGTCGAAAACACTCGCGATTCTACGTTTTCGAATACGGATCGGACACCAGTATTGATGTACGACCACCAGCGCTCCGTCAGAAGCCCGACTCCCTGGAACCCGCTATTGCTCGAACGATCGGGTTTCGGATGCGAATCGACGCGAGCTGCCGATGTTATTTCAACCGACGCTTGCGCCGCTTTTTTCGGCCGCCCAGTTTTCTCGGAATCGCATAATCCGGGAACGCCTGCGGATTCACGATCTTTGTAAGTACTTCGCCAATGTCGGACATCAGCAACCAATCGACCGCTATGCGTACAACCTTCGACGTATCCAAGATCACGCTTCGCTCAACGAGCGCGTTAATTTTCTCTTCCTGATCGGGCCTAAGCCGAATATTTACGATTTTCTTTACGTTCGACTTGGCCGATTTGTTTCGTTGTACCCTTTTCATTAGTTTTTGTAATTCGGTGTAACACGAAAAGCGCGCGTCTGTCACGCGCTCTTTTTTAGAAGGTTTTTTTGGCCCCCCAAAAGTCGACATTTGGTTGGATTTCTCGAAATCTGACGGTCGTAAGCCACATAGTAGTGACACACTTACAACGTAATACAATCAGTGATGAAGGCGCAAAGATCGAACGTTGACGAACAAGAGGTGTCCAAGAGCCATATTCTCAACGCGAAAACTGCCTTTTAGCGGTGGAAAAATGAAAAGCGCGATGAAGCAAACATCAAAATCAAAACGCAGATCGCAGCAATCTGGAAAACCGCCGAAAGCATCGCAGCCGGAAGTTTTGAATGGCGATGAGTCCGTTGAGGTTGAACCGATGGACAGGCTTCTATCTTCGTCACTCAGACTGTGGGAGGTTGAGCGTGAACTAATCGAAGAGCGCCAGGACGTAAGGAAGTCGAAGGATAAGGAAGTATAAGTGCGGCTTATGAACGAGTCTAAAAAGACCGGAAACAATGCGTCGTTTCTGAAAACTCTGGCTGAATATATTGCAGCGCAGCTCGAAGAACGACCATTTTGCGTAGTTTTTGAGGATGCTTTGAAGAGTGCCTGGCCAAGCAATCGGATGGAGCCGGCAAGACGGAACAGCGAAATCCGAGACTTCGCTAAATCTCGGGGCTGGAGTGCCACGATTCTCGATGGTGTATTCGGGACGAGGGCAATATTTCAAAGACTGGAACCAGATGATGATCGCTCTCCATAGCTTTCACTCCGCAATGACTTCTGGGTCGGTTCTTCCTTCATGGTAGAGCATGGTCTCACCATGCATCGTAAGAGACTGTTGATAGTTCCGACGTGATTGAGCTAACATTTCTCCTATCCGAAAACGAAAAGCACCCTACCAGGTGTGAAATCTTACTCGCCTCGTGCTGTGATTGTTCGTCGAGCGGGTACGAGGCCGAGATCGCTGAGCAAATTGCGGTAGCCGCGGTAAAGGCTTTGCGACTAGAGCAAAGTGTGTTCGTCGTGCGCAAGGGCAGTCGCGCCACGGTCAAAGGCAAGCTGAGACTCTACACGCTGCTGCAGTAAGAAAAAGTAATCAATGAGCCGTCAATTACAGGTCGAACGATTGCCTGGAAAAAGTGCGCGGCGGAACGGAAGGGCGAGTGGCTGGCCGCAACATCTGACATGAAATCAAACCTTCGGGTCACGTGATTCAAAGTCAGTGGATTTTGTCGTCCGCGCGGATGAAAAGCTGGCGGAGTTTCTGAAACTGAAATCGGCGATCCGCAAAATGGCATTGACACTTTATCTCGGTCGTTGGCAGAGTCGCGCCCGCGTTAAGTTCGTCGGGCGTCTCCATCCAGAGCTACACATGACTTTCTTTCCGCAGGGTCAACCGTGAACGGAGGCTTGTTCATACAAACAACCAGGAAGACGTGAGAGCAATTAACCGAGTTACTTACCTGACGCTCGCGCTCGTCGTCCTTGCGTCACTGGGACTCTCGCCACAGGTGCAAGCTGTCAGCCCCCCGCCAGAACCAAGACCTACTCCAACGCCGCGTCCGCGGCCGACGCCCCATCCGCGGCCGACACCAGAACCGTGCTATCCTCTTCCAGCAGAAGGGTGCGTCCCGCTCACGACCGGCAACTTCAACACCAGTGTTGGCGGCGCAGGGCTGGCGCTCAACAATGCGAATTCTACTTATAACTTTAACAATTCTAAATTTCATGGGTGGTGGCGTAATACGATGATTGGACAAATGAGTGGGTTTTATGCAGGCGGACCTTCTTCGGCACTACAAGATCAGTACATCTACATTGATACCTCCGTAGATCCTGTGAAAATCTACACTACTTATGGAACGGATAGATTTCCCAGGTTGCAGCCTGATGTGTTTGATTCTCGTCCAGTTCCGCTTCCTTGCGTACCTGGTGTTCCTACCGCTAATTCTTATTTCTATAAAGGCCCCAATGAATTGGTAAACGGTTATAATCCTCCGTTCGATGGTTCTTTTGACCCGCTTTTATCACTTATTAATGGCGATACCTTAGAGCTAATCGATAATCAAACGATTAGCGCATTTAAGTATTACAACTATCACTATTCCGGACAAACGAGTCTCGCAGGTCTAGCCATTTTCAAAAAAATGGAGCATCCACCAATAGATACAAGCGGACTAGACTGGAATGATCCCGTTAACTTGTTTAAATATTATGCCTCTGCCAATACCTTCGCGAATTTATCGACAAGTCAGCGTACAGGGGCTCTAAATTATGTAGGACCGAAGATTGCAGAGGAAATAACAAGTCAATTTTTGAATGGAACATTTAGGAAGACAACTCCGCTAAGAAAAATCAGGATCACCAATACTGCTTACTACGCAACGATCGGGATACCAAACGATACTTGGACCACGATCTATACCGGAAACCCTGAGATCGACGAGGGAATCTTTAGTTATGTGACTCCTGGGTCGAACGTGAGAATAGAAGGTGCAACGGGCGCCTTATCTATTCTCAATGGAACTTATCGTAACGGAATAGGGTTACTCAATGCAGGAGCTAACCTCGGCTTGAAAAGTAGCTTTGTCGATAACGGACCTCATGGAAGCTATAATGACCTTTTTAACAGCTTTCTATTGACTTTAGATACATCAAGCCTGCAATCACTGGCTGATCCTGCCACTGGATGGATTAACCTTCCTCCTGGTATCACTGTCACTGTTAATCATTCAATATCACCTACCTCTACGTACAATGAGTTTTGTGCCGCCTGTGCTGCATGGTTCTATGCCGTCTTTGGGACAGCAACCCATGTTGAAAGAAATATCTATACGGAACCGGGAAGCTGCCGATTGATCGACACCTTTGATAATTTGCAAACGGCGCTCAAAAACGGATCTGCTAATGGATCATTTGGAGACAGCGTAAGATTAGGACAACCTTATGTGAGTTGGTACTATCATGATTTCTTTGACTACAGGAACGTGATTTCCGGTCTGGGTATAGAAAAGATTGGGGGACTTCAAAATATGGTTAACTGTCCTTACCCGGTTAATTACTACAACCCCCTCTTTCAGTATGATGCTGCTCTAGGCAATTATCTCGTTAACGTTCATAATTTAGTCTTTACTATTCGTGGTGTGCTTCAACCAGATCAACCAAACCCAACAGACTCAGGTATAGGCATTAACTATCCATTCATCAAGGATCCATCAGCTGGTAGAGCTCATTTCGAAGGTCTTGTGATCCCGGCGAACGTGGTTAATGGGGTTATTCGGCCCAATATCCCTGTTAACTATGCCTCCATGGGTGCATACCATAAACAAGATGGTACGCCTGATGACATCTTGAATTTGAATGCCCATTACTTCGGCCAAATCAACCCAGCCCTGACAGGAGGAAAAATAATTGGTTATCTATATAAGAGAGATTCCAAATTCATGGATCCGAATTCTTATATGGATCAACGTGGCGTTTATACTCCAGAGAATCCAAACACATCACAAAACCCTCGGATTTTCCGCGAATCCTTATCGACCGTCTATAGTAAAATGATGGAGTGGTTCAATTCGATCGGCTGTGAAGCAATCATTATCGATCAAGTCGGTAATTTGGGAGGAGAACCTGATGTCTTATCGATTGCGGAATTTATGGGCTCGAATCGACAGCTCTATTTTACGTACAATGTTTTTAAGGATCCGCAAAGGCAGCCTCAAAATTATCTTACGTCAGATACGGTTGCTCAAGCGGCTAGGCATTTTCAAGGTTCGCAATACCTCGATGTCTCATTGAATGAAAAGCTCTACCCTGGTTCTGTCTTTAAAGGAACAAAAGTGATTTTTGTAACAGATATCTTTTCGAGAAGTGCAGGAGACATTGCACCAAATTACTTTATTGGTGAAGGTAAACATCCAGGATACCTGGGTAACGGTACTCAAGCTTCGATTGTTGGCTGTTTGGATGGACGAGAATTTAGCTTTATATCCGTCTTCAATAGTCTTCCTTCAAATACTAATCCAACAAGTGCTTCGAAAAACCTTATTAATGAGAAAGGATGTCCAGTTTCCCCTTTCACTTTTAATATGGATTGGGGAGGATATTTCTTACGCTACTCAGATAAACGACTCTCCATGCTCAGACAGAATACACAGATTGAACCTGTCCGTACACCCTACTCAGGAACCAGTGGTTCGAATGCCCTTCCAATCAGCTTCGAACAAACAGTATTCCCGGATTTTGGATTTACACCAATGACCAGGCCCTTCATTCCTGGTTGGACAACCCTCCATCCTAAACCACCGACCCCTTCTGATCCTACCACATGGACCTACCTTTATCTGGATGCAGCTATCTTGGATGCCCTTAACTAAGGTATCCGGAGCGAACTAGGTCACTGTGATAGTGCCTATGTGCGGATATGCTGCGTATTGGGCGGCGGATTTACAAGGCGATTGAAATCATTATTTCCTTCCAGCGTGCGTCTTTTCCTTGTTGTAACTCTTGTTAACATCTTTCAGGTGGTGGTCGCTGCGGCTGCGGAAACCAGCAGCTCTGGCGGCCTGGTCGACATCGGCCGCGGCCGCAAGATATATCTCGAGTGCCGCGGCACCGGTTCTCCTACAGTAGTGCTTATATCGGGAACGCGAGGCGCTCATGACGACTGGACCGATCTGATTGATCCCAAAAATTCGAATAGCGCACCGAAACGTGGTGAGC
Organism: Candidatus Udaeobacter sp.; assembly: GCA_036558805.1. GTDB lineage: Bacteria > Verrucomicrobiota > Verrucomicrobiia > Chthoniobacterales > UBA10450 > Udaeobacter. The sequence continues at coordinate 5,532 of DATBEX010000120.1, forward strand.
CAGCTGTGTTCCCACAGGTTAGCAAGTTCACTCGGGTATGTGCCTACGACCGCCCCGGAACCACACTGAATGATGACACACAAACCAAGTCCACGCCTGTACAACAGCCGACCACAGCACAACAGGGCGTTGGGGATCTGCATGCTATGTTAATCGCATCAAGCGAACCGAAGCCCTATGTTCTTGTCGGGCACTCCTGGGGAGGTCTGATCGCAAGGCTGTTCGCGAGCACCTACCCCGACGAGGTGGCTGGCCTGGTGCTGGTCGACTCCGCCTCGGAGTTTCTGAAGAGCTCTCTGACGCCTGCGCAATGGGCGACGTACATTGAGGCCACGAAAAGGCTGATCGAATCTAACGGCTTGGAGGCGCCGGACCACGCGCGCACGCTTGGTCTGCTGCGTAGCTCTCCACGAGTACGCCCGGTCCCCGTCGTCCTGCTCACTTCGGACAAGCGATTCGACTTTGGCGCCGGAGGAGCGGAGACCTGGCCGGCGTGGCGAACCGCTCAGGATCGTCTCGCAAAGGTTCTCAACGCGAAACACGTCAGCGAGACAAACAGCGGGCACGCGATCCAGATGGAGCAGCCACAAGTGGTGATAGATTCAATTCGTGAGGTTGTCGACGCCGTGCGTGACCCGACCTCATGGCGTCGGAGTGAGACGATGCCGGCACCGCGAAAGAATCCATGAAGTACGCGCAAAGGGACGTAAACAAAAATTAAGTTTCCCCTAGGTAGCAATGAAAAGACAACGCCCTGAAAACCAATGAAAATCATCAGTTTTTTCCATCCATAGCATCGCGCACGCTCTCTCGCGATGGTGAGCTAGAATCGTGTGATCTTAAATCAGTTGTGTGATGCCAAATCAGATGGCCCGTTTCGATTTCCTTGGAGACAACGTTCGCGACGACAAGCCGACTTTTGGAAAATCGATTCCTGTCGGGGTGTTACAGCCAGTCGTTCGAGCACCGCGGACTTGCGACCGCCGAGTTATTTCGGGAGCACCGCCCGCACTCTACGTTTGGCAATTGCTTTCCGAAACTGTTCGTAGTCGCTTTCGGTTTGGTCAGCGTAAAGTTTGGCAAACTTCGCCAGAGCGTTGTCCAGAGCGGCCGATTTGCCGCAGTATCCCGCAATTGTGCCAGGGTCGCCAGTGCGCGCATGAGCCTTAGCAAGTACCTCGCCGCAAACGAAGCCATATTCAATCAAGGCGCTCCCTTTGAGTTCCAGGGGATCAATAGCAGCCTTGTGGTCAGCTAATTGGCGCACCAGGAAGTCCCGGCCATCGATGGTAGTATATCCCAAAAACGGATCCGATACGGTTTGCATTTTCTTCTGGCCCTCAGCAACGCGCTTCCCTTCATGTGTTATACGACCGATCCGCACAAAATAAGGGGCGCAGCAAGACGGCAGCTCTTCCTTTACCTGAAGGAAGAGAGGATCCCCAGCCCCATTACCGAAAAGGAGAAGTATGTAGTCGCGTGTTCCAACGCTCCCTGTTCCAACAACCTTAAACGCAACATCCACCGGTTCGTACGCTTCAAGGATCCACTGGTACCTTATTGAAAGAGTTTGATGGTAGCTATGCAGAGATTTTACGACATCGTCGAAAGTCTTCCGATTAACGTGTCGCAACACCGGAGGACGATCGTGGAAACGGTGACTGTCTCGCGTGGCCGCCACGGTTAGATCTTTTAGTGTCCCTTCGGGCGTGACCCGACGTGCCTTGTGCAAGACGGCGTGGACCGGCGTACCTTTCCAGCCTCGGCGGATTTCTACCGTGGCTAGATCGCGCACACCCATCATGGCAAAACGAGCCATCGAGGTACGATAGCTGCGCGTCATTCCTTCAACGGCGTCCCGACAGCTGGTTTTGCGTTCTCCGGCTTGGCGACCAGCGAGAACAAGACTCGTCGCCAGGCGTTTCAAGTCCCACTCCCACGGCCCAGGCAACGTCTCGTCGAAATCGTTTATATCGAATACGAGGTATCCTTCTGGTGCTGCATATGCGCCGAGATTCCGAATGTGAGCGTCGCCACAAATCTGTACACGCAAGCCAGTCTTGGGCAGAATGGCTAAGTCAGCCGCCATGAGGGCCGCTGCGCCCCGGAAGAAGGCAAACGGACTCGCCGCCATTCTCCCCATTTTGATTGGAACCATCTCTGGAATGCGATCTTTGTTCCCGGCCAGAATTGTAGCAACTGGATCACGTCTCGTTTTTCTGGCGACCCACTTGGCATGAGCAGCCCGTCCCACTTTGTTGCGTAGGCCTCGACCAATTGCCCACCTTTCCTTCAACGGCAACATACGCTGGGATTGTAACCGTAAGACTTCGCGAACAAAAGATATCGCACAACGACAAAAGAAGACGGCCTTTCGGACCCTGGAACCAGCGAATTCACTTTCTGGATTGGCCAGAATGATATTGAGTTTGGGCTTAGTAAATAAGACCTTGGTCCCTCGGACATGGTCCTACCGCGGCTGTTAACCAACGCCCGTCTGCTCGTCTGTTTTGGCTCAGCACCCTTGCTGATCGCCAACACTGCACTGCTAAGCCAATCGACAAAGCCGACAGCCCTTTGCCAAGCGACGTCAGCGTCCTTGCCATGATAGCCTGCGGTAGCTTATCTGTTTCCCGATGGGGGAAGACCGGAATTAATATGCGTGGGGTTCGGATTGGCGACCTGATTGAGCATCCAGAATACATCCCGCGATTGGCTTTGAGGTGTGGGGGATCTACTACAAAGCGTAAACATATGTCGATTTGGATCGCCGTAGCGATATGCGGAATCCAGATCGCGGCGGCGCAGGCAGTGGCACCATCGGCTGTGCTCTCGCCAGGACCGAGTTCCACAGCGCAAAAATCACTTCCCGCCCCAACGCCATTCCCTACGTCGCCGTTAGTTGAAGTTCCGAGACTTTCAGAAACGCAAACCGCAAGAACCTCGACAACACTGAACAGCTTTTTAAAACACGAAGGCTTCGGCGTCGTGAAACTTAAGCGGAAGACTCTCGACAGCGACCCAAAACGCTTCGTCATTGATGTCGACATTAATCGAGTGAGTGCTTCGTTGGAAGTCGATACGGGTGCTGGAGGAACTGTCATTGCGCGAGACAGTCTGGAGAAATTTCGTCTTGTCGAGCACAAGACATTAATTGGAGTTCCCGTATTCGGGAAGAAATCCGCGCCCATCAAATTTTGGGGCCTCGCGAAGCTTAACACGCTCGCGATGGGCAATAGCGTAGTCCGCGCCGTCCCGGTTGGAGTTAAGGAAATTTCGCATTTAGACGGTCTTCTGGGCACCCCCGAACTGCATAGAGTTGGCGCGGTGCTGGACAGTGTCGGGTCTGCACTTTATCTCCCACGTCGCGGACCTAGTAGGCGTACCAGTGACGAACTGGCAGCGATGCTTAAAAGCAATGGCTTCACGCAAGTCCCCTTGCGTTTGAACTCAGACCATCATCTCGAAGTTGATTGTTCAATCGATGGCATACCCTCGACCATTTTGGTTGATACAGGTTCACAGTTCACTTTTGTTGATGAAAGCATCGGGACCCGGGCAGGAATCATAATGAAGCAATCGATAACCAGAGTAAAAGGCTCGGACAGCACACCGCTGAGTATCGGACGTGTAAAGAAATTCGCTATTGGTGATTTTGACATAAGCGATGCCGATATTTGCTTCGTCGATTTGAAGAAGGCTGACCATCCTTCCACTTATCTTCTTGGAATTAGCGAGCTGGCATCTAACTTTGCAATTATAGATGTAGGTGGCTTTAACATGTACCTGCATCATCCGCAGTAAGCAGCTTCCGCGCGAACTTACCGGTCAACGACGTTTTACGAAGTCAGACCGCGCAAAGAACAGGCCTGTGCAGTGACATATTCGTGACAAGTCGCAATTTGCTTGCCGAGAGATACGTAGTCGGATACCAAGTGGGCTCAATATGTCTATTATTTGGACTCTCATTGTTGGTTTGGTTGTTGGTGCGGTCGCGAAACTGTTGATGCCGGGAAAAGATCCTGGCGGCTTCATCGTTACGATCCTCCTCGGCATTGCCGGTGCGTTCATAGCGAGTTACCTCGGCCAAGCGGTCGGCTGGTACAAGCCCGGACAGTCAGCAGGCTTCATTACGTCCGTGCTCGGCGCCATAATCTTGTTGCTGCTGTATCGATTAATCTTCAAGCGCAAGACGTAGGCACGCGCGGTGTGTGGTAGCGATGCTCGGCGGCCATCACCGAAGGATTACGGGTTAGACACAGACGCCTCTACACTCACTTGTCGCGCCACGGACGGGCGGAACAATCAAACCGCTCCGACAAATCTCGGTCACAGAATTGTTCCGTAGAAGTTTCTTGCGAGCGCGCCAAAAGCAACGCAAGAACTTCCCATGCCTCTTTCTCATCGCACCAATAAGACAGTCGTTAAGGGCCGTGCGTATCCGCTTGGCGCCACGGTCGTTGATGGCGGCGTGAACTTCGCGCTGTACTCGCGCAACGGGTCGGCGGTTTATCTGTTGCTGTTCGATAGCCCGAACGACGAGCCGACTGACATCATCCAGCTTCAGAACCGCGACAAGTTCATCTGGCACGCAGAAGTTCGCGGCATCGGAACAGGCCAGCTTTACGGTTACAAAGTGGAAGGCGAATATCGACCCGAGTGGGGACTGCGGTTCAACGACGCGAAGCTCATGCTCGATCCGTACGCGAAGGCAGTGACCGGTAAGTTTGAGAACACCGACAACCTGCTGCTCGCGTACGAGGCGCATCCTGGCGGCGGCGAGTTCGTGAAGGATGCCCGTGACACGACGACGTTTGCGCCCAAAGCGATCGTCGTCGACGACCACGAGTTCGACTGGCAGGGCGATCAATCGCCGGATCTCAACCTCAATCAGCTCTTTATTTATGAGGTGCACGTCAAAGGCTTTACCGCGCATGCGTCGTCGAAAGTGAAATCGCCGGGCACATATCTCGGCTTTAGTGAGAAGATTCCGCATCTGCAGCGCCTCGGCGTTAACGCCGTCGAGCTCTTGCCAGTGCACGAGTTTTATATCGACGATTTTCTGATCAATCGGGGTCTTACGAACTACTGGGGCTACAACTCGATTGGATTTTTTGCGCCCGAGTCGTCGTACTCGACCGGCAACGCGCCGGGATCGCAAGTGACGGAGTTCAAGACGCTCGTGCGCGCGCTGCACAAAGCCGGCATCAAAGTGATACTCGATGTCGTCTATAACCACACTGGCGAAGGCAACGAGCTTGGCCCGAGCCTTGCTTTTCGCGGCATCGATAATCCGAGTTACTATAGCCTCACCGGACCGCCCGATCAGTCACGCCGCTATTACATGAACTTCACCGGCTGCGGCAACAGCCTCAACTTCGATAGCTCCGCGGTGATTCGTCTCGTCATGGACTCTCTACGTTATTGGCTCGAGGCGATGCATGTGGACGGATTCAGATTCGATCTCGCGTCGGTGCTCGGCCGCGAGGAAAACGGCGCGTTTCGGTCGTCTGGTCCGTTCTTTGAGGCCGTCGCGCAGGATCCGGCGCTCAATCGCGCGATTCTCATCGCAGAGCCGTGGGACATCGGGACCTATCAGGTTGGCAATTTTCCGGTGGACTGGTCGGAGTGGAACGGGCGCTTTCGCGACACCGTGCGCCGCTTCGAGAAAGGTGACAGCGGACAACTCGCGGATCTCGGCTGGAGGCTCACGGGGTCATCAGATCTTTATGGTGATGACGGCCGCTCGGCGTATAACAGCATCAACTTCGTTACGTGCCACGATGGTTTCACGTTGAACGACCTCCTCTCATACAATGGCAAGCATAATGAGGCGAACGGCGAGAACAACAACGACGGGTCAAACGACAATAATTCCTGGAACTGCGGTGCCGAGGGCGACACGACCGACACGGACGTGCTCACGCTCCGCCGGCAGCTCATGAAGAACCACGCATGCACGCTGCTTTTCGCATCGGGCACACCAATGCTGCTTGGAGGCGACGAGTTCGCCAGGACCCAGTACGGCAACAACAACGCGTATTGCCAGGACAACGCGATTAGCTGGTTCGACTGGGATTTGGCTGCGAAGAACGACGACCTCGTCGAGTTTTTCCGCAAGGCCATTGCCTTCGTGCGTCGATATCCAATTCTCCAGCGTCGAAAGTTCCCGCTCGGTGAGGATCTGGACGACGACAAGATTCCCGACCTTACTTGGTTTGGCACCGATGGCACCAGCGCCGGTCCGCGCTGGACCGATCCCGAGGCGCGTACGCTTTGCGTGCAGCTCGATGCAAGCACCGAGCGTGGCGAGCTAATGGGCGAGCGTCTCTTCTTTATTTGCAATGCCAATTTCACGTCGCAGTGGGTGAATTTGCCGCCCCTCGACAACGGCGCCCGATGGTGGCGGGCGATTGACACAAGTCTCGCAGCGGGCTTCGACTTTGCGGAGAATGGGAAGGAGATCGCCCTCAACCCCAGCGATCACTACATTGCGAACCCGAGAAGTACCGTGGTGCTCATCGGGAAAATTTGACGTCCGCCAATCTGTCCGTAGCAAACGGCGTAGCACTGATCGGTGAGCCCTGGTAGCGATATCGTTCCGTAGTCAGATGCTCTATCCAGTTGAGCTACGGGCGGAAAGAAGAGCTGATTTGCGGATGAAGAGCGCGGCGGTCAAATAAAATCCAAAAAAACTCCGGCCGCTCGCAAGATCAGATACGATTTGCTGACGCAGGGTTATGGCGTTGATCGCGCGAAAATCATCCACCCTACGATTTACCCACCGGCATCGCTTTGCGAAGCAATGGTGGGCGGAAGTCGACCGAAGCGGAGTCCTCCGTCATACGTCACCTCATATTAACCTCACGTCTGTTCATTCGCGGAACAGCGCAACCGGAGAAGAACCATGAATCAACAAAACCCGAATCGTCCTAACCTCGACCACACCATCACGCGCCGAAAATTTCTCGGCACGACCGCCGCGACAAGCGCCGTGCTGCT
>DATBEX010000121.1:0-37622 GCA_036558805.1 Candidatus Udaeobacter sp.
CGAGAAATCAAACTTACGGCCACCGAGTACGCCTTGCTCCGCTTGTTTGTCAGGCATCCGGGTCGCGTTCTCACGCACCGGTATATCCTGCGCGAAATCTGGGGCCCGAAATCGGAGGAGCACCGGCAATACCTTCGCGTTTATGTCACACATTTGCGGCAAAAAATCGAAAGCGATTCAACAAAGCCCTCGCTGATCAAGACGGCGCCCGGTATCGGCTACCGTTTTGTGGGTTGATGTTTTCAGGCGCTCCGGCAGCTTTCGCAAAGAAGAAAGCGTCTTCGCCACAGCGGGCGTGAGAAACGACTTGCCAGTGAACGAGAGCGCAATGGAGAGTCACAACCGAGAGCGATGGCGCACCTTATTCAGGATGATGTTGTTCTTGACGCAAGTGCGGGCGTGCACCGCCCGCGCAATCTGGATTGGAAACGCGCCGCCGCGTTACTTTACGGTGATTGGGGAACCAGCAAAGCGTATGTAATCGGGCTGGCGTTCGTGGCGGCGGGGTTTTCGTCGCTTCCCATCATCCTTGCCGTGTGCGCTCTCACGGGTTTAGTGGGCATCAATTACGCTGTCATTTGTCGTCATTTCCCCGACGGCGGCGGCGTTTATTCCGCGGCCCGCTCACAAGGAAGATTGCTCGCAGTCGTCGGCGCTCTGTTGTTGCTCGCGGATCTCACGGTTACCGCGGCGCTGAGCGGTTGGTCGGCCCTTACCTACATCACATCCGGCGCGGAGAACATCGAATTGATCAAGCTAGCTCGCGAGCACATCGCGCTTACGACGATCGGAGTGCTGTTGATCATGGGCCTGATTAACTATTTCGGGCCAAAACATTCCGGCAGTTTCGCCGTTGCGCTGACATTGCCGACTGCGGTGGTAGTCGTTGCCCTAATTGCATTAAGCACTCCTCATTTAACCACCCATTTTCTTGAGCCCCGGCATCACAGTCTAAGCACGGTTTGGGTACAATTTGTCGGTGTGATCCTGGCATTGTCGGGGGCGGAGTCGATTGCGAATCTAACCGGCGTGATGAAACTCGATCGCGGATCTACAATGGAACACCCTAGCGTCGCGCGCGAGTCGCTGAAAGCGATTACGCCGGTTGCCATAGAAGTGGTCATTGGCACCGCGCTTCTTGGCTGGGCGATGCTTTCGCTGCCTTCGGTGCTGGGGAAAACGTTACATCTGACCGATCGTGACGAAATTTCCGGGGTCCTTTGGCAACGCAGCGGGGACATGTTGCGGTTTATCGGAGAACAATTTGCCACTGCCACATTTTCAGCTGGCGTCGGTCAATTGTTCGGGTGGATCGTCGGAATTGTTTTCTTTCTGCTGCTCTTGAGTGCGGCCAATACCGCCATTGTGGCGATGGTCGGGCTGCTTTACATGATGGCGCGTGACCGGGAGATGCCGCGGCAATTCAAGCGTCTCAATGGTCACGGAGTTCCGATCTGGCCGCTCCTCATTGCCATTGGATTGCCGATAGTCGTACTGCTTTTCGCGTCTAACTTTACCGCGCTGGCCGGCTTGTATGCGATTGGCGTTGTTGGCGCCATCACGGTCAATCTCGGTTCATGTACATTCAATCGCACCGTCGGTTTCACCTGGTACGATCGTGTGCTGTTTGGCATAACCTTCGTAGTTCTGGCCTTTGTCGAGCTGACCTTGGCCCATACGAAACTCGACGCTCTTCAATTTGTTCTCGCAATTCTGATCGGCGGCCTCGCGCTGCGTGCCTACACGCTGAAGCTTCAGGGCCTCACCACACTCACCGTCACGCGCGAAGTCGCCCAGATGGTTACGCCCGATCTGGCGGCGAACATGCAACCGCGTTTGGAAGAAGGCCAAAAAATCATGGTCGCGGCGCGCGGAATTACGCCGGTGCTCAGCTTTGCGATGGATGAAGCGCAGCTGCGAAAAGCCACGCTCTTCGTGTTGTACGTCAAGGAAGTAGCCGTTTACTTTACAGCAGCCGGCACACCGCTTGGTCGCTCGAAATGGCAGGATGATCCTCAAGCGAACGCCATCATGTGCTCGATGCTCAAACTCGGCCGCGAGCGCGGCATTAACATAGTTCCGCTTTATGCCGTGAGTCAGGACGCTGCCGCGACGATCGTCGATCTTGCCGCTACGATGGGGATTGATTTCCTCGTGATCGGCGCTTCGCAACGGCCTGCCATGGCGAAGTTGCTTCGCGGGAGCGTGGCAACCAACGTCGCCCAACATTTGCCCGACTCGATTAAGTTGCTCATCTTCGGTTGATCCGACAACACTCGTGTGAGGAGGGGATAGCTATGGAATTTCCCCATCTGACGAGGGTTATTTTCCGATTCCAAAGAATGCTTGGAGCGCGCGGGTACCCATGGCCTTCCAGATCTTAATCACCTCATATGTGATGACGGTCGTAAAGGTGACCGCGAACCAAACGCAGACTGCTTCAATTGGCAGACCGGACCACGCTCCGATTTGCAGCCCGATCAGGATGTTACTGCGATATTCCCACCAGCCATACGGCAACGCGAGTGTCACTTCCCAAAGCAAGCTGATAAGGAGGAGGAGGAAAAACGTAAAGCTAAATGCCCGCCAGTTGATGAACCGGCGTGCCGTGAAGAAAAAGCCAGCCGACGGAATCAACGAGGCGCAAACAAGATAGATGAAATACCACGGAAACCCTTCCGACAAGCCCGCGATGAACTTACGGTACACGATTGCGGCTGCGATCAAGACGACACTAAGGATGACGGAAGCAAAATGAAAACGAACGATGCGTGGCATATCTCTGGCCGCCTCCTGATAGTCAGGGACGTTGTAGGCAGACATCCAATATTCGTCGCACCAGATGTAACTCAGGAGCACGAGCATGAACCCCGTCAGATAGAAAACAAATTCTTCGATTGGAATCGGACCGCCTAAGGCGGGAATGTCGACGCCAAAAGTGGCCGCTTTGTTTGGAAAAGTGAAGAACGTGTTTCCAAAGAGCAGATCCAGCGCAAATCCGAGCGGCGTGAGCACCGCGATTGTTCTCCAAAATGCTTTTCGTGGAAACGTAAGATCAGGCCGACATGCAAACCACCAGGCGAGGACTCCGATCGGAACAGTAAATAGTGTCAGACTCCAGCTATATCCCAGCGGCGTAGGATCGTCCGATGTCGGTTGCAACATTGCCGGGTGAACGACGGTTCGCAGCGTAATGGCGGCCGGGACAATAAGCGCTGCCGCGATGGCAAACACGACATAGAAAGACTTGGCGCGCTCTTGCATGAAGATAAGAGCATAAACAGAACAGCTTTAAGTTTTAAGATTTAAGTTTTAGTTTTCACTTACCGTGACTTCACCCAGGGTTCTCATCGCCGACCCAATCTCGCAGAGAGGACTGGACGAGCTTTCCCGCGATGACGCGATCGAGGCGATCGTCAAAACCGGATTAAGCGAGAGGGAACTTGTCGATCTTATTTCGGATTTCAGTGCGCTTGTGGTGCGCAGTCAGACAAAGGTCACGGCCGATATCTTGAATGCAGGCGCGAAGTTGCGCGTGGTCGGCCGCGCCGGGGTGGGGGTGGACAACGTCGACGTCGAGACCGCCACGCGCCGCGGCATCATCGTACTGAATGCGCCCGGTGGGAACACGGTTTCCACTGCCGAGCATGCGTTTTCATTGTTGCTTTCAGCCGCGCGCAAAATTCCGCAGGCCGACGCGAACGTTCGCAGTAAAAATTGGGACAAAAAGAATTTCGAAGGAGTTGAGCTCTACAACAAAACGCTCGGCATAATCGGAATGGGCCGGATCGGCAGCGAACTTAGCCGGCGTGCCATCGCGTTTGGCATGCGTGTGATCGCGTACGATCCATACCTGTCCGCGACACGGGCTCGCAGTCTGCAAGTGGAGCTGGTAGACGAGCTCGATGATTTGCTTGCAAGCGCGGATTTTATCTCGCTGCACACGCCTCTCACCACCGAAACGCGTCACATTCTGGATACCGCGCGATTACAAAAAACTAAACCCGGCGTCCGCATTATCAATTGCGCGCGCGGCGGGCTAATTGACGAAACCGCGCTTGTAAATGCTCTGAAAGACGGACATGTGGCCTGTGCGGCGCTGGACGTTTTCGAAGTTGAACCCCTGCCCGGCGATTCGCCATTGCGCGACGCGCTCAACCTCGTTCTGACTCCGCATCTCGGCGCGTCCACGGCGGAAGCACAGGAGAGTGTTGGGATTGAGATTGCGACCTCAATTCGCGCCGCGTTGCTGGAAGGAACGATTCGCAATGCGGTGAACATGCCCAGTCTCGATGCGAAAACCCTGGCGATCATTGGGCCTCACCTGCGCTTTGGCGAGAAATTAGGCAGGTTTCTCTCGCAGCTTGCGCCGAAGCGAGCAGACACTCTGAACATCAATTACAGCGGTAAAGTCAACGAAGTTGATACGACAGCAATTACGCGTTCTATCTTGAAAGGCTTCCTGCAAACAGCCGGCGGTAGCGAAGTCAACGAAGTAAACGCGCCCGGTTTCGCGGAAACTCTTGGTTTGAAAATGAGCGAATCGCGTATGAGCGCGCTGGGGGATTATACCGACCTGCTTGAATTATCTGCTTCGGGGGAAGGAAAAATTGTTTCGGTTGGTGGCGCGTTTTTCGGGGTCACCCCACGGATCGTAAGCATTAACAGCCGGCCCGTGGAAGCGCGTCCGCACGGTGTTGTGCTCGTATTGGAAAACACAGACCGCCCCGGAATGGTCGGACGAATCGGCACATTGCTCGGCGACCATGGCGTGAATATCGCAACGATGTCGCTAAGCCGAAATCAAGCAGGCGGCACGGCGCTCACCGTTTTGAACCTGGACACAGCGCCGAACGAAAAGCTGTTAACTGCAATTCGTGCAAGTGCGGACATTCACTCTGCGCAGGTGATCGAGCTGTAAGCGTCGCCTTATCGGGCGTGCGCACGCTGCAAATCAATTTCCTTGCCTTGTACCGATCAAATCCGATAAAAAATCTGCTCATTATGGATTTTAGCGCGCACTCTATTCTGTGGACTCTGGTGATCGGTCTTATCGTTGGGGCAATCGCGAAATTGTTGATGCCGGGGAAAGACCCGGGTGGCTGCATCGTCACGATTCTGCTTGGTATCGCCGGCGCGTTTGTTGGTACCTGGATCGGCCGCATTTTTGCAGGCGAAAATTACGTGGCTGGTTGGATCATGTCTGTGGTTGGCGCAATGATCTTGTTGCTGCTGTATCGATTGATTTTCAAACGCGGGGCGTAGGAAGCACCTTGCGCGTTGTAGCGGCGCTTGTGTCAAGCGCTGAGCCTGCCAGGCGTTTCGCCGCGGCGAACGCCCCTGCGCTCGTTTGCTCCGCCTCGTGAATGCGAGATTGTCATTGCTTCATGGCTGCGCCTACAAAGATCCGAGTAATCATCGCATTCGCGGCGCTTTATTTGGTGTGGGGTTCGACTTATCTCGGTATCCGCTTCGCAATCGAGAGCATACCGCCGTTTCTTATGGCCGGTGCGCGATTCCTGATTGCGGGAGTGATCATGTACGCCATCGGCTGGTCGCAAGGTGCGCATAGATCAACTTGGGCGAACTGGCGCGTCTCACTCATCGTCGGCGCGTGTCTGTTGCTTGCAGGCAACGGCGGCGTCACGATTTCAGAACAGTATATCGACACGGGATTGGCTGCGCTGATTGTGGCAATTGTCCCGATTTATATAGTCATTCTTAGCTGGGCGACAGGGACGGCGCCCAGGCCAACGGCAATTGTCTGGCTTGGTCTGATCGGCGGCTTCGTTGGCGTTGGTATCTTGCTTGGACCAGCTCTGCGTTCTTCGTCGTATGGAGGACGGCATCCTGCTATCGGAATGTCGATTCTTCTCGTTTCGTCCTTCATTTGGTCGGCTGGATCGCTCTATTCACGCAGCGCGAAACACGCAGCTTCTCCATTTCTGACGGCCGCCCAACAAATGCTCTGCGGGGGAGTGCTCCTTTTGCTTGCTGGTATTGTAACTGGTGAGCTGCGGACTTTTCATCCGCGCTCCATCTCGATGTTGTCGCTCGCTTCATTCATTTATCTGATAATTATTGGCGCTGTGGTTGGATACACCGCCTACATTTGGCTGCTTCGTCATTGTGAGCCGGCGAAAGTTGCAACTTATGCATATGTGAATCCGATTGTAGCCGTTTTATTGGGTGCCGCCTTTGCTGGAGAAACCTTGAGCATGGGTGTTCTAATTGCTGGCGCGTTGATCATCGGCTCAGTCGCGATTGTGATCACCGCCCAGCAACTGACAGCAAGAGCAGAGCCAGCACGTCGTCCAGCGATCGAACCGGCGGATTAAGGACCAGCATGAACAGTGAAAATCCACGTCACGATTCGAAAGATCGTCGCCAAACCATCGAAGTCGTTAAACGTAATTGGCAGGCCGAAGTGGAGACCGCGCGGACGTATCGCGATCTGGCTGAGCGCGAGCGCGACGAGAAGCGGAGAGGCGTTCTTTTACGGATGGCCGAAGCGGAAGAGCGCCATGCGCAACGCTGGGAAAAAAAACTGCGGGACCTCGGTGCAGAACCGCCCGTTCTGAAGGACACAATTGGACGACGGCTGAGCCGTTGGTGGAACAAAATCGCCGGAGCCGAAGTCGCCATCCGCCGCATGGAGGCGACGGAAGAGCGACAGGAAGCGGAATTTCATGAGCAAGCCGAGCGTGCGTTCGCCGGTGAACAGGATGTGCAGGAATTTTTGCGGAAAAGCGCACTCGAAGAAAAAGCGCATGCGCGCGCTCTCAGCGCGATGGCGCCGCCGGTCAGTCCGCGCACTGCTCTGGACAAAATTCTGAAGCGCGAGCGCTGGCATGGGCGAGGCGGCAGTTGGGTCGCTGACGCAATCTACGGTGCGAATGACGGACTCGGGGCGGTGTTCGGGATTGTTTCCGGAGTAGCTGGTGCGACCAACAATCAGCAGCACTACATCCTTATTTCAGGACTCGCCGGAATGCTTGCGTCCACTCTCTCCATGGGTGCAGGGGCATATCTCGCTGCAAAAAGTGAAGCGGAAGTTTACGAAGCCGAAATCTCCCGCGAACGCGCCGAAGTCGAAGAAAATCCCGAAGAAGAGATCGAAGAAATGTCGCTCTTCTATCAACTACAAGGGTTTACTCCGGAAGAATCACAGAAGATGGCAGAACGTCTCGCACAGCAGCCAGAACAGTTTGTTCAGGCCATGGCGCAGAGTGAGCTCGGCTTGTCCGAGCACCGGTTTCCGAATCAATGGACGGCTGCAACTTCGGCGGCCATCTCCACCGCGATCGGCGCTTTTGTTCCGATCATTCCGTTCTTTTTCTCGGGCGGAGTGACGGCCGTGATTATTTCCTTTGCCATTAGCTTAGTCGCGCACTTTTTGGTGGGCGCGTTGAAATCGCTGATCACCATTCGGTCCTGGTGGACGTCCGGCCTGGAAATGACCTGGATTGGCATCATTGTCGCGGTCGTGACTTATGGATTGGGACTTGCGTTTGGGGCATTGGGGTAATCCTTTGGTGGTGCTGAGGGCTGTTCGAATCGGTGCGCTCAAAGGTATATTTTCGTCACTCCGCAGCACTCGCAACGCGGACGACGTCTAAAGCAAATACGGTACATTCTTGTAACCGAGTGGCTGTCTCGGAGGTCACAAATCATGAGCGTTCCAGTATGCAAACGAGGTATGCAAAAAAATGTCTAAGCGACTCATTCTTGGAATCATCGGCGCTCTCGTGCTTTTGATCGGATGGTGGGGCTTTCACCATCGTGCATCACCTGATCAGTCCGGAGCGACGGGCGCGGCAGGACACTCGGGCAGGCGTGGCGGACTTGGAACCGGCGGACCCGTGCCTGTCGTCGCGGGCAAGGTTGAGCAAAAAGATATGCCGATCTATCTCGACGGTCTGGGAACGGTGCAGGCATTCTACACGGTGACCGTTCACACTCGCGTGGATGGCGAGTTGGACAAGGTGCTCTTTACTGAAGGCCAGGACGTAAAGACTGGGGACTTGCTCGCTGTTGTCGACCCCCGGCCCTACCAAGCTGCTCTTGATCAGGCAATCGGAAAGAAAGCGCAGGACGAAGCGCAATTGGCCAACGCGAAACTAACGCTTGGTCGCAATACCGATCTGCTCAACAAGAAAGTGATCGATCAGCAGGACTTCGACACCTCGAAGTATTCGATGGCTCAATTCCAGGCCGCCGTTCAAGCCGATCAGGCGGCAATTGAGAGCGCGCAGACAAATTTCGATTACACCCAGATCAAATCGCCAATCGACGGGCGCACTGGAGTTCGGATTGTAGATCCGGGCAACATCGTCCACGCCGCGGATGCAAACGGAATCGTAGTCATCACCCAAATGCACCCCATTTCAGTGGTGTTTACGTTGCCTGAGCAGAAGATCCAGTCGGTTTTGAATGCGGGAGGCGCCAGCGGTGGATTGAAGGTTTTGGCCTTGGACCGCGGCAACACAGCAACCTTGGATGAAGGAGCGCTGGCAGTTGTGGACAATGAGATCGATCAAACCACTGGCACAGTGAAGTTGAAGGCAACTTTCCCAAATGCAGATCTAAAACTGTGGCCCGGAAAATTCGTCAACGCCCGGCTCGTTTTGACCACCCAGAAAGATGCAACGGTCATCCCCTCGAGCGTCGTTCAGCGCGGACCGCAAGGCGTGTACGCCTATGTGATAAAACCAGATAAGACCGTCGAGATGCGACCAATCAAAGTTGGTCAAACAGAAGGGAATCTCACGTTAGTGGATGAAGGGTTAAGACCGGGTGAGCAAGTTGTCGTGGATGGCCAGTATAAATTGCAACCTGGCGCACATGTTGAGCCAACGTCGCCTCAGCCCTCTAAGGGAGACCAATCTGTACAGGTCAGGCAACACACGCAGAAGATGGCGAGGTCGGGGAAACCGTGAGTATTTCCGAACCATTCATTCGGCGCCCAGTGGCGACATCACTGATGATGGCGGGTGTGATTCTGCTCGGCGTACTCGGTTACAAGCTCCTGCCCATTTCGGCTCTGCCAACAGTCGATTTTCCTACCATCGAGGTCACCACGTTTTATCCCGGAGCCAGTGCCGATGTGATGGTCTCGGCGATTACGACGCCGCTGGAGCGGCAGTTTGGCCAAATCAGCGGGCTGGCATCCATGAATTCCACCAGCTCGTTTGGCGTATCCACTATCACGCTGCAGTTCGTTCTTGACCGTCCAATCGACGTTGCAGCACAGGACGTCCAAGCGGCAATTAATGTGGCTGGCGGATTCTTGCCCCAGAACCTGCCGAATCCACCAAAATATAACAAGGTCAATCCAGCTGACACGCCGATTCTTACGTTGTCGATTACGTCGGATAGTCTGCCGCTGGACAAGGTCAACGATTTCGCCGACACGCTGCTCGCGCAAAAACTAAGTGAGGTCACTGGAGTTGGTCTCGTCACGATCCAGGGAAATCAAAAACCGGCCGTCCGCGTACAAGTAAATCCAGCGGCTATTTCCGCGCTTGGGCTGAGTCTGGAAGACGTAAGAACAATTCTCGGGCAGGCAAATGTCAACGCCCCCAAGGGCAGCTTCGAGGGACCGCGACAGGCATTCACGATCGGATCGAATGATCAAATCTTCTCAGCTGAAGCATACAAACCGATCATTGTCGCTTACAAGAACGGAGCGCCCGTTCGGCTTGGCGACGTCGCCAATGTCATTGACAGCGTGGAGAACGATCAGCTCGCCGCCTGGGTTGGCACAAAAGGCGGTGAGCAACCCGCCGTACTTCTCGATATCCAGCGACAGCCCGGAGCCAATATCATCCAGACTGTTGACCGGGTGAAACAACTACTGCCTCGGCTCACGGCCTCGCTGCCTCCTTCTGTGCATGTTGAGGTGTTAGCGGACCGCACCCAAACCATTCGCGCTTCAGTTCGCGATGTTCAGTTCACGTTGCTGCTCACGATCGGTCTCGTTGTGATGGTAATGTTCCTGTTCCTGCGAAAGCTGTGGACCACCGTTATCACGAGCCTCGCGTTGCCGCTCTCCCTGATCGGCACATTCGGCATCATGTATCTGGCCGGATTCAGCCTCGACAATCTCTCGCTCATGGCTCTGACCATTTCCACAGGATTCGTCGTTGATGACGCGATCGTCATGATTGAGAACATCGTGCGCTACGTCGAAGCGGGCGAGCCACCGTTGGAAGCTGCGCTCAAGGGAGCAAAACAAATCGGATTTACAGTGGTGTCGTTGAGCGTCTCGCTCGTCGCCGTGTTTATCCCGCTTTTGTTCATGACCGGGATTGTGGGGCGATTATTTCGCGAGTTCGCCATCACGCTTAGCGTGTCCATCGGTGTGTCCGCGTTTGTTTCGCTGACTCTTACGCCGATGATGTGTTCCAGACTTTTGCGCTCGGAAACGGAAGAGGACCGCGAGAACAGCAGTGCGTTTTACCGTCGGACGGAGGAATATTGGACGCGTTTTCGAAATTGGTACGAATACGGGTTGCGCTGGGTATTTGCCCATCAGCGGTTCGTTTTGGTCGTCGCTATCATCACGCTCGTCGCGACTATTCTGCTTTACATGATCGTGCCCAAAGGTCTGCTACCGCAGCAGGACACTGGCGTGATCGTAGGTGTAACCGACGCCGCGGAGAACATTTCATTCAAAGCAATGATGGAACGGGTACATGCGGTATCCGATACTGTCCGTAAGGACCCCGACGTGGCCAGTGTCTCGGCTTCTGTAGGTGCGGGAACAGTCAACGCAACGGTAAACACGGCGCGGCTTTACATTGTGCTCAAGCCCCACGACCAGCGTGTCAATGCCGAGAAGATCATCGAACGTCTGCGCAACGCTACCCGGAACGTTGAGGGCGTCTCGCTGTTCATGCAGGCTGCTCAGGATCTACAAATCGATGCCCGGGCAAGCCGCACTCAATATCAATACGTGTTGCAGGACGCCGACGCGGCAGAGCTGGCCGAGCGGACGCCAAAACTCGTTCAAAAACTTGGCGAATTGCCGCATCTGCGCGACGTGGCCAGCGATCAACAAATAAATGGCCTGCAGTTGAATATCGATGTCGACCGCGAAAAAGCTTCCCGGCTGAACGTACTAACACAAGCCATCGACGACACCCTTTATGATGCGTTCGGGCAGCGCCAGGTCTCCATCATTTTTACCCAGCTCAACCAGTTTCGTGTGATCCTGGAAGTGGAACCACAATTCCGTCAGTCGCCGGACGTGCTCGACAAAATCTATGTGAAATCAAGCACGGGCCAGCCTGTCCCCCTCAGCGCATTTGCAACAATGCACGTGAGCAACACTCCATTATCGATTCCGCATCAGGGGCAATTTCCCGCGGCGACGATTTCATTTAACCTGCGTAGCGGCAGTTCGCTCAGTCATGCGATTCCTGCGATTCAAAAAGCCGAGCGCGAAATCGGCCTGCCAAACACTATAGCGACCACATTCACCGGCGCGGCCGCGGAATTTCGCTCTTCGCTTACCAGCGAGCCGTTGTTGATTTTGGCAGCCGTGGTCGTGATCTACATTGTGCTGGGCGTTCTCTACGAAAGTTACATTCACCCGATTACAATCCTCTCCACGCTTCCTTCAGCGGGAGTCGGGGCTCTGCTCGCGCTTCTGCTCTGTGGGATAGATTTCTCACTCGTGGCCCTTATCGGGATCATTTTGCTCATCGGTATCGTCAAGAAAAACGCGATTATGATGATCGATTTCGCATTGGATGCCGAACGCAGGGACGGGCTCTCCCCGGAGGAATCGATTTATCAGGCTTGTTTGCTGCGTTTTCGCCCCATCATGATGACCACAGCCGCCGCGCTGCTTGGCGCGTTGCCACTCGCTTTGGAAACTGGCACGGGCGGCGAGTTGAGGCGGCCGATGGGGATTGCCATCGTTGGCGGTTTGTTGTTGTCCCAATTTCTCACTCTTTACACCACGCCGGTGATTTACCTTTACCTTGATAGGTTCGGGCGTTGGATCCAAGACCGGCGGAGTCGTGGTGAGGTTGAGCAAGCCAAGCTTCCGCTAAGGACGACGAGACAATTGGAACCCGAACCGCAATTTGCAGGATTAAACGGCGAAGACGATCGCTTGGGGTTCTAGACATGAACATTTCGGAACCATTCATTCGTCGGCCAGTCGGAACATCCCTGCTTGCAGCGGGAGTGCTCTTACTTGGCGCGGTCGCCTACTACTTTTTGCCGGTCGCACCGTTGCCGAAAGTGGACTTCCCAACCATTTCGGTGAGCGCGCAGGAGCCTGGGGTCGATCCGCAGACCGCCGCCACCTCGCTGGCCGCGCCGCTGGAGCGTCGCTTTGCTCAAATCGCCGGCGTTTCCGAAATCACTTCGGTCAGTTCGTTAGGCGGTTCGTCCATCACTATCCAGTTTGATCTTAACCGCGACATCAACGGTGCCGCCCGCGATGTGCAAAGCGCCATTAACGCTGCCGCTGGTGAATTACCAACAGGGTTGCCTCAGCCCCCTTCCTATCGCAAGGTCAACCCTTCAGACGCGCCAATCATGGTGTTGGCCATAACATCGGACGCAATTCCGCTGTCGCAAGTTTATAACCTGGCCGATCAGATTGTGGGCCAGCGGATAAGTCAGCTCGACGGCGTCAGCCAGGTCTTCATTGGTGGTGGTGCAAACTCCGCCGTGCGCGTGCAAATGAACCCGGTAGCGCTCGCCTCGATGGGTCTAAGCCTTGAAGACGTTCGCACTACGCTGTCGCAAGTGAACGTTCTTTCTCCAAAGGGCGCATTCGACGGAGCCCAGCAGCGTTATGTCATCGCCAGCAACGATCAATTGCTGCACGCCGACCAGTATGAGCCGATTATCGTCGCGCAGCATAACGGCGCGGCTGTACCGTTGCGCGACGTCGGCACCGCGATCGATGCGCAATTGAACCGCGATCAAGCTGGTCTCTTTAACAACAAGCGCGCGGTACTATTGGTTATTTTCAAGCAGCCGGATGCAAACGTCGTGCGCACGACCGACGAGATCCACGGGATCCTGCCGCAGCTGCGCACCTGGATTCCTCCCAGCGTACATCTGGACGTGATGAGCGATCGCACGACCACAATTCGAGCATCTGTGCGAGACGTCCAGATCACACTTGTCTTCACCATGGCACTGGTGGTGCTCGTTATGTTTCTCTTTCTCCGCCGGTTCTGGCCGACGTTCATCTCCGGAATCACCATGCCATTAGCTCTGGCGGGCACTTTCGGCGTCATGTGGCTTTGCGGCTACAGCCTCGACAATCTGTCACTGATGGCTCTAACGGTTTCGACTGGATTTGTTGTCGACGATGCAATCGTGGTCATCGAAAACATTGTGCGATTCATTGAGAAAGGAGATCCGCCGTTGCAGGCAGCGCTCAAGGGCGCGCGCCAAATTGGATTTACAGTTATTTCCATCAGCATCTCGCTAATCGCCGTTTTCATTCCGCTGCTTTTCATGGGCGGACTTATTGGGCGTTTGTTTCACGAGTTTGCGGTGACCTTAAGCGTGGCCATTCTCGTTTCGATGGTGGTGTCGTTAACACTTACACCAATGCTCTGTGGTCAATTCCTCAAGGCTGAAGATCATAGTCGACAGCGCGGATTGATCGATCGCCTAAGCGAGCGCGGTTTCGATGCGATGCACCATTTTTATGAGCGGACGTTGAAATGGGTGCTCCAGCACGAGTACACGATGCTGGTTGTTACAGCAGCTGTAATCGTTGCGACCGTCTACCTTTATTTCGTCGTTCCGAAAGGATTCTTTCCTCAACAGGACACGGGCCAGATGATGGCCACCACCGAAGCCGCGCAGGACATTTCGTTCGAAGCGATGAAGGCAAAGCAAGAACAGGTTGTAAAGATTGTTATGGCCGATCCCGCCGTGGAAGCCGTCGGTTCCTTTTTTGGCGGTGGCTCTGGCTCGGCGATGAACAACGCCCGGATGTTTATCAGCCTAAAGCCGAAGGGCTGGGGCAAGGGCAAACGCCAGGATGGACCGCTGACAATTATGGCCAGGCTACGGCAAAAGTTTGCGAAAATTCCGGGCGTTCAACTCTTCATCGTCCCCGGTCAGGACATTCGCGTCGGCGGTCGCTCGTCCAAGGCGACATATCAATATGCCCTGACCGATCAAAACATTGACGAGCTGAACTCCTGGGCTCCCAAGCTTGTGAACAAGCTGAAGGAGTATCCGCAAATCAAAGATGCTACGAGCGATCAGCAATTTCGGGGATTGCAGGAAACGGTGGTCGTCGATCGCGACGCAGCAGCGCGTTTGGGGATTCAGCCCCAGGCAGTCGATAGCACGCTTTACAGTGCATTCGGTCAGCGACAGATCTCGATCATTTACACTCAGCAGAACGAATATCATGTCGTGCTGGAAGTCGATCCAAAATTCCAGCTCGATCCCAGCTCGCTCGACAAGATTTACGTGAAGTCCTCGGCCGGAACTCAGGTGCCCCTGAGTACCCTGGCACACTTCCAACTGGATAACACTCCGCTCTCAGTGAACCACCAGGGACAATTTCCGTGCGTGACGATTTCGTTTAATCTGGCCCAGGGAGTTTCTCTCGGCGAAGCCACCCTCCTTGTGGAAAAGGCCAAGCGCGAGCTCGGTATGCCTGCAACTATTCGTGGCAATTTCGCGGGGACGGCCCAGGTATTCCAAAAGTCGCTCAGCACAGAACCGTTACTTATCCTCACTGCGCTCATCGCGGTCTACATCGTGCTCGGCATGCTTTACGAGAGTCTGATTCATCCAATTACAATTCTTTCTACCCTGCCTAGCGCTGGACTCGGCGCCCTGCTGGCAATGGAATTCATGAACTTTCTCTATCAGACCTTTAAAATCGGGGCGGCGGACACGGGCGAATTATCCCTCGTGTCGATTATCGGAATCATCCTGCTAATCGGCATCGTTAAGAAGAACGCCATCATGATGGTCGACTTCGCGCTCGAAGCAGAGCGGCACGAGGGACTAACGCCTGAACAATCCATTTATCAGGCCTGCCTGGTTCGATTTCGTCCCATCATGATGACAACGTTCGCTGCGATGTTTGGCGCGTTGCCGCTCGCGATCGGGATGGGCATCGGGAGCGAGCTGCGCAAGCCGCTCGGCGTTGCAATCGTTGGGGGGCTCATCGTCTCGCAAATGCTGACGCTTTACACAACTCCTGTGATTTATCTGGCGCTCGATCAACTGCGTCAGCGAAAGAAGAAGCAACCGTCGCGCGGTACCGTTCTTCGGCCAGTCGGCTGGCCGCCAATGTCTGAGTCTCCAGCCAGATAAACTCGTTAGCCAATTGCGCAGCGTACTTGCTGTCCCAAAAATGGAACGTCGTGTTTCCAATTCTGGAACACTCTGCGGTGTTCCGGTTATTATCGGATCGCTGTCATTTCTATAGAGCTCAAGAACTTATAACGGTTCTGGCGCCGATGGCATGGCGTGTGCGTAACGGGTTGACGCAACCCAAAACTGATATGAATACAAAATCTGAATCGACTTACACATTAATACTTCGCTCGCAGGAAAAAGGTCGGAGCATTCTCGAAATCCTCGTCTTCGTGCTCTGTGTTTTCAGTGTTGTTGTTGTGATTTGGCAGTTCGCGCTTACTCCACTGAAAACTTCCACACCCGGCGCTCCGTGCGTTGCTTGCCATACCTCTGCGGCAACCCTTCCCGCGAGAGGCTGATCGAGGCGAAATCGACTGTGACCGCGCCAGGCTGGGCACGAAGGCGGCGCGCCAACGTTGCTCTTCACGGCATTGGAGCGCTTTACCGTCGATACTGCCATGACCTCGCCGCTAACGGGTTGGCTGTCGGTAAATACATGCCTTCTCGATTCAAGCCCTGCCTTGTGTACCAAGTGGTGGCAAATTTCCGTGTGACGGAATTGACACCGCGACGGAAACGAGGTTGAGAGATAACCGTGGCCAGGATTTTAATCGCCGACGATCAGCGGGACGTGTTGGAGGCGCTGCGTATCTTGCTTAAGAGCGAAGGGTATCAGACGGAGGCGGCCACATCACTCGCCGGCATCTTCAACGCGCTGGAAAAGAAAGAGTACGCGCTGTTGTTAATGGATCTGAATTACGCACGCGATACCACCTCTGGCCAGGAGGGCTTATCAGCCATCCCCAAAATCCAGCAGATCGATAGTACCCTGCCAATTGTTGTGATGACAGCGTGGGCAACAGTTGAGTTGGCTGTGGAAGCCATGAAACTTGGGGCTCGCGATTTCGTGACCAAGCCCTGGGACAATCAGCGGCTCCTGGCAATCGTGAGGACACAGATTGAGCTCGCTTCGGCGCTTCGTCGCGGACGAAAGCTGGAGGCGGAAAATGAACTCCTGCGCGGCACGATGCCAAGTTTGATTGCGCAATCTCCCGCGATGCGCCCTGTCGTGGAAATGATTTCACGCGTCGCGCCATCCGATGCCAATATTTTGATCACCGGCGAAAACGGCACCGGGAAAAGCTTGATCGCGCGGGCCATCCATGCCCTTTCGCCGCGAACATCGCATGCGATGATCACCGTAAACATGGGCGGTCTATCGGAAACGCTGTTTGAAAGCGAACTGTTCGGCCACGTCAAAGGCGCCTTCACCGATGCAAAGACGGATCGCGCAGGTCGATTCGAACTTGCGGATGAGAGCACCCTTTTCATGGACGAGATCGCAAACATACCTCTTGCTCAGCAGGCAAAGCTGTTGCGGGTTATCGAAACGGGAGATTTTGAACGGGTGGGCTCATCGAAAACTTTGCACGCGAACGTGCGAATCATCTCTGCGACAAATTCAAATCTAGAGAATGAAGTGGCCGCCAGTCGTTTTAGACAGGATCTCTTGTTTCGCCTGAATACCATCCGGATTGCGTTGCCGCCCCTGCGCGACCGGCGGGATGACATCATGGCGCTGGCTAACAGTTTTATCCGTCAACACGCAGAGCATTATCGGAAACAGATTGCCGGTTTCGATGAGACCGCGCGGGAACGTTTGCTACAGCATCGGTTTCCCGGAAATGTGCGAGAGCTCGATCACATCATTGAACGAGCCGTGCTAATGGCGCAAGATCAACAAATCCGCGCAAGCGATCTGGGCCTTACGAATGGCGGCGGTGAATCACGTAATCTCGAGGAAATGAGTCTCGAAGAAGTGGAGGCATTCCTCATCAAGAAAGCCCTGGCTCGAAACGACGGCAACGCGCGTAAAGCAGCAGAGGCACTCGGGCTGAGCAGAAGTGCGTTCTACCGGCGCCTGCAGCAATATGGTTTGTGATCGGGGAGCGCACGCGCCTCGCGTGCAGATTTCGGCGCCCTCGCCGAAATCCTTCCCAGCGCGCGGCAGCCGGCAAAAGCGTGGAGTCCCCCAGCGATTGGCGGGGGCGCCAATCGCTACACGCGACGCGCGTGTGCTCCCCGGAAACGGACGGCGTTGAAATGAATCGCTCGCCGAAGATTCGCCATCGGTTTTCCTACGAAGGAAAGATTACCTGGCTTACAATTGCCGCAGCCATTCCTGCAATTTCTGTTGCGCTCGCTCTTCTTTGGTTCGGCGATTACAGCGCCAAAATTCAGTGGACGCTAACGATTTTCATTATTGGCTGCTTCGCCGCATTCATTTCCAGCACGCGGGAGCACATCATTCGGCCTTTGCAAACCATGTCCAATCTGCTCGCAGCGTTACGCGAGGGCGACTACTCGATTCGTGCCAGGGGAGCCCGTGCGGGCAATGCATTAGGTGAGGTCCTGCTGGAAATTAATTCTCTCGGCGAAACATTGCGCCTTCAACGGCTGGGTGCCTTCGAAGCGACCGCCCTCCTGCGCACGATCATGAGCGAAATCGACGTCGCTGTTTTCACCTTTGATCCCAAGCGGCGTTTGAGGCTCGTGAATCGCGCCGGGGAGAGTTTGCTGGGTCAGCCAATGGACAAATTGTTAGGCAAAACAGCGAGCGAACTATCTCTTCGTGCGTGTCTTGAGGCCGATGAAGACGAACCGCTTACATTGAATTTTCCCGGGGCATCGGGTCGTTGGGGTATCCGCCGGAGCACATTTCGTGAGGAAGGCCTACCGCATGAATTACTCGTGTTGACGGACCTTAGTCGCACGCTGCGCGAGGAGGAACGTCGCGCCTGGCAGCGCCTCGTGCGCGTTCTCGGTCATGAAATGAACAACTCACTGGCGCCAATCAAATCGCTCGCCGCCAGTTTGGAATCTCTGCTCCGACGCGACCCTCTTCCAACAGATTGGAAGGATGATGCCAGCGCCGGGTTGAACTCTATCGCATCCCGGGCCGATTCATTGAGCCGTTTTCTGCAGGCGTACACGCGTTTAACAAAGCTTCCGCCGCCCCAAAAATACGATGTCGATCTTGGCAAGCTGGTTCAACGGGTCGTTGACCTGGAACCGAGGCTCCATGTGAAGGTGACGCCGGGCCCAGAAAGAATGATTCGTGCAGACGCGGCGCAGATTGAACAGGTGTTAATTAATCTTGTGCACAACGCGGTGGATGCGGCGCTTGAAACGCATGGCGAAGTTTTCATCGGCTGGCGGGAGAAAGAAGATGCGGTTGAGATTTTTGTTCAAGATGAAGGTCCTGGAATTATGAATCCCGCGAATCTTTTCGTGCCCTTCTTTACCACAAAGCCGGAGGGCTCTGGAATCGGTCTGCCGTTGAGCCGGCAGATCGCCGAGGCGCACGCAGGAACATTGTCGCTAAGGAATCGGAAAAGCTGCAAGGGTGCGGAAGCTTTGCTGTCCCTGCCGCTCTAATCACTTTTCCTTGGACCGTCCCAAGATCGGGACGGGATTTTCCCAGAACGGGACTGCCTGGAGATGGCTATCCAGTGGTTCAATAACGTTAAGTCTCTATTACGCACGGCTTTGTAGCGCCGCATGTCTAGTTGGCACGGACATTGCAACTACTGCTGCCAACAAACCGAAAGGAAACAATGAAACCGATCGCAGTAATTGTCGGCAAGAGCAACAGGTCCTCCCTGATTGACTGCAATTATCGCCCGATGGCGCTGGACGGATATCGGGGACGATGCCTTAAAACCGAGAGTCCGCGTTTTTGGAATATTAGCGCTCAGTATTTTCAAAATGAGGCGCGACACGATTTTCTCGCAGAAGCAGTTTGTTTTGCAGTCATCATCATCACCGCAGCCGTGCCGTTGGTAAGCGCGGCAAATGCGGTGGTCGAACTTTGTCGCGCATTTGCTCGACTTTAATTAACCGTGATTCCACAACGAAAAACAAAAGAAGAAACGATTGTGCGTCCGGCCGGATTCACGTCAAATCTCTCCTCTATGGACGTACCGCGCGTAGGCATAGCAGCGAAGAAACGCAAACGCCGCGTCATGATCATTGCGGCCTCTGTGCTTGGGTTACTTGTCGCGACGATAGCCATCTCGCGGTTGAAACCGGCAGTGCCCGGCGTCGATCGCTCGACGGTCTGGATCGATACCGTTAAGCGCGGCCCGATGACGCGCCAGGTGCGCGGTCTCGGCACGCTAACACCAGAGGACATCCGCTGGATTCCGGCAAACACAGAAGGACGCGTGGAAAAAATAAATATCTGGCCTGGCACGCCTGTGGAGCCGGATTCGGTGATTTTGGAAATGAGCAGTCCAGAGTTAGAGCAAGCCGCGCATGACGCGGAATCAAAAGCGAGCGCAGCAGAGGCCGACCTGACGAGCGTCCGCGCGACTTTGCAACGCGAATTATTGGATCAGGAATCAAAAACAACCGCCGCGCATGCCGCGTACGAGCAGGCGAAGATGGAGCGGCAAACGGACGATCAGTTGGCAAAGAATGGTTTGATCGCCGTGCTCGACTACAAAAAGGCGAAGATTAAAGAAGAGGAATGCGAGAAGAGCGATGAGATCGAGCAAAAGCGCCTGGCGTTCGCCCGGGATTCAATCGAACCACAGCTTGCCTCAAAACAAGCAGCTGTTGATCAAGCCAAACAGCTCGCAAAGCTAAAAACCGACCAGGTCGAAGCGTTGCATCTTCGCGCTGGCATGTCGGGTGTTCTGCAACAATTGCCCGTGCAAATCGGACAGCGTGTGAAGATAGGGGACAATCTCGCGCGCGTAGCTGATCCATCGAAACTAAAGGCGCAAGTCAAAATCGCCGAGACGCAGGCGAAAGATATTCAGATTAATCAAAAGGCCGTGATTGATACCCGTAACGGTACCGTCAACGGCCACGTCACGCGAGTCGATCCTGCCGTCGAGCAGGGGACCGTCACTGTCGACGTTGCATTCGACGAGCCACTTCCGAAAGGTGCGCGGCCTGATCTCAGCGTGGACGGAACCGTCGAGCTGGAGCGTCTTGACAACGTCGTTTACGTGGGCCGGCCTGCATTCGGCCAGGAGAACAACACCGTCGGAATGTTTAAGCTTGTCGGCGGCGGCTCGGAAGCAGTCCGCACCCCGGTCAAGCTCGGCAAGAGCTCGGTAAACACAATCGAGATTCTAAACGGTCTTCAACCAGGCGATCAGGTGATTCTCTCCGATACCAGCGCCTACGATGGACACGACCGCATCCGCCTTAACTAATCAGTAATTAACCACTAAAATAATGAACAACGGATCAGATCCTCTCATAAGACTAAACAGCGTCACGAAGGTGTTTCTCACTGACGAAGTTGAAACCCATGCGCTGTCCGGAATCCACCTCGACATTCGACCCGGCGAATATGTTTCCATCGCGGGACCATCGGGCTGCGGCAAGACGACCCTGCTGTCAATTCTCGGCCTGCTTGATACTCCTTCTGATGGTAGCTACTCACTCAAAGGGCACGAAGTTGCTAATCTTTCGTTCGCCGACCGGGCGCGTATTCGCAATCGCGAAATCGGGTTCATTTTTCAAAGCTTCAATCTCATCGGCGATCTGACTGTGTTTGAGAACGTGGAGCTGCCACTGACTTATCGTGGAATGGGTGCCAGCGAGCGCAAGACGTTCGTGACTCAAGCGCTGGAACGCGTAGGGATGGCGCATCGCGCAAAACATTTACCAAGTCAGCTCTCTGGCGGCCAGCAGCAGCGCGTCGCCGTGGCGCGAGCTCTCGCCGGCAGACCGGCCATTCTGCTGGCAGACGAGCCTACGGGAAATCTCGATTCGCGGAACGGCGAGGCAGTGATGCAGTTGCTCAAGGAATTGCACGAGAGTGGGGCCACCATTTGCATGGTCACACACGACGAAAGGTTCGCTCAGCACGCCGATCGCACGGTGCATTTGTTTGATGGCCGTGTAGTCGAAGACCGCATTGCCGCATAGAAGAAAGGAACAAAATGTTTGGCGGGCTATGGCAGGACATCCGCTACGGCGCCCGGATGTTGCTGAAATCCCCGACTTATACTGCGATCGCTGTAGCCGCGCTCGCCTTAAGCATTGGCGCGAACACAGCGGTGTTTACTGCGGCCAACGCACTTCTGCTTCGGCCGTTGCCGGTTGAGAATATCGATCGCCTGATTGTACCCGTCACGCTGCGTGAAGGGTTCGACCCATTTGGGTCCCCGTTCCTAGAATATGCCGCCTATCGAGATCGAGCGCACTGTTTGGCAAGCAGCGGTATCGCGAGGGCACTTTCCTTCAACCTAACCGGGCGAGGTGAGGCACAGCGTATCCGCGGCGCCAGCGTCACGGCGGGTTACTTGTCGACGTTAGGCACGAAACCGGTGCTTGGCCGCACATTTTTAGATGCTGAGGATCGTCCGGGTGGACCACGCGTTGCTTTGATAAGCTATGCGCTTTGGCAGAAACATTTCGGGGGCAACGCTGACGTTGTCACACAGTCACTCGTTCTGGACGGACGGAGCTACAACATCGTAGGTGTGATGCCTCCCGGGTTTGATCTGCCGGGGATGGCCGACGTTTGGATCCCGTTACAGACAAACATCGACAGTTTGCCTCTGACTGAACGCGCGGCGACGACCAATACAATAATCGCACGGCTACGGCCGGGTGTCAGTTTGGGACAGGCGGATGCAGAACTTAAGGCCATCGCACGCCAACTCGAGCAAGAGTATCCGGCTTTTCGTCGCGGCTGGACCGTGAAAGCAGTCTCCCTTCGTCAGGACTTGCTAGGCGACCTGGAAGGCCGGGTGCACAGAGCGTTATTCGCGCTCATGGCCGCTGTCGCATTTCTTTTACTCATTTGCTGCGCGAATGTGGCGAACCTGCAATTGGCTCGCGGCGTAGCTCGCGAACGGGAGCTCGTGCTGCGACGCGCACTCGGAGCTGCGCCCTGGCGCATTGTCAGGCAACTTCTTGCTGAAAATATATTACTGTCCGTGATCGGTGGGATTGCCGGCCTGCTTCTCGGGCAATGGCTCCTTCCGATTCTCGCCAGTCTGAATCCGATTCAAGGAATTTCTCTGGCTGCGTTTTTTCACGATTTTTCTATCGACCGGCGAGTTTTGATTTTCGTTTTGTGTGTCACTGTTTTCACGGGCGTTGCCTTCGGATTACTGCCCGCACTTAAAGGTGCTGGTGCGCATGAGTTGATGCCGCGCATCAGGCAGGGCGATCAACACACTGGACGCGTCGCTGGCCGCGGGTGGCTAAAGGGATTGATCGTGGCGGAAATTGCGATCGCATTGACCGTTTTAATTTGCGGCGGGCTGATGGTGCAAAGTTTTCAACGGCTGCAGCACGTTGCCCTCGGTTTCACTCCCGACAATCTCCTGACAACTAAGATGGTATTGCCGGCTTCGAAATATCCGGAATATCGCCAGCGGGTCGCGTTTGCCGATAATGTGCTTGAACGCGCGTTGAGCCTGCCCGGCGTCGTGTCTGCCGGACTAACAACGAACATTCCACTCGAGCGCGAAACCGCCTACGACGCAATTTTCGATGTTGAAGGGCGCCCGCCGCATAATCCAAACGACGTGCCAATCACGTCGCACCGCATCGTCAGTCCGGGCTACATGGAAACGCTGGGAATTACGTTGATGAGGGGCCGATTGGTCAATCAAAACGATCGTGCAGACACTTCGCCCGTTGTCGTGGTTAGTGAAGAATTTGCGCGTCAGGCCTGGCCTGGAAGCGACGCCATCGGGAAACGAGTCCGTCGCATTCGCGCCGGCCAAGACTTTCCGTGGATGACCGTCGTCGGCGTGGTCAAAAATGTGAAAGAGGATCTGTTCAATTACCGGATCAATCGTCCGGTTTGGTATGTGCCTTACGCGCAGGTCGAGAACGATTTTCCGCTTAATCTGGTATTACGAACACGTGTTGATCCAACGTCCCTCTCCGCCGCCGTGCGCGATGTCGTCCGCGCGATCGATCCGGATCAACCCGTCTCAAACGTCATGACGATGAACGCTATTCTGAGCAAAGTTCTCGTGACCGAGCGTTTCGGTGCGGTTTTGATGGGAACTCTGGCGATTTCAGGGCTAGTGCTTGCGTCCATTGGGCTCTACGGGGTGATGGCCTACTCCGTGAAACAGCGAACAGGAGAAATCGGCTTGCGTGTGGCTCTGGGTGCCCAGCGGAAGCATGTCTTTGCGCTGTTCATGGGAGAGGGTGTCAGGCTGACCTTTTTCGGTTTGACCATCGGATTGGCCATGGCCTGGGCCGCAACCGGACTACTGACTAGTTTGCTTTTCGAAACTCCTGCAAGCGATCCGGCCACATTTGTTGCGATTTCGCTGCTGCTTGTGTCGATAGCATTGCTCGCCTGTTTCCTGCCTGCGCGCCGGGCTTTGAGTGTCGACCCAATAATTGCGCTACGCGCCGAGTAACATGAATGACTTAAGATTCGCGCTACGCCAACTCCGCAAGTCGCCCGGATTTACGGCAATTGCCATTATCACGCTTGCGCTCGGCATCGGCGCCAACACTGCGATTTTTAGCGTCATCAACGCCGTGCTCCTGCGGCCGCTGCCTTATCCGCAACCAGATCGCCTCGTGCTTCTTCGCGAGCGCACAAACATCTTTGACTCCGGTTCGGTTTGCCTGCCGAACTATCTTGATTGGCGCGCCAGCCAGCGCGGTTTCACTGATCTCGCTCTGTTCCGGCGCGACGATGCGAATCTGTCCGGCGCCACCAGCGATGTCGAAGCGGAGCGTGTAGGCCTCGCGCGTGTAACGTACAATTTTCTTTCTGTCCTTGGCGTGCCACCGGAACTGGGACGCGATTTCCGCGAGTCAGACGATGTGCCTCATTGCAAAAAGGTCGTGCTCATTTCCGATGGACTATGGAAACGCCGCTTCGGCGGTTCGCATGACGTCATCGGGCAATTCATCACACTGAATGGCGTGCAACGCGAGATCATCGGGGTGGTTCCATCGAACGTTCAATTGGCAAGAAAAGCGCAGGTTTATATCCCATTGGAGGATTTGCGCGCGGACAAGGATTATCTGGACCGCCGAAATCACCCTGGATTTTCCGCGCTGGGCCGGCTCAAACCGAATGTGACACTCGCCCAGGCGACCGCTGATTTAAATACCATTGCCGCGGAGCTCGAACGTCGTTATCCCGATTCCAACACTGGACGCCGGGTCACGGCGCTAATCCTTCTCGATTCTGCGGTGAAGGATTACAAACACGGCGTGACGCTGCTTCTGGCAGCAGTGGGCTGTGTGCTTCTCATCGCCTGCGCCAACGTTGCGAACATGCAGTTGGCACGCGCGCTTGGCCGCGAACGCGAACTGGCTGTGCGCGCCGCTCTCGGCGCAAGCCGCAGCCAACTCGCCAAGCAGGTTTTTATTGAAAGCGCGATCCTGGCCGTATTCGGAAGCATGGTGGGCGTTCTTCTCGCGCTTTGGGGGCTCGACGCTATCAAGGCAATTGCGCCCGGCAGTTCCGCCAGTTTCGCTCCGTCTGACGCGGCTCGCTTCCAGGAAGCGAATCTCGATTGGAAAGTGCTTGCGTTCACGGCGGTGGTGGCAGCCGGCGCCGGCTTACTGGTCGGCGTCTGGCCCGCACTGCGAGTCTCCCGCACCGCTTCGCTCGCGCTCTCCTTGCACGAAGGCGGCCGGGGGAGCAGCGGCAGCGTGCAGCGTCAGCAGGTGCGATCGGGACTGGTCGTGGCGCAGGTCGCTCTCGCGTTACTCCTGCTCCTTGGCGCGGGACTAACTCTGAAAAGTTTTCGCAATGCACAAAACGCGTCGCTGGGATTCAATCCGGAAAATATTTTGGTGGCGGACGTTTTGTTGCCGAAGGCGCGCTATGACACAGACGAAAAGATCGTGCATTTCAATGACCAGCTTATCGAGCGAATCCGCTCGCTTCCCGGCGTCGAAGCCGCCGCGCTCGGCTCGAACATTCCCTTTGATAACAACGAGTGGGACATTTCGTTTCATCTGACCGGGACGCCGCCATATCCGCCAGGCGAAAGACCGGAGGCAGAAGTAAACCACGTGACGCGCGATTATTTTCGTGTGATGGGAATGCCGCTGTTGCGCGGGCGCGCCTTCACAGGGGATGATCGCGCCGGCAAACCGCGATCGGTCATCATCGACGAAACGTTCGCGCAAAGATATTTTCCCGGCAAGGACCCTGTTGGCCAGCACCTCGACGACAACCGACCAGACGAAAAAAATCCACCGCCCCTGACGATTGTGGGCGTGGTTCCACGCACGCGCAACGAAGCGCCTGGCGAAGATAACGTCGAGTACTATCACTGGCCGCAAATGACCTTCGCCGCCGACCAGGTGCCAAACCGCGGTAACATGCTCTTGATTCGGGTGAAATCGGGTAATCCGCTCGCGCTGGTGCCGGCAATCAAACACGAACTCCAGGAGCTTGATCCTGATCAGGCCTTTGCAAGCATCTCGACGATGGAAGGCAACATCGCCAAAAGTCTTGGTTCCCGTCGCATGATGATGTCGCTACTTAGCGACTTCGCCGTTATCGCACTGCTGCTGGCCAGTGTCGGATTGTATGGTGTGATGGCACTGACAGTGACCCAGCGCACACGCGAACTTGGCGTCCGCCTCGCGCTCGGCGCGCAACGCGCAGATGTCTTCCGCCTCGTCCTTTCGCAGGGAATGTTACTCGTCCTTGTCGGCCTGGCCATTGGATTGCTTGGTGCGGTTGGCGCAGGTCGCGGATTGCAAAGCGTGTTGTACGGCGTCGGCGGATTCGACCTGCCAGCATTGACCTTCGCTCTTTTCGCGCTCGCCTTGGTCGCGCTCGTCGCGTGTTGGTTGCCGGCCCGTCGCGCCACTCGCGTCGATCCCATCGTTGCACTGCGCGCCGAATGATATGAACGATTTCAGATTTGCTCTTCGCCAGATCGGCAAATCGCCGGGATTCACTTCAATTGCTGTGTTGACGCTTGCGCTCGGTATCGGCGCGAACACCGCGATCTTCAGCATCGTTAACGCCGTCCTGCTTCGTCCACTTCCGTATCCAAACGCTGACCGGATCATGGTCCTCAACGAATCTTCCGGTCCCGGGCAGGATTACGCCGTCGCGCTACCCGACTATTTCGATTGGCGAAATGACAATACTGTTTTCGAGCATCTCGCGGCTACGCACAAAGAATCGCGAAATCTTAGCGGGATTCCCGGTCGTGACCCGGAACGCGTCTCATGCGCCTCAGTAACCCGGAATTTTTTCGACATTGTGGGGTTGCGGCCAGAGATCGGCCGAACATTTAGCGAAGATGAAGACAAGGTGGGCGCTCCACCGGTCGTGGTGATAAGCGACCGTTTGTGGCGGCGCGTATTTAATGCCGATCCCGGTGTGCTCGGACGTTCTATCACGCTGCACGATCAGAATTACACCGTCATCGGAGTGATGCCGCCGCAAGTGACGTCGCCACAGGACAGCGATCTCTGGTTATCGTTTATGCGAAGAAGCAACGTGTCGGTTTGGATGCAACGGTTCGTCCACCCGATGATTTACGTCTGGGGAAAACTCAAGCCAGGCGTGACCGTCGATCAAGCGCGCACCGAAATGAAAGGAATCGCAGCGCGTCTGGAGAAAGCGTATCCAGATACGAACGGACAGGAAACGGTTGTCGTTACGCCATTAATTGAAAATCTAGTAGGCAAATACCGAACAAATCTCGCAATGCTTCTCGCAGCGGTGGGTTTGGTGTTGTTGATTGCCTGTGCGAATCTGGCCAATCTGTTTGCCGCGCGAGGGTCGGCCCGCACGAGGGAGTTCGCTGTTCACGCCGCAGTCGGTGCCACCCGAGGCAAGATCGTCAAGAAGCTGTTACTCGAGAGTTTTGTTATCGCGCTACTCGGCGGCACCCTTGGATTCCTTTTTGCGGTGTGGGTCCGGGACGGTTTGATCGCGCTGAGTCCGGAGGGTGTGTCACGGTTCCAACAAATCTCATTCGATCTGCCGGTTCTGGGTTTCACATTGTTGACCGCGTCCCTGACAACTGTCCTTTTCGGACTGTGGCCGGCGTGGCAGGCGTCGCATGCGAACCTGCAGCTGGCGCTGAAGGCGGGATCTGCTGGAAGCGGCGATTCGCCATCGGCCAAACGGGCGCGGGATTGGCTGGTGATCAGTGAGATTGCGCTCACGCTCACGTTGTTGGTCGCGGCCGGCCTGGTAGTGAAAAGTTTTTCGCGGCTGCAATCGCTTTCGTTAGGCTACGAACCGCGTGCGCTGTTTACAGCGCGCTTTGAATTACCGTGGCGAAAATACAACAGCCGCGACAAGATTGATCTCTTCGCAAAAGCGTTGCTGGACAAAGTGCGGGCGTTGCCCGGTGTGCAAGATGTTGCTGTCAGCTCGAACGGCCCATTCATGGGCGGGTGGCAAACTGGTTTTTGGCGCGAAGAGAATCCGCGACCTCAGCCTTCGGATATGTTGAACAGCGATCTCGAAGTGGTCGGCGGCGATTACTTCTCCACGCTCAAAGTGCCGTTGTTGCGTGGTCGGACCTTTAACGAGCGCGACACCAAAGATTCGCCCCGCGTCATCGTTATCGATCAGGCGATGGCCGAACAATATTTTCCCGGCGAAAATCCAATTGGCAAACGTCTCGGCGTTGATGCTGGCAACGACGAAGAAGGTTGGGTGATGAGCGAAATCGTTGGCGTGGTCGCACGGATGCGATTTCATGCCGTCGATGAAATGGCCCCTTTGCCGTTGATTTACTGTTCGTTAGGCCAGGCCCAGCGAACCAGTCTTACGCTTTTCGTGAGATCCACAATCGCTTCTGCCGTGCTTGAGCGGTCGATTCGTGAGGCAATCACCTCAATCGATTCTTCGCTGGCGGTTTTCGATGCTCGGCCGATGAGCGATCGCGTCCGTGAGACCTGGGGCGCGCAACGTTTATTAAGTTTTCTCTTTTCTGTTTTTGCCGGGCTCGCGCTGGTGCTTGCGACCATCGGTCTTTATGGACTGCTCGCTTATACCACGCTCAAACGCGTCCCTGAAATCGGTATTCGACTCGCGCTTGGCGCGCGCCCGGCTCAAATTCGAACGCTCATTCTTTCGCACGGGATGCATTTGCTTTTGATCGGATCAGTGATCGGTCTCATCGCAGCCGTTTCATTGGCACGCGCGTTGCAAACGGTGCTTTTCGAAGTCAACGGAATCGATCCAAAAATCTTTCTTGGTGTCGGCGCGCTTCTCTTTTCGGCAACTCTTGTTGCTTCCTGGATTCCAGCTCGCAGGGCCTCACGCGTCGATCCAATAATTGCACTACGCACTGAGTGATATGAACGATTTGAAGTTCGCTTTGCGCCAGCTTCGCAAGTCGCCCGGCTTCGCGTTCGTGGTGATCGTCACACTCGCGCTTGGGATTGGCGCCAACGCCGCCATCTTCACTCTCGTGCGTGGCGTGCTGATCAAGCCCCTGGTCAACCGCGACGAAAACAGGCTGATTTATATCCGCCAGAGCGCACCCGGCGAAAGGCAAGAAAATATGACCTGGTCGATGCCGGAAATTCACGACTTCAAGACGCGGATCAAAACGCTGAGCGAGTTTGGCGATTTCTCTACGATATCATTCACACTTATCGGCTTGGGCGAGCCTCGCGAAGTCATTGGAGGAGTGGTTAACGGATCCTATTTCGAGGTAATGGGTTTGCGCCCCGTGCTGGGTCGTCTCATCGGCCCAGAAGACGACGGCCCCAAGGCTGCGAGTGTTTTTGTTCTTACCTATCGTTTCTGGGCTAACGCCCTGAATCGCGATCCTTCTGTTATCGGCAAGACCGTTCATCTTGGCGAGCGTTCCGCCACGGTCATCGGCGTGCTCGAGCCTTGTGTCCCGTATCCACAGGAGACGGAGATCATAGCCAATGTCGTCAGCAGTCCGCATCATCTCGGGGCCACCATGGTGACCGAGCGGACGCATCGCATGACGGAACTCTTTGCGCGTCTCGCTCCGGGAATCAGCCTTGACCAGGCTCGCGCCGAATTGCGGGGAGTGTACGGCGGGATGAAAAAAGATCACCCTGAAGCTTACTCGAAGCAGGCAGACTTTCAGATCTCGGCCAAGCTGCTTCGCGACCAGATCACCTCGGGCGCAAGGACCGTGCTCCTCCTTTTGCTCGTGGCTTCAGCGCTGGTGTTCGTCGTCGCGTGTTCCAATGTTGCGAACCTCATCCTGGCGCGCACCGTTCGGCGTGAGGGTGAGTTGGCGGTCCGTACGGCCCTCGGCGCAAGCCGACGCACGCTCCGCCGCATGTTACTTGCCGAAAGTCTTCTGCTCTGCGGCGCGGGCGCGGCGCTTGGCGTGTTGAGCGCGCAGTGGATGGTTGACGTGCTTGCTCGTTACGCTTCGCGTTTCTCGCTTCGCGCTCTTGATCTTACCGTCGATTCCAGCCTGCTATGGGTGGGCGTGGCATTGGCCATCGTCGCCGCGGTCATCCTGGCTTTTGTCCCGCGTCTCCCCACTGACGCCTCTGGTGCCCTGCACTTGTCGAGTGGCAGTGTTCAGACGACAAGCAGCAAAGGCCGCCAGCGTATATTCGTCATCACGCAAATCGGTGCATCGTTCGTATTGCTCGCCGGCGCTAGTGTGGTGGTGACTACTCTCCTCGCACTCCAAAGAACACAGACTGGTATGGACACGCGCCGTGTTCTGGCCATCAACGTGCCGGCTGTGTTTTACGGCAAGACATCCCAGCAAGTCCGCGATTTTTATAAGGAAGTCATTCGTCGCATTGATGCCCTTCCGGGCGTGAATAAAACCGCCTTTGGGATGGTTGCTCCCTGGCGCGATGCGGGCTCCGGTCCAACCCTGCAATTCTGCGCCGATGGTCACGATCACTCGCATGGCCAAGAGGACCCCCGTGCGCAGTATCGTGTCATCTCTCCTGGATTTTTTGCAGCACTGGGCGTTCCCATCATTGCGGGTCGCGATTTTAATGAGTCCGACGTCAAAAGCAAAGAGCGCGTCGCGATCATTAGCCAAACTCTGGCGCGGCGCCTCTTCCCCAATCAGGATCCGATTAATCGGCACGTCTTTTTCACTGATCCAGTGTTGAACCGCCCCGGCGAAAGCCCGGAGCCGTTGCAACGGATCATCGGCGTCACCGGTGATATCGACGACGTGCATCTCGTTCCTCAGCCGACCGTCACTATTTACAACACCTTCGAACAAGGTCCGCTTATTCGCGGACGGCTTTTCATTCACACGAGCGCAAATCCCTATTCGCTGATCACGCCGGTCACCCGCATCATTCGCGAGATGTCTGCGGATCAACCTGTTGAGCGCGCGGCTACCCTTGAAGATGTCCGCGCAGAAGTGCTTACTCCGCATCGCTTGAACTCAGTGGTGTTTGGCCTGTTCGCTGCGGTCGCATTGTCGATCGCCGTAGTCGGCGTCGCAGGCGTGCTGGCCTTTTCGGTCAGTGCCCGCACGCGGGAGTTTGGTATTCGGCTCGCTCTTGGATCGCAGCCACAGCGCCTTTTCAAGGATGTCATTGCAGAAGGCGCCGCAATGGCCACAGCGGGGATCGTGGCAGGCGCAGTGTTCGGATTCATCCTGGCGCGTCTGACGCGCAGCTATTTCGCGGACGTAACGATGCCTGGCGTTTTGCCCGCGTTCGTCTCGGCGTTGTTGCTTCTGGCGGTCGCCGTGGCTGCATCAATGCTGCCTGCTGCCCGTGCGGCGCGCATCGATGTGATTCAGGCACTACGCACCGAGTGATATGAATGATTTAAGGTTTGCCTTACGCCAACTCCGCAAATCGCCTGGGTTCACGCTCCTTGCAGTGTTCACCTTGGCCCTCGGGATCGGCATGAACACCGCGATCTTCAGTTTAATACAGGACCTTTTCCTGCGCGGTCTGCCCTTTTTCGAACCGGAGCGTGTCGTGCGCATTTATGGCGAAGCGAAAGAGCGCGATTTGAAACAAATGCCGTTCTCGGTGCCCAAATTCTGGCACTACCGCGACGGACAAAGCGTTTTCTCGAACATCGCTGCAGATTGGGGCAACGGCTTTATCATGACCGGCTCCGGGGAGCCGATTCAACTACTTGGCGGCAACGTGACCGCCAACTATTTCGAATTGCTTGGAATCCATCCGATCCTCGGTCGCAATTTCCTGCCAGAGGAAGAGACCAAAGGGGACGTTGTGATGGTGACGGAAAGTTTCTGGCGGAAGCATTTCAACTCCGATCCGGCGATTCTCGGGCGCAGTATTACACTGAACGGCGTACCAACCGCAATCATTGGCGTCCTCCCGAACCTCCCGATTTCCTGGTTCGGGCGCGACTCGGAGATTTTTGCGAACAAACCGTTCCAGCTGCCTGGGCTTACGAAGGATCGCTTGATGCGCGGCGTCAGCTTCATGCGCGTAACGGCACGGTTGAAACCTGGTATTTCGATTTCACAGGCGCAGGCGGCGATGCAGGCATTATTTCAAAGTTACAAAGAGCAACACCCGGAAACGGCCGATAACACTTGGACGCCTTACCTGGTGTCAGCGGCGGAAGATGTCACCGGAGATTTGCGTCCGGCCTTCCTGACTTTGCTTGCAGCAGTAGGCGCCGTACTGCTCATCGCGTGCAGCAACGTCGCCAATCTGTTGCTGGTACGCTTCACGGGACGCAAACGGGAGATTGCGTTGCGCATGGCGCTCGGCGCGGAGCGGCACGGGATCGTGCGCTTGTTTGTTTTCGAAAGCACACTGGTGAGCGTCATCGCAGGCTTGATAGGATTCTTCCTGGCGCTTTGGACGGTGTCGGTCGTTCCGAAATTGGCCGGTCAAAACGTTCCACTGGAAAGCGAACTAAAACTGCAATGGCCGGTGCTTATTTTCACACTCGGACTGTCGCTCATCACCGGTCTGGCTATGGGCCTCTATCCAGCATGGCAGAGTTCCCGCACCGATCTTGTTGGTGGACTTAAGGAGGGCGGACGCGGAGCCAGCGGCAGTCGCGGTCAACATCATTTCCGCCGCGGTTTGGTCGCCGCGCAGGTAGGACTGTCGGTCGTGCTGCTTGCTGCAGCCGCCATGCTGATTTCCAGTTTTGTCCGGCTCAGCCAGCAGGAAGCGGGGTTCCGTTCGGACCGAGTTTGGGCGGGAGGAATCGGTCTTCCGCCCGCGCAGTACCCCGATCCCGCGACACGGGCGCGCTTCGCGGAACGATTGCAGGCGGAATTGCAGACTGCTCCCGGCGTGGAGGCCGTGGCGATCACGGACGCGGTCCCCATCTCTGGGAATCGTTCGTCATCGCCATATGCACGTCTGGATGGAAATCCTGTGCCCGTAAACCAGCGGCCGCTTGGCCTCACGCGCAGCGTTTCGCCTGGATATTTTCGAACGCTCGGGATTCCGCTCCTTTCGGGCCGCGACTTCACCGAAGGAGATAAAATGGACTCGCCGCTTGTGGTGATTCTGAGCAACTCGACGGCGAAAAAACTATTTCCGAACGAGAATCCAATCGGGCGTCAAATCCTTTTCGGCACCGAAAACGGCAATGGGCTTCCGGCGGAAGTGATTGGTGTCGTGGGTGACGTCCGCTCCCAAGAGCTGTCCAAATCGAATGATGTTGAATTTTATCGGCCGTGGCCGCAACGCAGCGCTCCGTTTCTCAATGTTCTAGTCCGTAGCGCAACCAAACCAGAAGCGTCGGTGGGGATTGTCCGCTCGGCCCTGACTAAGATCGATAACGGATTACCGATCCTGCAACCGAATACCCTTGACGCGATCGTGTCGCAATCGCTTGGCCAGCAGAGATTGACAATGACGCTACTCGGTGTTTTCGCCGGCATCGCGTTGTTGCTCGCAGTCGTTGGAATTTACGGCGCCGTCGCTTACACCGTTGAACAACGCACGGGCGAAATTGGAGTGCGGATGGCGTTGGGCGCGCAGACGGCTGACGTGTTGCAGTTAGTCGTACGCCAGGGAATGAATCCGGTCATCCTCGGCTTGATTGTTGGTCTTGCCGGCACATTTGCGGTCGGCCGTTTGTTGGCGGCTCAACTTTACCAGATTTCGCCCTACGATCCGTTGTTGCTTGGGGGAACTGCGATTGTCCTGGCACTTGCCGCGTTGTTCGCATGTTTGATTCCGGCACGCCGAGCCACACTTGTCGACCCAATTCAAGCGTTGCGCACCGAATGATATGAATGATCTAAAGTTTGCTTTACGCCAGCTCCGTAAATCGCCGGGATTTACTTTGATTGCTGTGCTGACCCTTGCGCTCGGCATCGGACTCAACACGGCAATCTTTAGCTTGATCAACGATCTTTTCCTGCGCGGGTTGCCATTTAAGGAACCGTCGCGCGTCGTCCATATGTTTGCTGGCGACAAGTCCCGCAACCTTGTCGATATTGCGATCTCCGCGCCGCGCTTTCAGCATTACCGGGAAGGCCAAACACTTTTTGACGGTTTTGCTGCCGAGAACCTGTTCCTGTTCACACTCACCGGCGTCGGAGACCCGGTTCAGGTTTTCGGGGGCAGAATAACTCCGAACTACTTTGATGTGCTCGGCGTCCGGCCAATTCTCGGTCGGAATTTTCGCGCCGATGAAGAGGAGGGCGCGGATGTTGCTCTGATCACAAAAAGCTTTTGGCAGAAGCGACTCGGTGGCGATCCGAACGTAATTGGCCGAAATATCACGCTCGACGGAATGTCCCACACTATTGTCGGCGTGTTGCCGAATATGCCAGCGCAATGGTTCGGCGCGAATCCGATCGCTGAAGTTTGGGCGACTAAGCCATTTCAGCTTCCCGGATTTTCGTACGAGCGCATGATGCGGGGCACCGGGTTTCTGCGGGTAATTGGCCGAATCAAGCCGGGAATTACGCTGGAACAACTGCGAGCGGCGCTACCGGCGCTCGAACAGGATTACCGTGCGCATTATCCGAACAAGATCGACAGCGCGGCCAGCACCTCAGTCAAGACGCTTTTGAACGATGTGACAGAAAACATTCGCGCCGGTTTCGCGACACTTTTTGCCGCAGTCTGTTTCGTCCTGCTGATCGCATGCAGCAATGTTGCGAATCTTTTGCTGGTTCGTTTCAGCGGCCGGCGTCGAGAGATTGCCCTCCGAATGGCCGTCGGCGCGTCACGCAGTAGTATCGTAAGGCTTTTCGTTTGGGAAAGCCTGCTGGTAAGCCTTCTTGCCGGAGCTCTTGGCGCGTTTCTTGCGTGGCGACTCGTCCCGCTCGTTCCTAAAATGGCGTCCAACTTTCTTCCGTTCGAGAGAAATGCGGCCAGTAGTCTCTCACTGCCGGTGCTCGGATTCACCATCGGATTGTCTGTGTTGACCGGTTTATTAATGGGAATTTATCCTGCGCTTCAGGGTTCCCGCGCAGACTTGGTTGGTGGTTTGAAGGAAGGTGGCCGCGGCACGAGCGGAAGCATTCGGCAGCAGCGATTCCGCAAGATCCTTGTCGGTGCGCAAGTTGCGCTTTCAGTGACGTTGTTCGCCGGCGCGGCGTTACTCATCACGAGTTTTATTCGGTTGAGCCAGCAGAATCTCGGTTTCGAGCCGCGTAATCTGTGGACCGGCGCGATCGCTTTGCCGGTCTCGCAATATCCAGACGCGGCCTCACGACAGCGTCTTGTTGAGCAACTACTCGCCGCGTTGCGCGATGTGCCGGGTCTCGAGAACCCCGCAGTAAGCGGCGATATTCCATTGGCTGGTGGAAATCGCACGCTGTACGCGCGCGCAGACCGTGACGTGCCGGCAGTCGAAAATCGAGCCAGCGCACCGAGTCACGACATTGTGCCGGGATATCTGAAGACGTGGGGAATTCCGTTGGTAGCGGGACGTGACCTCAATGAGCACGATCTTGCTGAGGGATTAAACGTCTGTCTGATCAGCCAGACCGGAGCAAAGAAAATTTTTCCGAACGAGAATCCAATTGGCAAAACACTGCTCGTCACCAGTAGCAGTACACCGGCCGAAATAGTCGGCATTGTCGGGGACGTGCGATCCCAGCGGATTGCTGAATTGCCCGATATGGAATTTTACAGGCCCTGGGCTCAGGAAAACTTTCCATTCCTCAACCTCGCGGTTCGCAGCAATCTGAAACTCGATGCGATCACGAAACTGGTGCAGTCCGCAATTACGAAAGTTAATCCGGGCATCGCAATCGCGGTCCCTCTGATGATGGACAGCGTCGTCGCGCAAGCGCGCGGGCAGGCGCGATTGATGATGTGGTTACTTGGAATTTTCGCAGGCGTTGCGTTGTTGCTTGCAAGCATCGGAATCTACGGAGCGGTGGCGTACAGTGTCGAACAACGCACAGGCGAAATCGGCGTGCGCATGGCCCTCGGGGCGCAAACCGCGGATGTCCTACGCCTGATGGTCCGTCAGGGAATGGCTCCTGTGTTGCTGGGACTCGCGATTGGAATGGTGGCTGCTCTTGCATTGGGTCGCCTGCTCACGACGCAACTTTATGAAGTTTCCCCGCACAATCCGGCGCTTCTCGCAATGACAGCGCTCACGCTCGGAGTGGTGGCTTTGCTTGCATGCTTCCTACCCGCACGACGCGCAACGTTCGTAAACCCAATCGAAGCACTTCGAGCAGAATAAAACTATCTCTCACACAATGCTCAAAGACCTTCAATTCGCTTTCCGACAACTGCTGAAGCAACCTGGGTTTGCGTTCATCGCCATTCTCGTACTTGCACTTGGTATCGGTGCGAACACCGCGATTTTTAGCGTTGTCAACGCGGTCTTGTTGCGGCCGCTACCCTATTCCCATTCAGAGCAATTAGCTTTGCTGCGCGAGAGACTGCTTGGGCCGTCTGGTTTCGAATCGGGCTCGGTCAGTTACATGAATTATCTCGACTGGAATGCGGCACAGAAAAGCTTCACTGATCTTGCGCTGGTAAGGACGGAGGGCGCGAGCCTCTCTGCTTCTGACGGAACGTCGCCGCCGGAAGCAATCCGGGTTGGCCGAATAACCGCGAATTACCTGTCGATCCTACAAGTTCCCCCACTGATGGGCCGTGATTTAGCCCAGAGCGATGATGTTCCCGGCGCAGGGAAAGTGGTACTTATCAGCGAACGAGTCTGGCGAAAACAATTTGGGGCAACGCAGAGTGCAATCGGGCAACGATTAAATGTCGACGGCGTGCCGCGTGAGATTGTCGGCGTTGTTTCGGAGCGCGTTCGCTTTCCGCGGAACTGCGACGTCTTTATGCCGCTGGCCGATCTTCGCGCCGACCACGATTTCCTGTCGCGTGGAAATCACGAAGCGTTTTCGTGTTTGGGTCGCTTAAAATCGGGAGCAACATTGAAGCAGGCAACCGCGGAGCTCGATACCATCGCGGCCGACCTTGCCCGGCGCTATCCGGATTCGAACACCGGTCGCCAGGTTTCCACAAAGTTGCTGCTCGAGTATTCGGTAGGCCAGTATCGATACCTTCTTTGCGTGCTGCTTGCGGCAGTGGCCTGCGTTCTGTTGATCG
This sequence comes from Candidatus Udaeobacter sp., assembly GCA_036558805.1. Classification (GTDB taxonomy): domain Bacteria; phylum Verrucomicrobiota; class Verrucomicrobiia; order Chthoniobacterales; family UBA10450; genus Udaeobacter. The sequence goes on from DATBEX010000121.1 coordinate 36,841, forward strand.
CGTGCGCAAATGTGGCGAATCTTCAGCTGGCGCGTGGTATTACGCGACGCAAGGAACTGGCCGTGCGTGCCGCGCTTGGAGCCAGCCGCTGGGATCTGGCACGCCAGGTATTGGTGGAAAGCGGAGTTGTCGCATTGCTGGGCGGCGTTTGTGCTGTCTTGATTGCTGTGTGGAGCCTCGATGCAATTCGCTCGCTCGTTCCTCCTAATGTGCCGCGATTTCAGGAAACGAACATCGACGGTTTGGTGCTTGCGACCACTACCATCATTTCAGTGTTGGCCGGATTGCTGGTTGGAATGTGGCCGGCCCTGCGTGTCTCGAACACGGCGTCGATGGCGGCAGAGTTACATGAGGAAGGCGGACGCGGCAGCAGCGGCACGCAACGACAACGGGCCCGCGCCATCCTGGTAATTGCACAGGTTGCTCTCGCGGTTCTCCTGCTCGCAGCGGCGGCACTTACGTTAAAGAGTTTCTGGCGTTCCCAGGAGGTGCCGCTTGGATTCAATCCGCATGGCGTTCTGACCATGAGCATTGCGCTTCCGGCATCGCGCTATGAGTCACCGGAAAAGATCGTTCGCTTTTACGATCAGTTGGTTGAGAAAGTGAAGCAACTCCCGGGCGTGACGGCAGCGTCGGTTTGCAACAACGAACCATTCGATCATCACGACTGGACCAGTTCATTTCACATTACCGGTGCACCGCCCGATCCTCCTGGCCAGGAGCCGATTAGTGAGATGGCGATTGTTTCACCGGATTACTTTCGCGCGCTTGGGATGTCGATT
>DATBEX010000122.1:0-4223 GCA_036558805.1 Candidatus Udaeobacter sp.
TCATTAGCGAGAATCCCCAGAAACCTTGACCGAGAAGCACGGGGATTTTCGTGGAAACGATCGCAACACTAATGTCGATCAGCAGCACGATGGCAGCGAGCCGGGTCAAAAACCCAATGATCAGCAGGAGACCACAAACGATTTCGCATGCGCCGACAAATGGGCCCATGATTTCCGGAGAAGGAATGCCTATCTTGGCGAAGCGTCCGGCAGCCAGATCTACTGGATAAAGAAACTTCTGAATTCCTTCGGAGAGAAAGACGCTACCGGTCATAATTCGCACAAGAACGGTAGCTGCAGGCGCATCTGTGATGAAGAGTTCGCGCATGCTTCGGCACCCCTATTTTCCCGAATTCATCGACGCATGATGTGGATGGCGAGAATGCGACTTTGATGACGCGCCAACAAATAATCGATAAAATCACCGATGATCGAGTTGGGTTTGTTTCCCAATTTCGTTACGACGCGGCAAATCAGGGTGCGGCTGCGCCCGTGCCATTCCAAGTTGATCGCGCCGTGGGCGGTCTCGCTATGGATTTTGGCCCAACCGTGCGGACGCCCGGGCCGTTGATGTTCAGTGGGGATTAGATCAAACCGCTCGAGCTGAGGATCGGTCATGATCTTTTCCCGCAGCGATCCACTTCCGGTCGTGATGACTTGGATCACTGTCTGCATTCACTTAGGTTCAGCAGGAAATCGGTCTGTTTGCAATGTTTGTTTGTCGTAGCCGCCTCGCTGTGTCGAGGCGCCAGGGCTTCTGCGGGTCTCCAAACGCGCGAGCACAGCGTTATTGATGTCGAAGGCGAGACGTACCTCGTCATCTTCTTCTACGGAAATTCCGGAGCCAAGTTTGTGAAAGGTGAAGTCGCCAACCCCCGAACTTTGTGCCCGCAGGCAAATGAGGAGACAGGCGGATTGTCCGCGTCACGCAAGCAAAGAACGGTACATCACATGAACATCGACATATCCTTTCTCAGGATGACGAAATGCGCCTGGTAAAGTGCTGACAATCTCGAAGCCGAGGTCGCGCCAAAGACGAACTGCAGATTGATTTGTAGAGACAACGAAATTGAACTGCATCGCGCGAAAACCGAGTCCGCGCGCTTGGTTTAAACAATGTTCGCCCATCGCGCGGCCAACTCCATGACCACGCGCGTCCGGAGAAACCATGAAGCCCGCATTTGCGACGTGCGAGCCGCCACCAGACTGGTTAGGCCGCAATATGTAGGTACCCACAATCCGACCGCCGCTTTCTGCGACGTAAGTATGCGCATTTTTTCCGTACCAATACCGCAGAGCCTCTTTTCGCGAGATGTTCGGGTCGATCGCGTACGTATCACCGGTTGCGACAACCGAATGAAAGATTTGCCAGATCGCATCGCGATCCGCCTTTGTTGCCACGCGTATTTTCATTAACGTGTTGCGCTGTCACCGCAACCTTGCGGCAAGCCCCAGCCACGCGCCGAGAGCGGCGAGCTTCTGCTCCGCCCGCCAGGGACCATCACCAGATCGCGCAAGATTTTGAATCGCCAGCCGGACATTGGCACAAGGCTTTTTCAGGCGTTCGGCCACTTTGTCATAAGCGTCGTGCTCGAGAAGAACAGCCGTTCGAATCCCATGCGTGTTCAAAGCCTGCTCGAGCGTCAAACGAAACAACTGGCCCTCGAGCGCGTGAGCGCGGATATGTGGATTTGCGACTGTTGCAGGGTCGATCTGGCTTCCAACCACCAGAGAGGCGCGCGCAATCGCGTAACCTTTCCGCCGATAATCTGCGAGAAGCCTGGCGATCGATTGTTTTGTTACACGCTGCACGATACCGGTTCGCAGGTTTGTCGTCTTCGCGTCCGTTTCAAGCTGCCCTGTAGCAGCGTGATATGGTTGTCGGGTCTCGGGAAATTGCGGATCCGACAATTGGATCACTCGGTTATCGCGCAGCACGGGCGAATCAATAGGACCCCTGAGCAAAACAGCAGTTGCCCAGCCGGATTTTACTCGAAACCCCAAGCCTGCGGCTTCGGGCTTCACCTCGTTTGAAATGTTACAGGCACTGTAACTGCCCATCCCTCGCTCGGCGACGATTTCCACTGGCGAAGCGTTCCGATTGCGGATGAATCAAAATATGGATTACCAGTAGATTTAAGCATCTGCACGTTTGTGACATTGCCTTTGGCATTGAAGGTCAAGCGGAAGCGACCTTCGCCCGAAATTCCCCGGGTCGATACACCGGGTGGAAAGGGCGGCGAGGGCGCATAAACCAATCGCGGTTTCGGCGTCGGATGGGGCGACGCTGTGGGAGTCGCCACAGCTTGCGCTGTTTCCGGCCATCGAGGCTTGGCGTCCGATGCCACTCGATTGAGCAAAGAGTCCAAAGTGTTCGAGGGTCGAACCGTGGTCTTGTTACCACTCGAGATCACGACACCCACAACCTCGCCCTTCGCGTCTATGATCGGCGACCCGACTGCATCTGCCGGGAGCGTTGCGGCGATTTCCAAACCTTCCGGTCGGTTCGCGGAGATTGTTGTTTCGCGACCGGCTTCCGCACTCCCGGCCAGCGCGCTGCCGACGACTCCAACTCGCGAGCCCATTTCGAGGGTCGGATCTTTATTCAATGCAAGAAACGGCACATATTTTGCATCGGCTTGAAGAACAGCCAGGTCCATCGTTGTGGAAGCAGTGATTACTCCGCTCACGTTATAGATTCTGTCGTCGCCCATCTTCGCCACAGCATTAGCGCCGCCCTCGATTGCGTGCGCGGTCGTAATGAATCTGCCCTCTCCTGAAATAAAAAAGGCGGTCTCAGTTCGCAGCAACTTACCAGACGAATCAAACACTGTGATCCAAAAGACTGCCGGCCGGACACTGTTTTCCAGTCGCGATAAATCTAAAGCCGGAGTCTGCCCGACAGCTGGCGGCGGCGCCTGAATTGGGGACGACGATGGGCTCGGAGATTGGACTGTGGTTGAAGCAACCGTCGGCGAAGGCGACGACGACGACGGCGATTCGCCGACAAGTTGGCTTGTCGATTTTTTCCCACATCCCGCCATGGCAAAGATGGCCAGAAAAAATGAGCATCCAAGAGTATGCCGAAAGATTCTCATCGCGGCTACGCACAGATAGTGTGGAACAAAGGGTGCAGTCCAATCAAGTCGACAAAATCAAGCGTGACCGGAACGCAGCGCCCGACGATGGTCCCCCCGTCAATGCGACAAGCACGTAACGGTTAACGTCCCTTAAAGTATTGAACTGCCCGCTCGTATTTCTGGGCGGCCGCCTTTGTTTTGAACGTTCCCAAATTCCGGCGCTTTCCCATTTTCGGATTTTTCTTACGCGAGTATAAGCGATATTGGCCGGACTTAAGTTTCCTGATCATGACGTGAGCGTCGGCGCGGCATTTGCACGCGCTCGAGCGACGCTGCAGTAGCAAAGCGCAACCAGAGCGAGAAGGATCGCCAAATCGAGCGCCATGTGCGTCGGAAAACTCCAGTTCTGGCTCGCGTGACCGAAACAGCCGCAAGTGATGTCGAGACCGCGGGCTTTAGCCGCAATTGTGGCCACGAGGAAGATCACAACGAGCGCAGTCAAAATCGACAATGCGCCACGATAAAAGATGCGAAAAATCAGGGCGAGACCGCAGAAAATTTCCAACCAGGGGAGATAAAATGCCAGCGCGACTGCGACCGTCCACGGCAGAATCTTGTAGTGATCGATATCGTGAGCGAACTGCACCGGATCGAAAGCCTTCAGTGCGCCCGCATAGATGAAAATTGCGGCAATGATGAAATCGACAATTCTCCAGACGAGCGATTTAACCATTTAACGATTCTTCTTCTTTTGCCAGGCTTCCCAGCCGCCCTCGAGCACGAACACATCAGGAAGCTGCGCTTCCTTGCGCAGCCGCTCGGCCACTTCGCGGGCGAGATCGCAACTTTGAGCGCTGCAGTAAACAACGATCTTTTTCCCCGGCGACCATGTTGCCAAAAACTGCGGAAGCAATTCGTTCCAGCGATCTTCGTTCAACGAAGTCGCGCCGGGCACGTGATCAGTGGCGAACTCGTTATCCGGGCGAGCGTCAACCCAGAGGACGCTGTCACCCCATTGGGCCGCCTGATCGACGCTCACCATTTCCGACGGCGGAATTGGCGATTGCCAGGAAATCTTGTCACGAAAATAAATCGCTTGCCCTATGCAGGGAACAAGCGAGAACGCCGCGAGTGCGAGCGCCT
>DATBEX010000123.1:0-9056 GCA_036558805.1 Candidatus Udaeobacter sp.
TCCCGTGCTGTTCTCGAAATGAAAACTTTTCGCCACATCTTCCTCGAGATGAATTCGCACCAGGCGCACTTCCTTATCCGGCGCGACGATATTTTTCTGGGCGTCTTTCGGGTAAGCGAGATCGTGTAACGGCACAGCGCCGTTGGCGCAAAGCGGCATGTCGTATTGCGAAATCTGATAGTTCTTCGGCATGTCCGGATAGAAATAGTTTTTGCGATCGAACTTGCAGATAGGCGCGATGTCGCAGCCGAGCATGAGTCCGGTGAGGACCGTCATGCCCAATGCCTCATGATTCAATACCGGAAGGGCGCCGGGCAGACCGAGGCAAACCGGGCAGGTGTGCGTGTTCGGTTCCGCACCGAACTCCACCGGAGAAGCGCAAAACATTTTCGAGCGCGTCTTCAACTGGACGTGCACTTCCAGGCCAATTGTGGAGACGTATTGAATTGCAGATTTCAAATTTCAGATTTCAAATTGGAAACGGCGGACTTTCGTGAAGCGACAAAGATCGCAACCAATTCACCGGCTTCATCGAGCAGCGGCTGCACGCGCCTCACGGGAAGCAGCTTTGCCTCAATGATCAACTCAAGCCAGAACTGAGTCACATCGGCTTCCTCAAGAACTACTCCTACCTTCGCAATAAACTCAACCTGAGACCGAGCACGACAGTCCACGCGATAATTTGCTGCCACCGATGTGCCGCAGCGCACAAGTTGACTTGCAATCGCTCGCCCCTCAATACTTTTGGGCAGTGCGCCAACGAGCGTTATGATCCGCAAAGCAAATTGTTTCGTTCTAGCCTTCAATTGGTCCGCCGTCATTTCTTGGCAATCTGAAATTTTCAATCTGCAATTTGCAATTACTTCTTCATCGCGAAATCAAGCGCGCGTTGAATATCGAATTTTTTGATGCGCTCAGCGAGGACGGGATCGTTTGCCGCTTCAATGACGCGTGGATTTTGAAGGAGATCGAGAAATCTCCCCTGAGCGATCAGGTCGGCAATTTCTGGATCGTTTCGCAACGCGACTATTTTTGGATGCTCACTCAACTCGCGAGCACCGGGGAACGTCAAAAATTTCTGCACGCGTTCAGGGCTGGAAAGAACGCTCCCTGCTTTCTCCAGCGCTTCGTATGTTCTCTGTGAAATTGGGTCGGTGTTCTTAAGCGCTCTCCCAGGGAAACCCAGTTCGAGCGAATTTTTCAGGCGCGCCAGCGATGCCCCGAACGTCTGCATGTTGTCTTCCGATTCCGAAAGAAAATGGCGACGGACATCAAGAGCATGTGCGGTTGCGTCTTGCGCATCGTGCGCTGCGGCGGCCGATCTGCTAACGGCTTCCCCGGCAGCCAGGGCGCCGACCGCTCGTACACTCGCAACAGTCAGCCAAAGCAGAAAAAGACCGAAGAACAATCCAACAATTGCGCCTGCAAAACCGTAAATAAGCCGGACGACTCCGGATTCCTGCTGGGTCGTTCGCTTAAATAAAATCGCACCGACCCCATTTACGAGCGCGTACACGGCCAACGCGAGAACCGCGCCGCACAAGATCGACAAAACTGAGTCAGGCATTCGGAAAAAGGACGGCGCTGCCGGGACAAATAAGCTACCGCCCAGGAACGCAGCGTAAGCGGCAGCAAGCGCGAGCAGGCGCACGATCTGACGCATCAAACCGAGTCGCCAGCCCCGCAACACTTCGAACAAGATTAAGATGACACCAAAGGAAATGAAGACCACCTGCCATAGTGGCGAGCCGGTCGAAGAAATCGCGGACTGCGGATCGTGGACTGTGGATTGAACCGCACCGAGCATTTCCGCGCTGATCATTCCGCCGTTTGCGATCCTTCTGTCTTCGTTTTGCCACGGCGCGGCAAGCGATCCACAATGATCGCTCGTTGTCGCAATGCGTGATCGCAAAGCACCAGGGCGGCCATCGCCTCTATGATTGACACTGCCCGTGGAAGAACGCACGGATCATGGCGCCCGCGCGCAGCCAGCCTTGTTTGCCGGCGTGAACTCGTGACCGTTTTCTGTTCGTGGCCGATTGTGGCCGTCGGCTTAAAGGCCACTCGAAAATAAATCTCCTCGCCATTACTAATGCCTCCCTGCACGCCGCCGGAATTGTTTGTCGCGGCACGAATTCTTCCGCCGCGCATTTCAAATGGATCGTTGTGCTGCGAGCCTCGCATCTGCGTCGCAGCAAAACCGGAACCGATCTCGAATCCTTTGCTTGCCGGTATGCTCAGCATCGCCTTGGCCAGATCTGCTTCGAGCTTGTCGAAAACCGGTTCGCCAATTCCCGGCGGAATGCCACGAATTATGCATTCAATCACGCCACCAATCGAATCGCCTTCGTTGCGGACTTGTTCGATGAGCGAGACCATCTTTTTCGCCGCGGCGGCATCCGGGCAACGAACAATGTTTTTTTCGGCATCCTTTGGCTTCACCGCCGAACGATTGATTTTCGCGACGACCCCGTGCATTTGCGCGACGTAGGCGACAATCTCGAATTCCGGATACAGCATCGACAATATTTTTCGCGCAACTGCACCGGCGGCTACTCGACCGATGGTCTCCCGCGCTGAGGCGCGACCGCCGCCCTGCCAGTTTCGAATTCCATACTTGGCTTCATACGTGAAGTCAGCGTGTGACGGCCGGAATTTCTCTGCGACTTCCGAGTAGTCCTCCGGTCGCGCGTCCTTGTTCCGCACCAGAATCGCGATCGGCGTCCCCAGCGTTTTACCCTCAAACACGCCGGAAAGAATTTCGCACTCATCTCCTTCTTTCCGCTGCGTTGTAATCTTACTTTGACCTGGACGCCGGCGATCCAGCTCACGTTGGATTTCGGCGTCCGACAATTCGATGTTCGGCGGGCAACCGTCGACGACTACGCCCACGCCACCGCCGTGTGATTCGCCAAAAGTAGTCACCCGAAAGAGCTGGCCGAAGGTGTTGCCCATTGCGCAGCGATCTTAATCTAATCGGCACAGAAGAGCGAGGTAGATCGACCCTTGCAAAGTCGACGTCGATCTCACTCATATCCTGCTATCGCGAGGAAGCGCAGGCGAAAACGGTGGACGTCGAAGCGACGCTAGCCAAGTTAGCTCAATGCTTCCTGATCACATCGATCTCTTGATTAAACGATTTGAGAAGCCGGACGAGGTTCGAATTTTTGAGAAGGGCCGGTTCGAACTCATTAGGATCGGTGGAATGACGATCGGCCGCGCAACGTATGAACCGGGCTGGAAATGGTCGCAACATGTCGCACCAGTTGCTGGAACGTCCCTTTGTCAGGTCGAGCACGTGGGCATGGTTCTATCCGGGCAAGCTGCGTGCGCGATGGAAGATGGAAGATCTTACGTCATGAAACCTGGCGACCTCTTTTACATCGGTCCCGGGCATGACAGTTGGGTCGTGGGCAATGAGCCATATGTCTCGCTTCATTTTCTCGGAGCGGAGAAATATGCGCATGAGTGAGAAGACCGACCCTCGCGTGCTCCCGCCTGGTGTCGGAATCGAAATGACGGATTACCAGGTCGCAGCTCTGGGGAGCGCACGCGCCCTCCCCAGATTAGACCGCCTCGAGCGCGCTCTTCAAATCGTCAATCAGATCGCGAACATCTTCCACCCCAACCGAAAGCCTGACCAGCGAATCGGTGACGCCCAGTTTTTCCCGCTGCTCCTTGGGAACTGAAGCATGCGTCATAAGAGCCGGATGATTGATGAGACTTTCTACACCGCCCAAACTTTCCGCCAGGGCGAAAAGATGCGTGTTTTCCAGAAAACGCCTGGTGTCCGCCAGATCGCCTTTCAAGACGACTGTTACGATTCCTCCGAAGCCTCGCATTTGTTGACGCGCCAAATCGTGCTGAGGATGCGATTTTAGCCCCGGATAACTGACGGATTTTACCTCGCGCTGTTCTTCCAACCAGCGCGCAATTTCCAGCGCGTTCGCACAATGTCGCTCCATCCGGAGCGCCAATGTTTTCAAACTGCGCAGCACAAGGAAACTGTCGATCGCGCCGGCGATTGCGCCGACCGAGTTTTGCAAAAACCAAATCTGATCGCCGAGTTCCTTGTTGTCACCGACTACAACTACTCCGCTTACCAAATCGGAATGGCCGTTTAGATACTTCGTTGCAGAATGCACGACGATATCAAAGCCGTTCTCAATCGGGCGCTGGATCCATGGCGTTGCAAATGTGTTATCGCAAACGGAGATCATTTTGTGCTCACGGGCGATCTTGGCGATCGCCTCGAGATCAATCAGCTTCAAAAGCGGATTGCTTGGCGTTTCGATCCAGACCATGCGCGTTTTTGGTTTGATGGCGCGCTCGAGATCTTCCGCATCGGTCAGGTCAACATACGTGAAATCGAGATTGGCGGAGCGGCGGCGCACCCGATCGAATAACCTGAACGTGCCGCCGTAAAGATCGTCGCTGGCAACGATATGCGAGCCGCTCTCAAGTAACTCGAGCACCGTTGCCATCGCGGCCAGCCCCGACGCAAATGCGAATCCTCGGGTGCCGCTTTCCAAATCCGCGATGCATTTCTCATAAGCAAGCCGCGTCGGATTGATCGAGCGCGCGTAATCGTAGCCTTTATGTTTTCCCGGACTTTCCTGTACATACGTTGAGGTCGCATAAATCGGCGTCATCACCGCGCCAGTAGTAGGGTCGGGCTCCTGCCCCGCATGAATCGCCCGCGTGGCAAACTCGTGTTCTTTTTTCATGACGACCTAATCTAACCGCGAATGACACGGATATCGCGGATTAAAAATCCAAATTGTGACTGTCACTTTGTCATTCTGAGCGAAGCGAAGAATCTCAGTTTATTTTGTTCCGACAACACGGAAGCAGCAAATTCAGAGATGTTTCGCTCCGCTCAACATAACACCCAGGAATGATTAAGCTGAATCCGCGATCTCCCGTGAATCAGCGGCTCACTGCCTTGGCATGTGCAACCGCAAATATGAGAGCAAATCGGAGCGCGTGACCAGGCCGAGGAATTTATCGTCGTCCATCACAATGGCGACGCGTCCACGGTCAAATACGTCCAGGAGATCTTTGATCGTGGCTTTCGGCGAGAGTGTTTCCAGCTTTGCCGTCATCGCGCTTTTGACCGGATCATTAAAGCGCGACGGATCGCGATGCACTTTCACAAGCACATCCGATTCGTCGAGAATTCCAACCGCGCGACCATGCTGATCGACTACGGGAAGCTGTGAAACGTCCGCGTCGCGCATGCGTTTGAAGGCAGTCAGCAACGTGTCGGTCGGTCCGACGGAGATTACTTCACCGGCTTCATAACGATGTGAGATAAGATCGCTTAAGTCTCCATGCGGTGGGCGATGGATGAAACCCTGGTCGGCCATCCAAAAATCGTCATACATCTTGGAAAGATATTTGTTCCCTGTATCGACCACGAAACTGACGACTCGTTTTGGCTTGGTCTGTTTACGGCAGTACCGCAACGCCCCGGCGACGAGCGTTCCTGTAGAAGACCCGCCGAAAATTCCTTCTTTGCGTAACAGTTCGCGTACGGTCGCGAAGCTTTCGGCATCATCAATCTCGAACGCTTCGCTCACCAGCGACATGTCGGCGATCTCTGGAATGAAATCCTCGCCAATGCCTTCGACCGCCCAGCTCCCCGCTTCAAGCATCTTTCCCGACTTGACGTATTCGTAAAGCACAGAGCCCTTGGGGTCCGCCAGAACCATTTCGATGCCTCGCCGCGGTTTGACTCGATTGAAAAATCGCCCAAGCCCAGTGAGCGTGCCTCCGGAACCGACTCCGACAACAATTGCGTCGACATCATGCCGCATTTGTTCCCAGATTTCCGGCCCGGTGGTGCGCTCGTGCGCCAGAGGATTCGCCGGGTTCCCAAACTGATTCACGTAGAAGGCGCCAGGAATCTCTTCGGCGAGTCGCGCAGCCATGTCCTGGTAATATTCAGGGTGACCGCGGGTCACATCAGAACGCGTGATTCGCACTTCGGCGCCAAGGGCTTTCACATGTGAAATTTTCTCCTGCGACATCTTGTCGGGAATTACGAGCAGAACGCGGTACCCCTTAGCGCCAGCAACGAGCGCGAGGCCCAGACCAGTGTTTCCTGCCGTGGCTTCGACCACGGTGCCGCCGGGTCGTAATTTCCCTTCGTCTTCCGCAGCTTCGATCATCGATAAGGCGATCCGATCCTTAATCGAGCCACCCGGGTTTTGATTTTCGAGTTTAAGAAAAAGCTGGCACGGGCCGGTGTCGATCTGCGTGACCTCAACCAGCGGTGTGTCGCCAATCAGCGAAAGAATTTGGGGTGGATGCCTGGAACTGGTCTGCGGAACGGTGGGTGTTTCGACCATTGTTAATTTCTACGGCGTGTTTATCGACGGTTCGCCTTTATGCGACCACTCCGAGCCGCTGTCTTCGAGAAATTGTTGGAGCACAGGAAAACGGACTTCGCCGTAGTTCAATGCGTAGCGGAGATCGCCGTCTTTGTAAATCCAAGTCGTAGGAATCCATGAAAGCGGCATTCCGGCGAATTGCTTGATCTTGTTGTCGCCTTTTCGCGGCCCGGGATCCGCGAGAATTACGGCGTTCGGTTGATCTGCGATCTGAAATTTCTGCAACATCGCCCGGCCGTCCTCGCCATTATTCCAAACCGAAACGAAGTAAAATTTCACGTGCGGATTGTCCTTAAGCATCTTGAGCCAGCCGCCGCTTTTCAATTCCGCCTGGCAATTGGAACACCATGGCGCCCAAAGATGCACGACGCTAAGTTCAGGTGATTTAATCTCGCCAAGGACCTTTTGCTCGGCAGGAGATTCTGCGCGGAGCGATACGGCTATGAGGAGCACGGCGAGCATCAACAAACGTAGTATCAACATGTCTACTCAGAATACCGGAGAAAAGCAGCGCGCTCAAGGAGCGCAGGCCACAAGTTGACCTCCGCGTGGAAAACGCCTACTGTGGCGTCCCATTCCGCTGCTCTAGCTGCGCGGAAGGATCGGTGCTTCACTGGAAGCGCCGCTTTGCCTGAAGGAGGCCTACTTAGTTTTATGATTCACATGCAGGACGTAATGGCGAAGCCGATGCCGGACTTCCGCGAGGGAAGTATCGTTAAAGGACGCATTCTGGAAATTCGCCCGCGCGAAGTACTAGTCGATGTTGGCTACAAATCCGAGGGGGTTATTCCGCTGATGGAATTTGATGATGTCGAGTCGCTGGAGGTGGGCGACGAAGTAGACGTGCTTCTGGAGCGCCTGGAGAACGAGGAAGGCATGGTTGTTCTCTCAAAAGAGAAAGCCGCTTACCGCCAGAATTGGAACAAGATCGTCGGTGTGTTCCAAGGCGACGGTCTCATCAAAGGCAAGGTGAAATCGGTCGTAAAAGGCGGCTTGATGGTGAACATCGGTGTTGAAGCCTTTTTGCCGGCTTCTCAGATCGACGTTGTTCCGCCAAAAGACCTGCAGCAGTTCGTGGGTAACACGTACGATTTCAGAATCGTTAAGCTCAATGACGACCGGAAAAACGTCGTGCTCAGCCGCCGGGAGGTAATTGAGCAGGAGCGCAGCGAGAAGCGACAGAAATTCATGGAAGGTGTCAACGTGGGCGACCGCGTCGTCGGCACGGTAAAAAATATTACGGACTTCGGCGCGTTTATCGATCTCGATGGCATGGATGGCCTGCTGCATGTCACCGACATGACCTGGGGGCGACTCGGCCACCCGAGTGAACTGCTGAAGGTAGGCCAGCAGCTGGAAGTCGTCGTGCTCGATATCAACAAAGAAAAAGAGCGCGTGTCACTCGGACTCAAACAAACCCAGAAGAATCCGTGGGACCAGATCGAGGAACGTTTCCCAGCGGGCCAGCGCATCAAGGGCAAAATCACCAATCTTGTTCCCTATGGCGCGTTTGTTGAGATCGAGGAAGGCGTGGAAGGACTCATCCACGTCTCAGAGCTTTCCTGGACGAAACGGATCATGCGTCCCTCCGACATCCTCAGCGTCGGCCAGGAAGTGGAAGCTGTCGTGCTTGGCGTGAACAAAGAAGAACAAAAGATTTCATTGGGTCTGCGCCAGCTGGAATCGAATCCGTGGGACGAAATCGAGAAGAAATTTACCATCGGCAGCCGCGTGAAAGGCAAGATTCGAAACATGACTGCGTATGGCGCATTCGTGGAACTCGAGGAAGGCATTGATGGGATGATTCACGTGTCCGACTTGAGCTGGACCCGCAAGATCAATCACCCCAGCGAGGTGTTTAAGAAAGGCGATGAAGTCGATGCTGTGGTGATCGACATCGACAAGGTAAACCAGCGCATCAGCCTGGGGATCAAACAACTGACCGAAGACCCTTGGAAAACGATCGATGAGAAGTACAAGATCGGCGATCTGGTTAAAGGCAAAGTCACCAAACTCGCCAGCTTCGGCGCGTTCGTGCAATTGCAGGACGATATCGACGGGCTGGTTCACATCTCGCAACTGAGCGAAGATCACGTCGCGAAGGTGAAAGATGTTCTCAAAGTCGGTCAGGAAGTCGAGGCCCGCGTCATTAAGGTAGACAAACTCGAGCGCCGCATCGGATTGTCGATCAAGGCCGCGAATTACACTGAAGAACAACTGCGCAAGGAAGCCGAAGCGCTCGATATCCTCCGTCCAGGCGAAGACATGGTGGGTCTGGAGAAAGCTTTCGCCGCGGCCGAACAGGAAGAATATCGCCCAAGCGAATCCAAAAAGGTCGAGAAGGAATCAAAGCCACCCAAGCGGGAGCCGAAGAAAGATTCCAAAAAGAAATAGCCTCCAGAGTTGCCACGGTTCTTGCACCATGCGGCTCGGATTACAGATTATCGCTGCGGTCGCGTTACTGCTCGCGATGGCTGGCTGCGGAAACTCCAGCATCGTCGGCAAGTGGCGTCTGATGGGAGGATCGAATGCAATGTTGTGGGAATTCTCCTCAAATGGCGCTGTCCTTGTCGGTGACGTGCGCGGCCGGTACAAATTCGGCGACCAGGACCGAATCAAGATTGAAACACCGTTTGCGACTACTGTTTACCAAATCAAAAT
>DATBEX010000124.1:0-9590 GCA_036558805.1 Candidatus Udaeobacter sp.
ACCGACCTCAACCCCGACATGTTCGAATTCGCGAAGCCCAAGTTCAGAGACGGCGAAAACGTGCGTTGGCAACAAGCGGATGCTTGTGCCCTCCCTTTTCCAGACGGCGCATTTGATGCAGTGGTTTGCCAGTTCGGCCTGATGTTCGTTCCCGACAAGAGTGTTGCTGTGCGCGAATCATTTCGCGTTTTGAATCGCAACGGTCTCCTTCTCTTTAACGTTTGGGATTCCTTCGACGCCAATCCATTTGCCGAAATTGCGCACACGACAATTGGTTCGTTCTTCAAAAGCGACCCGCCAAAGTTTTACGAGATTCCGTTCAGTCTTTATGATTCCGAATTAGTGCGCGGACTTTTGCAGGCTGCCGGCTTCGAGCGAATTGAATCGTTTGTCGAACCAAGACGCTGCTATGCGAACTCGGCCAAAGAATTCGCCACAGGACTGGTGCGCGGAAATCCGGTCGCAGCTGAAGCAACGGAACGGGGAGTCGATCCCGAAGACTTGATCATCGCCGTCGCGAAACGGATCGCTGAACGTTTTGGCGATGCTCCGGTTGAGACTACAATGCGCGCGATTGTTTGGCAGGCCACAAAGTCTTAAGCCCACGATTGAATATGAAACAATTTGGTGGAATTATTTCGTGTGATCACCCCCTTGGACACGACTGATCCAGACCAGGCACCGGACGCTGCCGTGTTGCCGCAGCACGAGTGCGGGCTGTTTGGTGTGTTCGGTCATCAGAACGCGGCAGTCTTGACTTATTACGGTCTGTTCGCGCTACAGCATCGCGGCCAGGAGAGCGCGGGAATTGTCACCAGTAATGGCCCCGGTACGACGTTCCTCCAGCATAAGGACATGGGCCTTGTCTCACAGGTGTTTGGCCAGGAAGAACTGGCCAGACTCAAGGGGACACGCGCGATTGGGCATACGCGTTATTCGACGACGGGCACGAGCACGATCAAGAACGCGCAACCTTTTGTGGTCGATTGCGTGCGCGGCCAAATGGCAATTGCACACAATGGTAATTTGACCAACGCCGATCTTTTGCGCGACGAGCTAGAGCGAAAAGGCTCCATTTTCCAGACCACCGCAGACAGTGAAATCATCTTACATCTCCTGGCGCAACCCTCGGAGAACGGCGGAAATGTGCTTGCTGCGCTGCGCCGGATTCAAGGAGCGTTCTCGCTAATCATCATGAGTGAACGGGAATTGATCGGCGTGCGCGATCCCTTTGGCTGGCGCCCGCTTGCTCTCGGCAAACTTGATGGCGCTTATATCCTGGCATCTGAGACGTGTGCTTTCGATCTGATTCATGCGGAGTTCGTCCGCGAAATCGAACCGGGTGAAGTGTTGATCATCGACGAAAACGGATTGCGTTCTGAGCGTCCGTTCCCGGACGAGCGGCCCGCCTTTTGCATGTTCGAATATGTCTATTTCGCGCGACCGGACAGCATGATCGGCGGGGTTAACGTCGGTAAGGTGCGCATGGAAATGGGACGCGAACTGGCAAGAAAATTTCCGGTGGAGGCTGACATCGTCGTTCCAGTTCCCGACTCGGGAAACTATGCCGCTCTTGGTTTCGCCCAGGAGCTAAACATTCCTTATGCTCATGCCTTTGTTCGCAACCACTACATTGGCCGCACGTTTTTGCAGCCCAGCCAGCTCATTCGCGATTTCGATGTGCGGGTGAAATTAAATCTGATCAAAGAAATGGTGGCCGGGAAACGAGTTGTCGTTGTGGACGACTCGATCGTGCGCGGGACGACCGCGCGAGCGCGTGTGGTGAATTTGCGGGAAGCCGGAGCAAAGGAAGTGCACATGCGCGTGAGTTGTCCGCCACACCGGTTTGCTTGCCACTACGGCATCGATTTTCCTGATCCGGACAAATTGATCGCGAACCAGATGCCGATGGAAGACATCTGCAAATACCTGGGTGTTGACAGTCTTGGCTATCTCGACGTGGAAGGCATGGTGCGGGCGACCGGAAAACCGATGAACAGCTTTTGCCTGGCCTGCTTCAACGGTGATTATCCCCTGCCGGTCGATCCTGCGCTGGACAAGTTCATCATGGAAAAACGAGAGCAGCGCGCCAAAGCGCTGGCCGATCAGGAAGCGCATCCGAAGTTATTCGCAGATCTGAAATAGCGGGTTGTGGTTTCGAGGAGCGCGCAACGCGGTCAAGAAATCTCTTGCTGTTTAGATTAAAAGCAGAGATGTCTCGACCTCGCTTGACATGACAAAGAAGAAAAAAGCGTACGCTCATGCAGGCGTCGATGTCGACCTGGGCAATCGACTCAAAGGACAAATTCAGTCACTCGTTAGGAAAACACATGGAGAACAAGTCCTCGGCAGGATTGGCGGTTTCGGCGGATTGTTTCTGGCAAGATTTCCAGGAATCCGCGAACCGGTCCTGGTTTCGAGCACCGATAGCGTCGGCACAAAATTAAAGATCGCTTTCGCGCTGGATCGCCATGACACCGTCGGCGCGGATCTGGTGAATCATTGCGTCAACGACATCGCCGTCGTCGGTGCGCACCCTCTTTTTTTTCTCGATTACATCGGGTGCGAAAAACTCGATCCGCGCGTCTTCGATCAACTGCTTCGCGGATTGGCGCGCGCATGTCGCGCGGCGGGGTGCGCATTGATTGGCGGCGAGACAGCCCAACTCGGCGACATGTACCGCAAGGGCGAATACGACCTTGTGGGATGCATCGTTGGCGTTGTCGATCGCTCAAAAATGATCGACGGCCGGAAAATCAAGCCGGGCGACGTGATTCTCGGAATCCCTTCGAACGGTTTGCACACCAATGGTTACTCGCTTGCCCGAAAAATTTTGTTCGAAAAAATGAGACTGAAAGCAGGCTCACATTTGCCAGGAGCAACATCGACCATCGGGGCAGAATTGCTGCGCGTGCACAGAAACTATCAGCCGCTTCTCGCGAAGGTTCCAAGCGGCATGATCAAAGGACTCGCCCATATCACAGGCGGCGGTCTTGTTGATAATCTGCCGCGAATTTTGCCAGCGAATTGCGACGCACTAATCGAGACGAAAAGCTGGCGAGTGCCGCAGATCTTTAAGATCTTGCAGGACAAGGGAAATATCGATGTTCATGAAATGTATCAGGTTTTCAATATGGGTATCGGTATGGCAGCGGTCGTTTCCGAACGCGATGCTCAACGCGCAATGACAATCTTAAAAGCTAAACGAATTGGCAAAATCGCGCGCGGAAGTCGCAAAGTGAATTTGAAGCTCTGAAGCCAAGTTGCGCGGAGCGTTTCGGAAACGAGCGAAACCCGCTATTCCTTGAGTGCCTCCGACTCCTCAGGAGAATGGTGCACGATCTCGCGCACGGCATTCTCCGGTATCTCGAGTTGCGGCGCTGATTCGCGTTCGCTGTTTTTGCGTCGACGCATCACCCGTTGCAAACCAGCGCGATAGGCTGCGAGATCGACAAGCTCAACTACCCGTGACTTTAGCAGCCGCGCTCGCGTCCAGAGGAAAACCAAGAAAAGCAGGTATGGAACGAGGGACCAGAAATCGACATGAGAAATGTTCAGCTGGCGATAGGTCAACAAACTTAATGCAATAAGATTGAAAATGATGGTCGTGGTGACGAACCGGTTTCGAAGCCGGACACGAGTTAAACACTTTCCGCCGCCGTGATACTCCGTGACGGTTTGAAGCGCGATGCTCCACCAAAAATTCCCATAAATTTGAATGTCCCACTCGTTCCATCCGCTGTCAGTGGAATAACGCCAGCCTTCCTCATCGAGCAATTCGAAGATGGCGCCGAGCAAATAGTGCCGGTCCCGCCCCTGCTCGGTCCAAAAAACCCTCCGGCTCAGACTACCCGCAAAACGATTGCGTTCCTCAAGATGCTCATGGGCTCGAATCACGCTTCTCGGAGTGCGCTTGAAATGCAGCCAGGTAAAATAACGAGAGAATCCTCGTACGAGCGGTTGGACAAAAGCCAGGAACATGACAAGCAGCCGCGCCCCCGCAGTATCGAATTTCGGTTCAACGGAAGCTCGCACCATGTACGAAAGGGCGACGCAGAGTGTCCCGCCAAGCATCAGATATGGCACAATGCGCAGCGCCGGGAGAAAAATGCCGAGCCCGAACAGGAAAATCGTCAGGGCAAACCATTCAATGCTGCTCAGGTAGGCGGCTACATCCGATTGGGGCGCGGGATAAATCGACTGAAAAAATCCCTCACCGAAAATTCCGTGATAGATCACGGGCCGATTAACGAACCAACTGAAGCGCGGCGTCCCGTAGATCTGGCCGCGCCATTTCGCACTGCCGGTTGGTCCAAAAAAGATCAAATGTTTAAACCGCAGCAGTGACTCTGCTTCGCCGTAGCCGTCCTGCTGTTTCAAAAATGCGCGCAGAGTAAAACGTCGATAGTGCCAGACGATTGCCGTTGGGCTGAAGGCAATAACCCAGCCGGCTTGTTGGATTCGCCAGCAAAAATCGACGTCGTCTCCTGCTTTGCGATATTCGGTATCAAAGCCACCGACGCTTTCAAACACCCACCGATAAAATGCCATGTTGCAGCCAGGAATGTGTTCGGCCACCACATCGGTAAGCAATACATGGCTCGGTCCGCCCGGCGCCGCCGCAACACAGGCCTGGATCCAATTCTGCGCTGGCGGCGTGACGTTCGGTCCGCCTACCCCGGCGTAATTGCCGCTCACGAGTGTGCCGATGAGATAATACAGCCAATCCGCATCAACCATGCAGTCTGAATCGGTGTAAGCGAAGACGTCGCCTTTGGCTGCGGCGGCGCCAGTATTCCTGGCGTGGCTTAATCCCTGATTGGTTTGATGGATGTAACGCACCCATGGGAACTGTGCCGCGATATAAGACGTATCATCGGTCGATCCATCATCGACCAGGATGACCTCATACTCGGGATAATTGAGTTTACCTAACGAATTAAGGCAGGCGGCGAGAGTGCGACCACCGTTGTACGAACAAACAATTACCGAAACGAATGGCGCTTTCGGCAGGGGGCGATGAGGCAGAGCAGAATCGTTTCTGCCCAGTTTCTCTTCCAGCATGTAGAACGCCTTCTTGGCGCGGCGCTCACGTGTGACGATCCCGAACGCCCAGTCTGTAATTTCCTGTCCGCCGGTGAACCATTCATCCGTCCAGGTAAAAAGAATCGTTCCGGCTAGGCCGCATTTCACAACGCTGTCGATATGCCAACCGAGCATCTCGGCTTGCTCGTCCTGTGAATGCCGGATCGTGTCCATTCCGAATTCACCCAGGATAAGCGGACGCTCGCCTGTGAGATTTTGCAGTCGCAAAAGGTAGCCTTCGAAATCACGCTGATTGTGAAGGTAAACGTTAAAACAGCAAAAATCGGCATTCTGCGGAAGCAGATATTCGGTTGGCGGATAAGTGGCATAGGAAAAGAGAGCGTCAGGATCGATAGAACGCCCGATCCGAATCAGTTCTTCCACAAACTCAATCACTCGACGCGCACCCAGCCAGCGCGCCATTGTGCTGGAGATTTCGTTGCCGACGAGATAACCAAGGATCGCGGGGTGCCCCGCATATTTGCCCACGGTGCCCCGGACAGCTTCGGTAATTTGTCTGCGAGTCGATCTTTCGCGCAAAAACTCGATGTGCTTTTCCCAGGGAAGCGTCACCAGCACGCGCATCCCTGCGCTAGTACAACGATCAAGAAACCAGAGCGGTGGTGCGTGGTAAATCCGAACAACGTTCAAGCCGACCTGGCGCATAAGGGCTAGATCGACGTCGACCTGTTCGGGGCGACCAAGGTAGTTCCCTTCGGCGTCCGGCTTGAAGGGACCGTACGTAACTCCCTTGACGAAAAACTTCTTGTCGCCCTCCAAAAAGAACTTTGCCACTGGGCGGATTCGCGAGTCCTTCGTTGTTGTCATGTGAAGTAGAGCCGTGGCATCTCTTGTTTCTTATGTGCAAGATTCCTCCCAGCCTTCGCATAAAGCTACGCCGGGGCAAGCGAGGTTTGCCGAAGCTCCCGTGGGCGTGGGCAATCTGGGGCCGGATCAATTTAGTTCCGCCAACACCTCGCGTACCACAGCACCGGTTTGCTCGATCAGTTGCGGCGTATGCGCTGTCGAAATAAATCCGGTTTCAAACTGCGATGGGGCGAAATAGACCCCGCGCCTTAAACAAGCGTGGAAGAATCGCGCGAACATTTTCAAATCGCTCCGTCGCGCACTCGCGAGATCGGTGATTGGTCCCAGAGCAAAAAACAAGCAGAACATCGAACCAACCCTGTGAAACGTGACGTCGGCCTTGGCATCCGTGATGGCACTTCGTGCGAGCTCCTCGAATTGTGCGCCGAGGTCATCGAGCAACTTCCATCCATTGATGCGTTCAAGCTCGCGCAGTTGCGCAAGGCCTGCAGCCATTGCCAACGGATTTCCAGACAGCGTGCCTGCCTGATAAACCGGACCGTCCGGCGAAAGCTGATCCATGATTTCGGCGCGTCCTCCAAATGCGCCGACCGGAAGTCCTCCGCCGATCACCTTCCCCAACGCTGTGAGATCGGGTTTGATTCCGTAAATCTCTTGTGCGCCTCCACGCGCCAAACGGAAACCGGTAATGACTTCGTCAAAGATCAAAAGCGCACCATTCCTTGTGCATTCCTTCCGCAAATTCGACAGGAAATCCGCGATTGGAAGATACAGCCCTGCGTTTGCCGGAACAGGCTCGACAATTATTGCCGCGATTTTTCCTTTGTTCTCAGCAAATGCCTTCCGCACAAAATCGATATTATTGAATGGCAGCGAGAAGGTAAGATCGGCGACCGCCTCTGGCACTCCTGCGCTGTCAGGCCGCCCATGAGTAAGCGCGCCGCTGCCTGTTTTCACCAGCAACCCATCGACATGGCCGTGATAACAACCATCGAACTTAATGATCTTATCGCGTCCGGTCGAAGCGCGTGCGAGTCGAATGCTCGACATGGTCGCCTCCGTGCCACTGTTTACCATTCGTACTTTCTCGATCGATGGCATCCACTCGCAGATCAATTCAGCCATCTCTACTTCGAGCGGATTCGGAATTCCAAAACTTAAACCGCGCGTTGCAGCGTCGCGCACCGCGTCCACAACAATTTCCGGCGCATGACCGAGGATCGCCGGCCCCCAGCTTCCCAAGTAATCGATGTACTCTTTCCCATCGACGTCCCAGATCGTCGCGCCCTTCGCGCGCGCTACAAAAAATGGAGCACTGTCCACATTGCGGAACGCACGCACGGGCGAATTGACACCACCGGGAATCCGCTTCTGCGCACGAGCAAATAATTCAGAAGAATACCGGGTCATTGTGTAGAGGTGCTTGTGCCAGGCGCCCATTTATCTATACACCTCGGCGCTTGATACAAGCGCCGCTACAACGATATTGTGCGCTCTCGCACACCCGGCGGGGTAGCCAAGTGGTAAGGTCGCGGTCTGCAAAACCGCTATTCGCGGGTTCGATTCCCGCCCCCGCCTCTTTTCATAGGTGGAAACAGCGAAAATCAGCCCAAAAAAATTGGCTGAGTCACAACAGAAGTCCCAACAAATTCGCCAATGTCCGCCAATATCCACAGACTGGGCTTTATGGCGACTTTTCTCGCAGCGCCGTTGAGCACGCGAATTTCGCCGCGCGGTTGCATTTGCGCGTTTTCGAATTGGGCGCAGTATTTCGCTAATGCTTAGGCACGGCGTCATTGCCAGTCTTCTTCTCGTGAATTTGTTCGTTTTCACAGCGACGCTCTCAGCGCAGATGTCTTCGGTCGAGGGAAGCGTTATCGGCGCGGATGGGCGCGCTCTCAAAGACGCCGAAATCCGGTTTGAGCAGAAAGAGCGACAAGTCCCGCCGATCATCAGCCGCACGGACGCCAAGGGCCATTACGCCGCTGCGTTGCCTCGAGGCACCTATAAACTAAGCCTTGCGACGGCCGGTCAAGTAAAGGCTTCCATCACCGTACGAGCGACTGGAGCAAATTCCAGGATCGACTTCGACTTGCGTCCGTCGGCGCCGAAGAAAATCAAGGACTATGTTTGGGTTGGCGGAGAAACGGGAAGCCATTTACCGGGCCGCTGGGTTGAAGTCCAACATTAGGGTAGCTGTTCAGCCCTCTTGCCACGACACCCCGTTGTGGCTTATCTCTTTCTCGTTAGGCATTTCTCGCGCTCACCATTGGGGACACTCGCTGGTATTATCTCAATGCGAATAATGAAGTCATCGCGCCGATATCTGCGATCGGCCTCGCCAGCGTGCCCCCACGCTATCAGCCACTCACACACCGTTCCGACGGTACGCCGCAAACCTTAGGAAAGCCGCTTGCAACCTTGGACTACTCATCGTCCCCAGTTGTCGCTTTATCGGTCTCTCAGGAAATTTAAGGACAGCTGCGGAGCAAAGTAAAAAGGTGAAAAAGGAGACCAAACGACCCACTCAAGAATCGCTTGGCTCCGGGAAGGGCATAACTTGTATTGGGATTGTTGTAATTTAGGGAAATGCCTTCACGATTAAAGAACCGTAAAGATCTCCGATGAACTGGAAACGAAAAACGCTGACCATAATCGCGCTCATCGCCTTCGCGGTGATCGGCACGTGTCATTATCTTGCGTGGAAACGACATGAAGATTATTCGGCTGGCAAATATCGGGAAGAAACGACGTGGCGCGTGGAGAATTTCGCGGAAGGCAAGAGCGGCAACGTTCCGCCCGGAGCCACCTGGGTTCACGATGGATATTGGCAAGTTCCGACCACGAGCAAAATCCCGTTGGCTGATTATTACTCAACCTTGGCGTTTGTGGATTCGAAGGAATCTATGCTTCCTCATGTCGTGACGCCGTTGTTTATGCTCGGCGTGATCTATATCGGCTTGTTCCTCTTGCTGGCCGACAAAGGAAAAGCGATGGCGAACTGACCAGACGAATTCACTGAGGACTTCAAACTGCGCATAATAGCGATCATTAGCGAGAAGCGCGAACAAAACAGCGGCGGCCGAATCCATTGCGAGCACGCAGGCCGCGAACAAGACCGCAACACAAACGCCGTTGAGTTCTAATTTCGATCGCCGTCGGGGTGGCAGGATAGCGGAATCGCGCTTGCGATTGAAATGCGCGTTTCTTACGATTCCAGCACCCGAGGAGGCGTTATCCGCATGGGGCTTTTTCGAGAATTGAACCCGGTCGCAAGCCATGTAGCAGTCGCAGCACTTGCCATTGTCACGTGGGTCTTTCTAATCGTTCCACTGTGGAAAAGATGGCGCCCCGGGTTGCTTTCGCTAAGCAAAAACAACTTGCTCAAAAAACGGTTGGCGGCCGCGACCATTGTACTTCTCGTATTTGGAGTAGGCTTGTGGACGGGGTGGCACAAGGATGCAATATCCGCTCGCCTGCCGCGCCGGCATAGCGACTTGACGCGGACTGTCCCCTCTCCGTCACCATCACCTGAGATGGTTGTAACTATCAACGTTCCTAGTCCTGTGACGCTACCGAAGTCCCCGGTGGAATCCCAGACTCCTGCATCCTGGCCGTCGCTGGTAGATCAGTTGCTGGAAGAAGGCATCGAACTGCGCGACCGGGGTGACACCACA
>DATBEX010000125.1:0-4340 GCA_036558805.1 Candidatus Udaeobacter sp.
TTGGGTGGATGTTATGAATGCCGCCGCCCAACGTTATCCACCTCGTGAAATCAAACGGCCCGCAAATCTGAAGCAGGTCGAAATTTGTTCGAGGTCTGGATTGCTCGCCACCGACAAATGTTACGATGCCATAAAGACAGCGAACGGTGATACTGTTCAGCGGCGTTCGACATACATGGAAATTGGGACGCAAGCACAGGTTCCGACCGTGCCTTGTACTGTCCACGGCGAGCCGCGCGCTCGTTTAGCAAGCTCCGTTCCTTCGAGCGATTTGCCGCGCGCCTCGTTGGCTGTGGACGTGAATGAGGTCTCGCCAATCGCCGTGAAAAGTCCGACCCTGCTGGCCGACAAGGACCCATACAATTCTCTCAAGTCGACATTGAGACCCGAGCCTGCGCCGCAGCCGACACCTGAAACAGTGGCAAATCAAAAGTCCGACGGCGTCGCCGGACAGAGCTCCGTGAAAACGGCGAACGTCAACGGTAGTGGAGCGAGTACTCAAGCGGCGGAATCGGTTCCAGAGATTAGAAAAGCGATTCCGGTGCAACCCCGGGTTCAGAATCCTGTCGAAATCCGGCGCGCGATACCGGTCAAACCTCTGGATGCAGAAGACGGGGATCAAAGGCTCTTGAAACCGGCAACGCCGGCCCCAGGCGATGAATGATTTCGGTTCCTGTTCAGCCTCGAACCGAAAAGACGAACCACGAATGTCGAATAACGAAGAAAGCACGAATGACAAGGAAACGTTGTCACGATGTCGGTCATTTGGGCATTCGTCATTCCTTCGAGCTTGGTCATTCGTTTTTCGTCATTAGTGTCTGGCACTGACATTCTCAATCGGCGTCAGATTATAACTTCTCACGACATGGATGCCTTCCGATTGACCGTTCTTAATCCAAGGGGGCGTGATCCGGAACAGGAGTTTCGGGACCTGCCCGCGCCCGGGGAAGGCGCACACGCGCCGATTAACTTTCACGCACTCGCCGCTTGTACGCAGGGAGCCTTTCATCATGATCTGCATCGCGCGATCGCAGAGAACACACCAGTTCTTCTACTTTTACGCGGTGATTTTCGCGCTTCGGAGCGCGCGTTCACCGAGCTGAAGAAACGGGGTCGCACGGTCGTTGTATCGTTAAAGGAGACAGGACTTCATCAGATCGCCCAACAGTTATGTGACCGTGGGAGATTATCGCGCCTCATGAAAATTGTGGGCCAAGCCGATGGATGCATTGCCACAACTCCGGAAGCGGCGGAAATCTATCAGAGCGCTCGCCGGGACGTGAAACGGGTAGTTTTTGTCCCGACTCCTTATCCCATTGAAGATCAGAGATGGAATTTTTGCATGCCTCCCAACGAGCAATCGGGAATTTTCATCGGCACCCGCGAATGGGACGTGCCATCGCGCAATCACCTCGCGGCGCTGTTGGTTGCGCGTCAATTGT
Source organism: Candidatus Udaeobacter sp. (assembly GCA_036558805.1). GTDB lineage: Bacteria > Verrucomicrobiota > Verrucomicrobiia > Chthoniobacterales > UBA10450 > Udaeobacter. The sequence continues at coordinate 1,443 of DATBEX010000125.1, forward strand.
GCGACGCGACAGGCGAACCAGTCACCGTTGTTAATGTGGAGGGACGTAACGCGCGGCGTTTGCTCGCCGAGGTGAAAATTCCGGTAAAAAAACTGCGCGTCATCAACGGGTGGAAACCGTATCCTGATTATCTGCGGAACGTGGCGCGGCATAAAATTGTCCTGCAGTTGGATCGCAGCCACGTGCCGGGCCAGGTAGCAGGCGATGCTCTTCTCTGTCGGATCCCCTGTGTTGGTGGTGACGGCGCAATTGAAAGAATTGCCTTTTCCAAAACTTGCGGTGAGGGACGGACGATCACCCAAGTTGCTTCCATGGCGCTCGATTTGCTGAAGAATGCAGATCTTCGCGGCGCCGTTGTAACCGAATCGGAGCAGCGCGCGCTACAGCAACTCTCGTTTCAGGCCGTGCGATCACAGTTGGAAAAGTTCTTTGCTCAGTTCGCTCAAGAGGAGCCCTAACCAGGAAAAGCTGCGGGACCGCGGCGTCACGGGGTTGAACATTGACCGCAAATGCGCCGCTCAGATGGATCAGCGCTCACGCGACCAACCGCGCGAATTCGTCGCAAAGTTCGCAACCGTTTGACCACATGGCGCAGAGCTGCATTGTGATGAAACCAGTGATCGCGGCCCAGGATTGACGATGTTCGCCATCAGATCTGGGTGCGGCAGAGTGAGATACTTCGAGAGCTATCACTGCAGCGGCGGTTCGGTTTTCAACATTGAGCTTCCCAAAAATGTGTTCGACGTGTTTGCAGATTGTTCCGGTTTTTGCGCCGAGAATGACGCCAATATCGTGATTACTTTTGCCTCGTGAGATCCAGAAGAGGACTTCCTTTTCGCGAGGAGTCAATTTTAACGACGCTAATGCTTCCAGGCGGAGCCGATTTAAACGGGCCATAAGATCTTTCTGGCGTCTTTCTTAACAGGAAAGGGAAATGAGGGGCAAGGGTATTCGTACGTCATTCTGCGTATTTTCAAAAATCGAGGCGCGCGTGAAAATCCGCAGATTATGAAAAAGATAATCCTCAAAGCCCTCACATCGTTTATTATGGCCCACAACGATTCGACAAACCGCGCACCTTTGCCACGCCGTTGGTTTCTTATCCCGGCTATGTTGGTCTTCTTTGCGTTCTTGCCAAGAGTGCAAGCGACGCCAGAAGAGGGGCCAGCGGTTCCAAAGACTTCGCAACAAGCGCCAGCCACTCCAGAGATTCTGGAAGGAACACCAGCAGCTCCAAATATTGCGTTGCCCGGGTTCAACACGGCGGACGGGGACCATGCCCTTTTTAGCGTCAGCACCGGCTCTGCAAACTCCGCGTTTGGCTGGTATTCGCTCTTTAGCAACACGGATGGCAGCTTCAACACCGGTGTCGGGGCGGGAACGCTGCTTTCCAATACTGCAAACAATAATACAGCCGTTGGCGGGGCTGCGCTTTTGTTCAACACCACTGCCTCTAATAATACAGCTGTCGGGGTGGTGGCGCTCGAGAACAACACCACAGGCGGCAACAACACGGCCAATGGAGCATTCGCGCTCTCTAACAATATAGACGGCGTCGAGCACACGGCTATTGGTTCTCAGGCTCTCGCAAACAACACTACCGCCAACGACAACACAGCCGTTGGCTTGCTTGCCATGTCGAGCAACGTAGACGGTGGCAGCAACACTGCGGTCGGGGCTGCGGCACTCCGGGACAACGTATCCGGCACGAATAACCAGGCCTTTGGCCGGGGAGCGCTCAGGTTCTCAACGGGTAGCAACAACATCGCGATCGGCCGCGAAGCCGGCGCGAACATGACCACGGCTGACAACGTTATTTCAATCGGCTCCCCAGGCGATGGCACTGCCTTCGCAACAAGTGACAGATGCTTTATCGGTAACATTCGCGGCGTTACCGTAGGCAACGGCGACGGCATAAGTGTCATCGTAGACTCGGACGGCCAACTCGGCACGACCAACTCTTCGCGCCGCTTTAAGAAAGACATTGAACCGATGAATCAAACCAGCGAAGCCATCCTGGCCCTGAAACCGGTCACGTTTCATTACAAGAACCAGGACACCAAAAAAGCCGAAAGCACTCCTCACTTTGGTTTGATTGCGGAAGACGTAGCTGAGGTAAATCCCAACCTGGTGGTGCGCGACGCCGACGGCAAGCCTTTCACCGTTCGCTACGATGCGGTAAACGCGATGTTGCTTAACGAGTTCCTCAAAGAGCACCAGAAAGTCGAGGAACAACAGATCAACATCACGCAACTTAACTCCAACCTGGCGAACCAGGCCGCGGTCATCGCTCGGCAGCAAAAAGGAATGGAGATCCTCACTGCTCAGATCAAGGAGCAGGCGGTGCAAATCCAAAAAGTGAGCGCCGAACTAGAGATAAGCAAACCAGCAGCCCAAGTTGCGAATTACGAACAGTAGACCGTAAGTCGAACCTCGAAGCATCTCTCCGGGGAGCGTAGTTGTGCGCTCCCCGAAATCAAAAGATGATCTCAAAGAGTTTTATGCCGTTCCATTTCCCCGGGTGATTCGGATCGAATGAGGTGCTGTCCACCCAAGTTCCATAACGCGCAGGCGCCCACGGATTGAGCATCTGGAACGGATTACGGCCCGGACCGAGCCCTCGTGGAACCACACCCTCAACCGCGGGGCGTTCTGAGATTGGCGGCGGTGTGGCCATCGCTCGCACTGGTTTTTGCGGGCCGATCGGAGCTCTGAATTCTTGTGCCGACGCACTTGCAACGAGTGCGGCCACCATTGCGATTACTAATGTTTTCATGTTTTTTCCTTTCGTTCGAGGCGCGCAAACCGCCTCACGCGGACTTGCCCGTCACAACGCCTGCCCACATTATATAGTTCGATGGACTATCTTGAAAAGGCCGGACGTGTCCTGGACATAGA
>DATBEX010000126.1:0-39817 GCA_036558805.1 Candidatus Udaeobacter sp.
CTCAGGCGAAATCCGTCCCAGAAAAGCGAGATAGCTCCCAGGTTCTGCACGCAACCGATACAGATCGGCCGGCACACCGTGATGAACCGTAGCCTGCCAGTTTGCCCAAGGCAGAGGAGTCCTCTGGGCATCGGAAATCGAAATCACTGGCATGTCCCGAAACTCCTGGTAAATCGGAACCAAGTCGGGAAGATCGAGACGGCCGTGCAACGTTGTAACATGGGTTATCAGCTGACGGCGACTCAGAGAGAAGTGCAGGTAATCGACATGAAAATGAATGATATCGAATTCGTCAGCGCGCTGGAACACCTGCTCGAGCATCAATATTTGGTGGGCTAGTTGGTCGATACAGTGCTCGTCCAGGCGAAGTGAACGCCTGCATGCGGCGACCAGGTGCGCCTGAGTCACCGAATCCCCGCTTGCAAAGAGCGTCACGTCGTGGCCCTGGCGAACCAATTCCTCAGTCAGGTACGAGACGACCCGCTCCGTGCCGCCATAAAATTTCGGCGGCACACTCTCGTAAAGCGGCGCGACTTGAGCGATTCGCATAACAATCCCAAACCCTCCCTCTGTTTAGATTTTTTGCCCCGGCTTCAAGACCAAGTTACAGCGGCACAAACCAGGGCGCCACGCGTTCCGCTGTTAACCCTCGCGGACAACCTCTGGGGGATTTTTGTCCTTCCGCAACCCGACGAAAACCGGCGCCCGTAACTTTTTGTCCCGTGTCCATTCCGCAAACTTAATTTCACAAACAAAAACTGGATTCACCCAACGCATCTTCCGCATCATCGAAGGCGTGATGTCCTGCACCCATTGACCATTTTGCTTCGACGGTAGATCGACAAAAGGACAATCGTCGCGCGCTTCCTTTTGGAATTTACTGTGCAGCATCGCCAATAATTTTACAGTGAAACCGGTCCCGACTTTGCCTGCGAAAACAAGCTTTTTGTTTTCGTAATAACCAACCAGAATCGCACCGAAGTGTTTTCGCGCGCCCTGCGGCGGCGTGTAACCGCCAATAACGAATTCCTGTTCGGTGACACATTTAAGCTTGATCCATGCACCACTCCTGCGTCCAGGTTCGTAAACAGAGTTGCGCTGCTTGCCGATGATTCCCTCGAGACCGCGTCGCTTCACCTCTTCGAGCAATCGTTCGGGGTCCCCGTCAATTGCACCCGAATAGCGAATGGGACTCGCGCTGCGATCAGCGTCCGCGGCTACACCGGCGCAGAGTTTTTCCAGAACGTTCTTACGCGCCTCCAGTGGCAATGAAATCAGACTTTTGCCGTCCAGCTGGAGGAGGTCGAACGGATAGAAATAAACAGGACTCTTGCGTCCTTCCATCTCGCGGGCTTGCAACAGTTGGAACGAAGAACGGCCTTCCTCATCGAGGGCGACCACTTCGCCATCGATCACACATTCGCGCACCGGCAAGGCTTTTATCGCTTCGACGATCTCCGGAAATCGTTCGGCTAATTCGTTTTGGTTTCGCGACAGCAACGAAATCTTCTTGTCCCTTTTAACTCCGATCAGCCGGATGCCGTCGAATTTCAGTTCATAAATCCAATCACCAGTATCTGGTGGGTTTTCGACCAGCTTCGCTTTCATCGGCTCGATGAAACGAGCTCTTGCAGGGGGCAAATCTGGCAGGGATGCCATTTCGGGGTAACCGCTTCGACTGGCGGACTCTGCGGCCAACAGGCGATGACTCCGCCCTACGACCTTATCGCTTTTCTTTTCTTTTATGGCATCACGAATCCTCGCTTTAAATTGCGACGTTGGACTGTCGTCCGCCGCTCGACCAGATTCCCACTCCGCGTCGCGAGTTTTTGTGATTTGATCCATGGTGCGTCCGGTTTTAACCGAACGGTCGTCCATTTTCTTTGATATCGGCTTCGCATCGTCTCCCGTCTTCAGGATCAACCACTGATTTTTCTCATTTTCACGCCCGCGAATCCGCACCAGGGTCCATTCGCCTTTTGCTTTTTCACCATCGAGCACGAGATGAAGCTTGCCTTCCTTCAGTGATTTCACCGGCTGTTCGCCGTAAACGCGGTAACTCCCCTGGTCCCACACCATCACAGTGCCGCCGCCATATTGCCCCTTGGGGATGATTCCCTCAAAGTGCTCGTATTCGATCGGATGATCTTCCACCTCCACTGCAAGGTGTTTTTCACCTCGCTTCCAAGGAAGCCCTTTGGGCAACGCCCATGATTTTAGAACGCCCTCCATCTCCAGGCGGAAGTCGTAGTGTAAACGGCGCGCAGCGTGCTTTTGAATGACGAAGCGTGACGCGCCTTTGATTTTCCCCGGTAGCAGCTTGCTGCCTGCAGGCTCAGCTGTCTTTTTGAAATCGCGTTTGCGCTTGTATTCGACCAGTCCCATTCCTCCTTGCAACCTAGCCATGGACGAGGCGGGTGCACGTGGGTTGTTATAGAGGTGCTTGTGCCAAGCACCTATTTGCAGGTTCGGCCTTTGGTACAAACGTCGCTACAACCGCCTACGCTTCGTTTGGAAGCGGTTCACCAACGAGATAACGAACAAAGCGACGAATGACGATGTTCTCGCCTAACTCGGAGATTTTGCCATTGAGCAAGTCCTTGATGGTCACATCAGGATTTTTAATGAAACCTTGTTCGAGCAAGCAAACGGTGCTGTAAAACTTTTCCAGTTTTCCTTCGACAATCTTGTCAGCGACATTCTCCGGTTTGCCCTTGACCTGGGCCTTGTAAATCTCGCGCTCAGCTTCGATGAGATTGCCTGGCACATCCGCGCGACTGACGTAAAGCGGGTGTGCCGCCGCGATATGCAGGGTGATGTCCTTCACAAACTCGCGAAAGTTCTCGTTCCTTGCCACAAAGTCGGTCTCGCAATTCACCTCCACGAGCACGCCAACCTTTCCCTGCAAATGAATGTAGGAGGCCACCACGCCTTCTTTCGTTGCGCGTGAAGCTTTTTTGCCGGCGCTGGCAATTCCCTTGGTTCGCAGAATCGCCTCTGCCTTTTCCAGATTACCACCGCTTTCAACCAGAGCGCGCTTGCAGTCCATGAAACCAGCGTTGGTTTTTTCGCGTAACTGCTTAACTAATTGAGGATCAATTTCAGCCGTTGTTTTCATTCAGTGTCAAATTCTTAGGAATCGAATTTTCGAAGCATCATTTTGCGATGCAACGCAAGGCTCAGGCTGAGACGCCAGCCATTTCGACCTGCTCGCGGATGCGCGCTTCGTTGCTTGCTGAGACAATAGCGTCCACCAGTTTTTGCAGAATCACACGAATCGCGCGGATCGCGTCATCGTTGCCCGCGATTGGGTAGTCGATAATGTCCGGATCCGCATTCGTGTCCACGATGGCAACCACTGGAATACCGAGCCGTCGGGCTTCGTTCACTGCGTTTTGTTCGCGGATCGTATCGATTACGACGAGAGCATCGGGCAACTGCGACATCTCAATTATCCCATCAAGATTGCGTCGGAGTTTTGCCCCTTCACGATTAAGCGCGGCCAATTCCTGCTTGCCCATCTTCTTGTATTCAGGCGATTTCTCGATTTCTTCGATGTATTTAAGCCGTCCAATGCTCTTCCGAATGGTCGCGAGATTGGTGAGCGTGCCGCCCAGCCAGCGCTGATTCACATAAAACTGACCGCAAGCCAGTGCCGCCTCTTTTATGGCTTCCTGCGCCTGTTTCTTGCAGCCGACCAACAAAATTCTGCCTCCACGGCGTGTGACTTCCTGGAGAAATTCCGTCGCCCGCCGAAGCTGAAGCACGGTTTCATCCAAATTGATGATGTAAATCTGATTGCGCTGCTCAAAGATAAAAGGCTTCATCTTTGGATTCCAGCGCTTGGTCTGATGTCCAAAGTGAACACCAGCTTCCAAAAGTTCAGGTACTAATTCTGTGGTATCTGCCATAGGAGAAAATCCGCGAGGGGGAACTCTAGGCGGGGAGGGTGAAGATGCTATAGCAGGCGTCGATGTGCAACCTGAAATTCACCTGGATTGCCGGGCGCCATCAACCGCTGCGTTGAGACTCGTATTCGTGCGTTTCAAAAGGGCGATCCTCGACGAGCCCAAACGCGAAACCCGATCCTTTTGAGGGTTGAATCGCGCGACGCGTCCTGCGTCCCAGAAAGATGTGGATCAGCAACAAGAGTGGCAGAAGCAGCCCGACGGCAAGATGAATCCAGCTCGTCCACGCCCGAAGTCTTTCGCCGCCAGCGTAATAAAGACCGTAGCCGGTGATAGTTAGAACAGCGAAGGAGCCCAGAAGGATTAATCCGTTTGTTCGATTGCGGTGTGCGCGCCAGGCGAATTTTACGTGCCCGCTCAAGAGCATTCCAATCAGCACCAAAACCGCCATCGCCGCGGCGCCATGGATTTTCATCGCCCATGTCTTCGCGCTTGTCTCAAAATCGCCGGGTGACCCAGCCAGATAATTCCAATACGCCCAGCCCGCTCCACTTAAAAAAAGCAGTGCCAACACAGCGTACAGAAAATACTTCTGCAGGCGCTTCAATCGAATCGAGTCTGGTCGGGGGTATCGCATGATGAACGAAACATCCATGATGGCGCGCCATCGCGCTCAAGCAACAATGCGTCCGCATGATATTGTGCCAGCAATCCCGCGGCTTTTTCACGAAGTGAAAAGACGATTTTCGTCAGTGCGTCCGCGACAAGGCATTCCGCAGCGGCCACGCTGACACTGATTAGTTCCCGTCCAGATCGACCGGTACGCCCATCGAGCAATGGGCTAACGTAAATGCGGCGATGTTTTCGACGCTCGAAATAAATTCCCGAGGTCGCCATGGCGCGCTCGCGCAGACGGACCGCTCCGGCAATGCGCGTCGGTTCAGAAGGATGACGCACATGGATTAGGGGCGAAGCCGATCCAAATGTTCGAAGATCGCCGCCGGCGTTTACGATTCCGCGCTCGATCCCATTTTCCTTCAGCGAATCGACTGCCTGATCGACCGCAAAACCTTTCGCGATCCCTCCAAGATCGACAATCAAGCTGCGGCGGAAAAAGACCTCGTAGTTTCGTCGAAGAAAAATGTCACTCCAGTTGCCGGTTGAACCAAAGGGATAACCACGGCGAGGAAGATAATTCCACTTGGTGAGCCATGGAGCGACGGTAACGTCAAATGTGCCGTGACTCGCTTCGGCAAATCGCTTGGACTCCTTCATGACCTGCCAGGTCCACGGATGCACGTTGACACCCTTTGGAAACGCGAAGCGATTCATGCGCGAGACATCGCTTGAGGGGTCGTGAAAGCTCATTAGCCGATGCACCGTCGCAATCGCAGCGAATCCAGCTTCGATTCCGCGGACGAGCAATTTTTGGTCGCGTCCACGCGCCGTGATTTCGACAAATGTGCCCAGCAGCGGACGACACCGGCGCACTTCAGTGTTTGAGCGCGATGTCATAAAATGCCAAAAGGCGTTTGACCCCATCAGTGATGTGCCGGCAGCTCAACGTTGCTCCGCTGATGTTTTTTATGTCGCTATCGAGTTTGAGCGTCGATTTGCTGTTCTTACCGACAAATTGAGAACGCCATTTTTGATCTCGAATCTGCCCACCATACGTTTCGCGATAGTCCATGATCTCAATCTGCTTGACCGACCCATCAGGGTTCAGTCCCGCGGCATAGGTGATGAATTCGTGTTTGCCGACGACTTCATCGACGATAAACCAGCCACCTCCCGTTACACGCCAGACCTGCTGTTCGTCGCGCAGAATGCGCACTCCGCTCGCTTGCTCAATGGCTTTGCGTTGAGGGCCCGTTAGCTTTATTGGCGTAGCTGTAAACGCCTTGCCAGGGAAAATTGCCTTTTGGGCTTGATCGACAGTCAGGTATTGAACCGCAAATGCGGACGGAGCGATTAACGCTGAGACTGGCAGCGCGATAAAAACAAATTCTGATTTCATCGCAGGCTAAAAATTAAATCCTACTTTCAGTCGAAATAACTGTCGTGTCTCTTCTGCGAAAGTTTGCCCGTCCGCCGGCTCGTCCACTCCTTTGCCGTAGACCTGATAGTTCCACGTAAGCGTCGCCCACCAATTTTTTTGAGAGTAATGAATGCTTGGACCTGCGTAAAAAACTCGATGCTCGAAGTTATCGAAATCGAAAAGCGGGTATTCCCATCGAGTGTGAATTTCAACGCCTGCATACCAATTTGGAGCAAAGCGATACGCCACACCAGCTGCGCCTTCGAAAGCGAGCTCTCTCGGATACTGCTCCGCTGGTTGTTTGCCCCACGCCCATTCCGCGCCAAAATTGAGAACGCAAATTATTCGGTCGTCCAGAAAGTCTTTTTGGAAATCAATTTCGGGTTTGATGTAGCGCTCATGCTGATCCAGGCCATCGACTTCGTCATGCAGTAAGTAACCAGCTTCCAATCGTAATGCGATCCCGAGGGGATCTTTGAACGGGCTCGATAAACGGTATTTCGCCGAACCTTCGAATCCGCCGAAGCGGTAAGCGTTGGTGTTGTCCAAAGCATCGCGGTCACTATCGACTCCTTTGTTGTAGAAATAATGTTGGACGAGCGAAAGGCTGGCCTGGAATCGATCGGTGAATCCATATTCGGCTTCCGTTTCGAAATGAGTTCCGTAGTACGTCCCTTCGCTCTTTCCTTCACTCAAAGTAACGAATTGATAAAGCTCCCAACGGTTCGCCGGTAGCGTTTCCGCGCCGCGCGCGAAACCGAAAAATTGCTCGTCAGCGCGCAACTCGCCAAGACAAAGCAAAAAGACCAATATCAGTGGAAACCGAATCTTCATCGCTTCGATCTCTAACACCGTCTTAAGAAGCGCGCTGCCGGAAGGTTGCTATTTTTTGACGCCGGATTGCGGTAAGCTCAAAAATTAAAGCCTATCCGAACCCGCACGTAATATTTTTCGTGCTCATCGCCAAAGAGGTAACCGTCGTGCGCAGCAAACTCCTTGTTATCCTGACTGAATGCCTCCCCAATTGGTAGCTGACGAAGGAATCCGAGCGTGGCCCACCAGCGTTCGCCACCATAATGAATTGTCGGCCCGATAAAGTAAGCTGAATGTTCGTGGACGGTGGCATCTGCAAATTCGTGATGATTCCAAAATTCCAAACCTCCCGACCAATTACGCATAAAGCGGTAAGACAGCCCGGTGAACCATTCGAACATGCTATCGCGTTCGTACTCGCCCTCGTCCTCCTTTTCGAATTCAAGTTCGTAATTGACGTTTAACGCCCAGACGAGCCGGTCTTCGAGCCAGTTCTTTTGCAGCAGTATTTTCCATTCCAATTCTGTTTCCTGATCCCCGACCGCTGGCTCGAAATAAAGTGCGAGACCAATCGGATCCTTGTACGGACTTAGCAGGCGATAAATCGCTTCGAAAGAAACTGACTCGAAGTGATAACTGTCGAACGGCGTAGATGGATCGTGGTCGGCGTGAACATCCTCGCCGCCGGTTTCGAAAACACCACGCTGGCGTTTTTTGGGGTGCGCCGGATCTGCCACAGGGAAGTCGTCATTCGCATTGACGTAATGGTGGTTCAGGTAAAGCGCGATCTGCAGATTGTCTGTTAATCCATACTCGAGCTCCTCACGAAAATCGAAGACATTGTAAACGCCGTGCTCCTTTTCCCAGCGCGCGGTCATCCATTGCTCAAATTCCCACTTACCTTTGGGAAGCAAATCAGTGGTATATGTCCACGCGAAGATTGCTTCGTCAGCGCGGACAATGGAAAGACAAAATGAAATTGCTGCGATTAATGTGAATCTGAGTTTCATCGCACGCAGTTTTAGCAGCGAACGTTGACTTCCGCTGCCGTAGGGTTGCCAATTTTTAGCGCCGGGTTGCAGCGCAATTCGGGGCGTGTTATGGCAACGCGCCGCTAATTGGAATCTCGTGAATCTTTCTCGACGTATCTGGCGAGGATCCAGCAGAGATCAGAGAGACGATTTAGGTAACGCAAAATCTCACCGTTGAATTCTGCGTCGCTCGCGCTGAACGCTGCGATGCGCCTCTCAGCGCGACGGCACATAGTGCGGGCAAAATCGAGCGCCGCAGAGACTCGATTTGCCCCGGGAATCACCCAGTCTTTCGGATAAAGCGATTTGTCTTTCTCAAGATCGGTAATCACCGCTGTGATGCGCTCAACCATCGCCGACGTGGTAATGTGAAACCCATCCTTCATGAAACGCTCCCGATCACCGGGCGCCGTTGCCAGCTCTCCCATCACAACAATGAGGTCCTTTTGTGCGACTAGCATCTGTTCTGAAATGAACCTGTCTGTTGCGATGGATCGAGCCAATCCAAGGGTAGCAGTCAGCTCGTCGACACAACCGTAGGCGTCGACGCGGGCGTCGGCCTTCGACACGCGATGGCCGTACATCAGCGACGTTTCGCCTTGATCGCCCGTTTTGGTGACGATCGACATTAGCCCAATTGTAGGGCGTTTCTGTGAAACGCCAATCTGTTAGACGCGTTTAACGCAACGCCTAATCGGGGTCGTTTATCCGATAGCGGGCTGCGGCTCTGCTTCTTCCATCACGGGCGCGCCAATCGGCTCGCCCTTTTCCACGAGCTTGATCTCGCGATGCTCGGGGAAACCGGTGCCAGCAGGAATCAAGTGACCCATAATTACGTTTTCCTTGAAACCACGCAGTCTATCTACCTTGCCCAGTGTAGCCGCTTCCGTAAGGACGCGCGTCGTATCCTGGAACGAAGCAGCGGAAATAAAGCTGTCCGTCTCGAGTGAAGCCTTGGTGATGCCGAGTAGGACGGGAACGGCTTCCGCCGGCTTGCCACCCTTCTCGACGACCTTCTTGTTTTCTTCCTCAAAGTCGAGCTTGTCCACCTGATCGCCCCAAAGCAATGACGTATCGCCAGGGTCGGTAATTTTCACCTTGCGCAACATTTGGCGGACGATGATTTCGATGTGTTTGTCGTTAATCTCCACACCTTGTAACCGATAGACCTCCTGCACTTCGTTGACCAAATGCTCCTGCAGATCCTGCGGTCCGCAGACTTCGAGGATCTCGTGAGGTACCACAGGGCCTTCGGTAAGTTGCTGACCCTTCTTTACGAAGTCGCCTTTAAACACAATGATGTGTTTGGTAAGCGGGATCAGGTGTTCTTCTTCGGCTCCGGTATCGGGATCCTTCAAAATCAGGCGTCGCTTTCCCCGGACAGTACCGCCCATTTCAACAACGCCATCGATCTTGGCAATCTCAGCCGCATCCTTCGGCCGGCGCGCTTCGAACAGTTCGGCCACGCGCGGCAAACCTCCCGTGATATCTTTGGTCTTTGCGACCTTCCGCGGGGTCTTTGCCAGCAACGCACCAGCACGCACTTTCTGTCCCTCTTCGACAATGACGTGAGCACCAGCCGGGATCGAATAACTGGCGAGCACCTCCTTCTTGTCGTCCACAATGACAATTTGCGGGTGCAAATCCTCTTTATGCTCGATAATGACGGTGCCCATCAGCCCGGTCGCCTCATCGACGTCACGTTTAATCGTCACGCCCGCGATCATATCGCGGAACTCAATCTTGCCGCCTTTATCGGTGAGAATTGGCACATTGTAAGGGTCCCATTGGACGAAGGTCTCACCTTTCTTAACGTCGGTCCCATCGCCCTTGGAGATCATTGAGCCGATCACCACGTTGTAGCGCTCCAGTTCGCGGCCTTCTGCGTTGTGCACGCTAATCGAGCCATTCTTGTTCAACGCAATCCAACTACCATCGAGCGCTTGGACGGTCCGCAGATCGTTGAACTGAACCGTGCCGTCGTTTTTGGCCTTGATGATCGGTTGCTTGAAAGTCTGGCTGGCCGTGCCGCCAATGTGGAACGTGCGCATTGTCAATTGTGTTCCAGGCTCGCCGATTGATTGCGCTGCAATAATTCCTACTGCCTCGCCGAGCTTAACAAACTGGCCCGTAGCCAGGTTGCGCCCATAACACATCGCGCACACGCCGCGGCCGCACTCGCAGGTAAGAACCGAACGAATCTTCAGGCTCTCCACACCCACGCGCTGCAGCTCCGCCGCGATCTTCTCATCGATCAATTGATTTGCTTTGACGATCTTTTTCTTCTTATCGACCGGATCAGCGATGGTTTCACAACTCACGCGCCCAATGATGCGCTGACCAAGATCGACTACCTCTTCATCGCCCTCGTAAATCGAACGCACTACAATCCCATTCACGGTACCGCAGTCCTGTTCATTGATGATCACGTCCTGTGCAGCGTCCACCAGTTTACGTGTTAGATACCCGGAGTCGGCGGTCTTTAGCGCCGTGTCAGCAAGACCTTTTCGAGCGCCGTGAGTAGAAATGAAGTACTCGAGCACACTCAGCCCCTCACGGAAGTTCGAAGTGATCGGTCGCTCAATGATTTCGCCCGAGGGTTTGGCCATCAAACCTCGCATGCCTGCGAGCTGACGAACCTGCTGGCGGTTGCCACGCGATCCGGAGTCGACCATCAAGAAAACCGGATTCAAATCTTTGCGGCCGTCGTTGTGTTCCAGAGTGCGAAACATCGCACTGGAAATTTCGTCGCCCGCATGGGTCCAGATGTCGATAATTTTGTTGTAGCGCTCGCCGTCCGTGATTATGCCCTTCCGATATTGCTGCTCAACCTGGCGAATCTGCTTATAAGCATTCTCCAATTCTGTTTCCTTCTCTTTCGGAATAATCATGTCCGAAATTCCAATTGAGACACCGGCCTTGGTGGCTTCCGCAAAGCCGAGTTCCTTTAATTTGTCCAGTGTTGCAACAGTCTCCGCCGGGCCAGCGATTTGATAACAGCGCCAAATGATGTCGCTCAGTTGCTTTTTGCCAGCAGGTCTGTTGAAAAATCCAAGCTGCTTCGGCCAAATCTCATTGAAGATCACACGGCCCGCAGTAGTTTCGATCGTTCTGGCTTCTGCGTTTCCGTAGATTGTTTGCTTGCCGAAATCCGGGTTCTTAAGCCGAATTCGGTCGTGGGTATGGATGCTTCCTTCGGCCATGGCAAATTCCACTTCGGTTGCATCGGCGAAGAGTGGGAGCCGCTGTCCATCCTTGCCTGCACTACCGCGCGGGGTTTGGGTGAGGTAGTAACAGCCGAGCGTAATGTCCTGGGAGGGTGTGGTAATGGGTTTACCACTGGAGGGAGAAAAAATGTTATTCGGCGCGAGCATCAACATTCGCGCTTCCATCTGAGCTTCCACTGATAGTGGCACGTGCACCGCCATCTGATCGCCGTCAAAGTCCGCATTGTAAGCCGTGCAAACCAGCGGATGAATGCGAATGGCTTCGCCCTCGATCAATTGAGGTTCAAAAGCCTGAATGGACAATCGATGCAGAGTGGGCGCACGATTAAGCAGGACTGGGTGACCTTTGGTAACTTCATCGAGAATGTCCCAGACCTCTGGTGTCTGGCGCTCAATCATCTTCTTCGCGCTGCGCACGGTGTGTACGTAGCCGAGGTCTTTCAGCCGGCGAATAATGAACGGCTCGAAAAGCACAAGCGCCATCTTCTTTGGTAATCCACATTGATGCAGCTTCAGCTCCGGACCAATCACAATTACGGAGCGGCCCGAGTAATCGACGCGTTTGCCAAGCAGATTTTGACGGAAACGGCCACCCTTGCCCTTGAGCATATCGCTCAGCGACTTGAGAGGCCGATTGCCCGCGCCAGTTACAGCGCGACCATGTCTGCCATTGTCGAACAAAGCGTCTACTGCTTCCTGCAACATTCGCTTTTCGTTGCGAATGATGACGTCCGGCGTCTTGAGCATAAGCAGATTTTTCAGCCGGTTGTTACGGTTGATAACGCGGCGATAGAGATCGTTCAGGTCCGATGTTGCAAAGCGTCCCCCTTCGAGAGGAACCAGAGGTCGCAGATCCGGGGGAATAACCGGCAATACATCCAGAATCATCCATTCAGGACGCGCATGCGAATTCTGGAAGCCTTGGATAAGCTTAAGACGCTTCGCCAATTTCTTACGGATCTGTTTGCTCTTGGTCGCGCCCATCGCTTTTTCAAGCTCCTTGTTAAGCTTGTTGAGATCGATCTCGGCCAGAAGTTTTCTGATTGCTTCCGCGCCCATGCCCGCGACGAAATCTTCACCGTATTGCTCTTGCGCCTCGCGGTATTCGACTTCGTTCAGCAGTTGCGTCTTCTGCAATGGCGTTTTGCCCGGATCAATAACAATGTAATCCTCGTAATAGATAACGCGCTCGAGTTGCCGGGCACTCATATCCAGCATCAGCCCAATGCGAGACGGCATGCACTTGTAGAACCAGATGTGCGAAACAGGCACGGCTAATTCAATGTGCCCCATACGTTCGCGACGAACGCGAGCCAGCGTAACTTCAACGCCGCACCGGTCGCAGATCACGCCCTTATGCTTGATGCGTTTGTACTTTCCGCATGAGCATTCCCAATCGCGCGTTGGACCGAAAATGCGTTCGCAGAAAAGTCCCCCCTTCTCCGGTTTAAAGGTCCGATAATTAATCGTCTCGGGGTTTTTGACTTCGCCTTTGCTCCAGGAGCGCATTGTGTCGCTCGACGCGACGCCAATCGCGACTTGATCAAAACCCACGGGGCGCTCTTCGCCCACTAACTCACGCCAGGAATGTTCGTTCATGTTTTTTCCAAGTAATTTGCAACTAAAAAAATCATGCGACGCTCTCCAGAAAAGTAGGCGCCTGACCACCGACCTTCACGTCGAGGCCGAGGCTCTGCATTTCTTTGATGAGAACGTTGAAAGACTCAGGTGTGCCCGCTTCGAGCGAGTTATCGCCCTTGACGATCGACTCATAAATCCGGGTCCGTCCTTGGACGTCGTCGGATTTAACTGTAAGTAGTTCCTGCAAAGTATAGGCAGCCCCGTAAGCTTCGAGTGCCCACACCTCCATTTCACCAAAACGTTGGCCGCCATATTGCGCCTTACCGCCGAGCGGCTGTTGCGTAACGAGCGAATAGGGTCCAACCGCACGAGCATGAATCTTATCGGCCACCAGGTGCCCCAACTTCATCATGTAGATGTAACCAACCACCACTTCCTGATCGAAAGGATCGCCAGTGCGTCCGTCGAAAAGCTTGGCTTTGCCGCTCTCCTGCACCCAGGAGAATCCCTCTTTCTTGCGGGCGTCATGCAAATATTCGCGAATCTGTTTTTCCTTGATTCCGTCAAACACCGGAGTCGCGACTTTAAATCCTAGGGCCCTTGCTGCAACGCCCAGGTGCGTTTCTAGAACTTGTCCTACGTTCATGCGGCTCGGCACGCCCAAGGGGTTAAGCACGATTTCAACTGGCGTGCCGTCTGCCAGGAAAGGCATGTCTTCTTCAGGAACAATGCGGGCGACGACGCCTTTATTTCCATGACGCCCGGCCATCTTGTCACCAACACTTAGTTTGCGCTTGCTCGCGATATAAACTTTGACTTGCTTAATGATTCCCGGGTCGATGTCATCACCGCTTTCTACCCGGTCCATGGCGCGATCTCGTTCGAGCTCGAGCTCCGCGAACTTGTGCTCGTACGCGCCAATTATTTCACGGATCTTATTGCGGATCGGACTCGGATCGATCTCGATGTGATCGTGCGCCGTTGCCAGCTTTCGCAAGAGCGTTTTGGTGATCTTGCGGTTCGCAGGAATAATGATCTCTCCGTTCTTCGCGTTTACGACATCGAGAGGGACCTTTTCGCCCAGCAACACGTTCGAAAGCGAATCCGTCAGTTGCTCGATCAGCGTCTCTTTCTTGCGTTTGTGGTCTTCGCTGATGGTTTTAAGTTGGCGTCTGGTTTCCGCAGGCGTGAGTTTTTCACGTGAAACTTCACGGCGCGACGAAACCTTTACGTCCATTACAATTCCATAGGTGCCCGACGGAACCGTCAGCGACGTGTCTTTCACATCCGCTGCTTTCTCTCCGAAAATTGCACGCAGCAGGCGTTCTTCGGGAGCCAATTCGGTTTCACTCTTCGGCGTAATCTTTCCGACCAGGATGTCGCCCGGCTTCACTTCCGCGCCCACACGCACAACCCCATCCGGTCCCAGGTTGCGTAGAGCTTCCTCACTGACGTTAGGAATGTCTCGGGTAATTTCTTCCGGCCCGAGTTTAGTATCGCGCGCGCCGATCTCGAATTCATCAATATGGATGGAGGTGTAAATATCCTCCTTGACCACTTTTTCCGAGATCATGATGGCATCTTCGAAGTTGTATCCATTCCAAGGCATGAATGCGACGAGCACGTTGCGCCCAAGCGCCAGCTCGCCGTGCTCGGTATTTGGACCGTCAGCGATGACCTGACCGCGTTTCACGTGCTGGCCTTTGCGTACAATCGGCTTCTGGTTCACGCAGGTGCCCGCATTTGACCGCATGAACTTGCGGAGCTCGTAAACATGAATCCCTGCCTCCGAATCCGTCTTGAGTTTCTTCTTGCTCTCCGGAAGATGACCGTCCTTCGTGACAATGATTTGCTCTGCTGTGACAGACGCCACCTTGCCGCTCTCAACCGCGAGAACAACCGCGTGAGAATCTCGCGCCACTTTCTGTTCCAAACCCGTGCCCACAAGAGGCGCCTCGGAAACTACCAGTGGAACACCCTGGCGTTGCATGTTTGAGCCCATCAGCGCCCGGTTTGCGTCGTCGTGTTCGAGGAACGGAATAAGGCCCGCGGCCACCGATACCAGCTGTTTCGGGGAGACGTCCATGTAATTGACCTTGGAGGGATCGACCTCAAGAAAGTCGCCGCGGTAGCGCACCGACACTTTTTCACCTGTGAAATGTCCGCGTCCGTCAATGGGCGCGTTGGCTTGTGCAACAAGAAAATTCTCTTCGCGATCAGCAGTAAGATATTCTATCTCATCCGTTACACGGCCCTTCTCCACTTTGCGATAAGGCGTCTCGATGAAGCCGAACTCGTTGATTCGCGCGAAGGTGCTCATCGAGCTAATCAGGCCGATGTTTGGACCTTCCGGCGTCTCGATGGGACAAATGCGCCCGTAATGAGATGGATGAACGTCGCGCACCTCGAACCCGGCGCGCTCCCGGCTGAGACCACCCGGGCCAAGGGCCGACAAGCGGCGCTTGTGCGTTAATTCTGCAAGCGGATTCGTTTGATCCATGAACTGCGAAAGCTGTGACCGCCCAAAGAAATCGCGGATAACCGCGCTGAGCGCCTTTGGGTTGATCAGCTTCTGGGGCGTCATGCCGTCGACGTTAATGTCGAACAAAGTCATGCGCTCCTTGACCAGGCGCTCCGTGCGAGCAAGACCGACACGGCATTGATTCGCTAGTAATTCACCGACGGTGCGCACCCGACGACTCCCGAGGTGATCGATGTCATCGAGCGTGCCCTCGCCCCGTCGCAAATTGATAAGGTATTTGATCGCAGCGATAAAATCCTTGTCGGTTAGAATCCGCTCGGTTGCGTCGACGTTGATCCCGAGCTTTTGGTTAATCTTGTAACGACCGACACGCCCGAGATCGTATTTCTTCGGATCAAAGAAGAGTCTTTTCAGCAAAGCGCGGGCGTTGGCCACAGTCGGCGGATCACCCGGGCGAAGACGACGGTAAATGTCCTTGAGCGCTTCTTCCTGGTCGTGCGCTGGATCTTTTCGAAGCGCCTTCACGATGGTGTCATCGTTGGAGATGTCGATCACTTTCACCTCGTGAATTTTGAGCGCCATGATCTGGCGAATGGTCGCGAGAGTCAGCGGTTCAAAAGCGCGGGCCACCGTCACATCGCCGTCACGGATCTCCGCAGTCAGCACTTTAGTGGTCAGCTTCTCTTCGTCGAGTTTCTCGCTCAGCTTCAGGGTCTCGATGTTGTAGAAGAGTTTGACGACGTCTTCGTCAGAGCCGTACCCGAGCGCCCGCAAAAACGTAGTGGCAAGAAACTTCCTGCGCCGTTTGCGTCGATCGAGATAAATGTAAAGAAGATCAGCCGTATCAAATTGGACCTCAATCCAGGACCCTCGATCCGGAATGATCCGGAAACTGTAAAGCACCTTGCCGTTGACGTGTACAGTAGATTCAAAGGCTATCCCCGGCGAGCGATGCAACTGGCTTACAACCACACGCTCTGCACCGTTGATGACGAAGGTCCCCTGCGGCGTCATCAGCGGAATTTCGCCCATGTAAACTTTCTCTTCCTTTGTCCCTTTCTCTTCGCGCAACTGGAAGGTGACATGCAACGGCGCGCTATAGGTCTGTCCTTCCCTCTGTGCCTCGAGCGCCGTTAATTTGGGCTCGCCAATCTCATAGTGACTGAAATCGAGTACGGCTTTTTCGTCATAGCTCTCGATCGGAAAAACTTCTTTAAAAACAGCTTGGAGTCCCTGATTTTTCCGCTTTGAGAAAGGGACGTCTTTCTGAAGGAAATCAACGTACGAGTTTGCCTGAACCTCAATCAGATTCGGCGGTTCGATTCCTTCCTTGATGCTTCCGAAGTAAATACGTTCCGACATAAATGACCAGCCAAGAGTTAGCCTCGCAACGTCCACGCACCGCTCGCGGACGAAACGGGCAAGATTTTAGGGGCTCAGCAACGAGCGAGGGGCACAAAAATGCACCCAAAACAGTGGCCTGTCAAATTGACCACTGTTCTGCTGCTTTTCTTGTGCTTTGCCGTTGAGCGCCGGGTTAAAAATAAGTTCTGCCTGCCTCTAACCAGAAAACGATATTATCTTGAAATTTCCGTTCTGCAAGGAAAATCTGTGACGGACGCCTCGAAGGACTAATCCGCCTCAACTGCTGGTAGTTACCAAGCGGTTTTGTTCAAGTTTATTGCATTATTTGATTTCGACTTTCGCTCCGGCCGCCTCGATCTTCTTCTTGATCTCGTCCGCCTCTTCCTTTGTCACGCCTTCCTTGACTGTCTTGGGAGCGCCTTCCACAAGCGCCTTGGCTTCCGCAAGGCCCAGTCCCGGCACAGCGCCCCGGACTTCTTTGATCACGGCAATCTTGTTCGAGCCCATCTCTTTCAAGATCACGTCAAATGTAGTCTTCTCCTCGGCGGCCGGAGCTGCTGCTCCACCACCAGCGCCTGCTGCAGCGGGACCAGCCGCCACTGCCACCGGGGCTGCGGCGCTGACTCCCCATTTTTCTTCCAGTTGCTTGACTAACCCAGCAATCTCGAGCACCGAAAGGCTGCTCAGTTGCTCCACCAATTTATCCGTATCTGCCATTTCTCATTTCCTCCAGTTGCCGCTTCCGAAAGCTTTCGGAAAATTAAGGCCAATAGCCACCGGCCCGGACAGTTTCTTGTTTCACCTCCCGGCCCGCCACTGCGGGCCGAAACTATTTTACGCCGTGGCTTGCGCCGACGCGCCCTCCTTTTCTGCCTTCGCTTTCAGTAGCCGCGCCAAGGCGGAGCCTGGTTCACTCAGCACGCGCACCAGGCGCGTCGCGGGCAACAAGAGTAGCCCTAGCAATTGCGCCTGTAAAACTTCGCGAGCAGGAAGTTCCGCTAGTCTTTCCAATTCCGTCGCAGAAAGAATTGCCCGATCAACAAAGCCTATCTTTAGCGTGGCGATTTTGAATTCAGCCGCAAACGTCTTGAAAATCTTAGCCACGGGCGCCACATCTTTCTCGCCTGTAACAACGGCTGTTTGACCGGTGAGTTTGTCAGCCGCATCAGGAAAACCAGAATCTGTCATGGCGCGTTTAAGTAAATTGTTCTTCACGACATGCACTTCCGCGCCGGCCGGCATCAGCCGGTTCCGTAGTTCGCTAAAATCGCCGACCTTCATTCGTTGGTAGTCGGTTACGAGCACAAATGGAGAGCGCTTCAACCTCTCCGAGAGATCGGAAACGACGCTGGCTTTTTCTGGTCTCATTTTAATTCAATATTGCATCTCTAAGGGTTACACATTCAAAAACGGCGTCGCATCAACGCGGACTCCAGGAGACATGGTCGCACTGATTGTCACCCCTTCAAGGTATCGCCCTTTCGCTGAGGCCGGACGGGCCCGAACGACGGCCTCGATCACCGCGTTTCCGTTTTCGACCAACGCATTTTCCTCGAACGAAAATTTTCCGACAGGCACCGCCACGTTGCCGTTTTTATCCAGCTTAAACTCCACGCGGCCTGCTTTCACTTCCTGCACGGCCTTAGCTGTGTCATCGGTTACGGTCCCTGTGCGGGGATTCGGCATCAATCCTCGCGGTCCGAGCACTTTCCCCAACTTTCGGACTTCCGCCATCGCAGCCGGCGTCGCGATGGCAACATCAAAATCCTGAAAACCGTCCTGACACTTCTGGATTAGATCTTTCATCCCGACAAACTCCGCGCCTGCTTCCCTCGCTGCCTCGGCAGCCGCGCCCTCCGCAAAAACCAGCACGCGAACTGCCTTGCCACTACCATGAGGAAGGGGACAGGTCCCGCGAACCATCTGATCAGATTGTTTCGGATCAACGCCAAGCCGGAAGGAGACTGTCACAGTCTGATCAAACTTTGTCGGCGGAAACTTTTTCAGCGTCGAAACCGCCTCGGTAAGAGCGTAAGCCTTGACCCGATCGACCTGTTGCGCCGCCGCGCGGTAACGTTTGCTTCGATTTCTTTGCATTTTTTCGTGCAGTTCTAACGCCTCACTCTTGGCAGAGTAACAAGGCTCCTGCTTCAAGTTTAAACCGCTCACATCGAGCGGCGGGACGTGCAACCTAGCGGTTATCTTTTCCTTGTCAAAATCAACTTTAGCCAACCACTATGACTAATCCGCGGGAGAGCTAACTTCCGGTAAGTCCGCCGCTTCAGTAACCTGTTGAACAATCGGCCCGTTCCTGAGGATCTTTCCCCCTTTCATCACGAAGAACACCCGTTCCGTTGCGGTAATATCAGCGGTCGGATCGCCCGGAATCGCGATGATGTCAGCAAGCTTCCCTTTTTCCAAGGTGCCGGTCTTTTCCGCGACGCCGAGAAGCTCGGCGTCATTGGCAGTTGCAGCTCTCAGCGCTTCGATTGGCTGCATCCCGAGATCGACCATCAGCTTAAACTCTCGCGCGTTTTGACCGTGTGGAAAAACGGCGGCATCAGTGCCGAAGGAAATCTTCAGTCCTAGTTTCACTGCGCTGCGAAACATATCCGAACGCGCGACTGCCGCCGCTTTCGCTTTTGCCTGCAATGCGGGCGGATAGTTTTCCAGTTTGCTCATGATCCATTCGGTGGCCATAAGCGTCGGCGTCAGGAAGACGCCCTTGTTCTTCATCCGGGTGAGAGTTTCCTGTTTCATAAATGAGCCATGCTCGATGGAATCAACGCCGGCCTCGATCGCTTCCCTGGCAGCTTCATCGCCATGACAATGCACCGCTACCTTTTTTCGCAACCGATGGGATTCATCAACGAGCGCCGCCATTTCGGCGGGCGTTAATTGCGGAGTATCTACTTCATCTACCAACGAAAGGACGCCTCCCGAGACTGCGGCCTTGATCACGTCGGCGCCGTTTTTGACTTCGAACCGCACGGCTTTCCGCGCGCCATCCGGACTATCGATGATTCCGTCCGTATAATCTGGCTCACGTCCAAATAAGAAATCACGGAATCCGCTGGTCGGATCGAAGTGACCACCTGTAGCGCCGATTCCTTTCGTTGCGACCAGCATGCGAGGACCAATGACCACTCCCTTGTTGATTGCATTACGCAGAGCCACGTCAACAAACTCGCGGCTACCGACAAAACGGCTCCCGAGGTCGCGCACGGTCGTGAAACCCGCTTCGACAGTAGCGCGTGCGTTGGCGGTGGCAATGATCGCCTGTTCGGAGACGTTAAGGTCGAGTTCTTTAAGTCGACGCACATTGTAATCGCCTGAGTAATCCAGCGTCAGATGCGTATGTGCATCCATAAACCCCGGCGCCAGGGTCGCGTCACCCAGGTCAATCACCTGCGCAACGGTTGGAACCGTCAGATTGCTGCCAACATCCGTAATCTTGTCGCCCTGTACGATAACGACACCATTGGGAAGAAGTGTCTTTGATTTACCGTCGAACATGCGCTGAGCTTTCAGCACAATGACATTATCAGCGGCGCGGATTGGAATCGAATTAAGAACGCTGACGAAGACTAACGGAAAAAGAAGCGCCCGCCGATAACACTTCAGGAATTTCATCCCGCGCATATAAAAGCTTCACGCGAACAAAGCAAGGCTGTGCCGGCAAATGACAAAGTCCAAATGACACACTCAACTCGAGCGAGCGCTGAATGCAGCGTTGCGCTACGGGCTTCCTGATTTAGCGGTAATTTCCGAAAGACCCTGTCTTGCCGGGGCGAAACCGGGATCGAGCACCAATGCTTCTCTGTATGCAGCCGCGGCGCGCTCATGCTGGTTGTACATCTCCAGGTACCGACCGCGATTGCTCAGCATTCGCGTGTACGCGGCCAAGACTTTTACGTTTACCACGTCGTCGCGCTCAAAACGCACAGTGCCGTCAGCCAAGCCACGTGTCTGAAAATGCAGGTCAGCTAAATCGTGAAAACCTCGGTCGCTCACGAGATTGAAGACGAGCCCCTCTGGGACAAGTTGATAGTTTTGAGTAAGCCATGTGGTGAGCTCACCGCCCATCGAGTCTGTGGTCAATAGATCGTTCGTCATGTAAACCGGCGCGAGCCTGCTTTCATTCGTGACGAATGACTTGATCATGTCCAAAAATGCCGCACTGATCCTTTGGGTGAGCGCCGGGCTCCTCGCGAATGCGGCGGGATCACGCTCCCATTCTTTGAGATTCTGCAAGAATATCTCAATCTTCTCGCGGGACCGCTCGAAGAAATCCGGATACGCGCGCTTTAGATAATCGAAATACCAGGATCGCCGTAGAAGATTGATATCCACCACTTTTACGTGGCGCCGGCGCTGTTCGATCTCCTGCGCATAGAACATCGGGGAGACAACCTGCCAATCGAGCGTCAGTAAGAGGCCGTTAGGTGCGATCGTACTGAGCAAATTTGCCACGTAATCGTGGGCGATGAAATATTGTCGCCGATTATTAAAAGGCCAGTTTGCAGAGAGAGCGCTCGCGCAAACAGCCACGGCGACAATTGTCGCCGCCAAAGATGGCTTCACGACTGGCAAGGATTTGAAAAAGGCATCCTGGATCAACCATCGGATCCCGAGTCCGGCGGCAATCGCGATCGAAATAAACGCAGGCAGATAGTAGGCGTCCTTGTCCTCCGCAATTTCGTAGCTGAGGCAGTACGCCAAATCGGCGATCACGATAGTAAAGAGAAACCAAAAAGTCGTACGGTCTCGCTTGAATGCGTCAACCATACCTGTGAAAGCCAGAACGAGCGACAACGGAAGCCAGGGAAAGCCGAATTCCCGCAGTGTCATTCGGCCGAATTCAGCAAACTGTTTTCCGATGATCTCTGGCTTAAAGGAGAAATAGACCTGATACTGGCGACCTGTCAGATGCCACCATATTTCCTGCAGCGAACGGGGATGGCCCCAGTTAATAACGGGCGAGCGCGAAGCTGCGAGTGGCAGGTAAGCATAGATGGCGATGAGAGCGCCAATCGAAATCAATGCGGCATAAACCAAGCGTCTGCTAGCGAAGAACCTCATGCCCTGGGTTCGAAGAACAATGATCGCAATAGCCGGGAGGGTCACAGCCACGGTGACATGATGAACACCCAGGGCTAGACCGAAAACCAGCGCAGCTGCATAAAGCAAAGCATCGTGACGCGTAATCAGCGGAGCGACTTCGCTAGCGTTCACCGCTGTGCCGAGACGCATCTTCTCTTCGACGATTCGCCGCCGCCACGAAAGCATCAGGAAGAAGATAACCAGGATGAGCAGCGTATTTAGAGCGTAGACCTCGGCGATCGTCGCATACGACCAAAGCGTGCGCGAAAACGCCATGAGTAACCCCGCGCTGATCGCAGGCGCAACCACTAACAGACGCGGAATACCGGATTCTTCCAGTTTCTTACTACTCTGCTGCGTGCCTCTCTTTCGTTGCTTCGATGCGGCCAGGTACCATGCGGTGACTGTTAGCTGTGCCACCACAAGGCAGAGCATCGCGCAAGCGAGCGCCGCAAAAAGCGCAGACGACAAGTTAATACGCATCGCAACATTTCCAAAAGGCAGAAGCGAGGCGAGATGGGCGAGAATGATCCACAACGGAACACCGGGCGGATGCGCGATTCCCAAGCCGTGAGCAACTACAATTAGCTCTCCGCTGTCAGTCGGCGTAACCGTGGGCGCAAGCGTCCAACTATAGAGAAGCAGCGCCACAAGAAACACCACAGCGGCACAGATTAACTCCACGGAAGCCAGCCAATTTGTTGGAGAATTCACAGCCTGGGCAGACTTTGACGCCAACCCGGGGCGGGTTGTGCTTTGCTGAGCTATCGCCCTAAAACGTTGAGTATTTTTGGGAACCCCGCCAGGCATCACCTACGGTCTCGCAAACTCGTTCTCCTGCAAATCTTCACATTCCGCTGGGTACCCTTATGAGAATGGGTCTCCAAGTATTTGTGCGTTGTTATCTCGCGCGGCTTCGCTTCAGTGCCGGAATGACAAAACCACTCACCACTGGATGGAATGCCATATCGCAGCTCGCGCTTCCCGTGGCGATCATGATCTTTGGAACGTTGCGGGCGCAGACTCCGTCGCCTTCGCCGTCACCAGCTGATTACGATCTCCGCTGGGGCCTAAAGATTCCGACGCGCGACAAGATCGAACTGAATGCGACATTGTATTTACCGAAAACGCCGGATGGATCGTCAAAGAAGACTCCTGTGATCTTCACACTGACGCCCTACATCTCTGACAGTTATCACGCGCGCGGAGCTTACTTCGCGTCGCATGGCTACGCATTCGCGCTCGTCGATGTTCGCGGTCGCGGAAATTCCGGCGGTGAATTCGAGCCGTTTGTGAATGAGGCGCGAGATGGACACGACATAGTCGAGTGGCTTGCAAAACAACCATTTTGCGACGGCAAAGTTGCGATGTGGGGTGGTTCCTACGCGGGATTCGATCAATGGGCGACGGCAAAAGAATTCCCCACCCACCTGGCGACCATCGTTCCAGCCGCAGCTGCTCATCCTGGTCTCGATTATCCTTTTCCCGAGAATGTCGGCCTCAGCTACGACGTGCAGTGGTACACGTTCACCAGCAGTCGCACCGGACAAGGTAACCTTTTCGGCGATCAAAAATTCTGGAGGACAAAATTCCTGGAGGCTTACAAGAAACATGTCCCGTTTAAGTCGCTCGATTCATTCGTGGGAAATCCATCCGTGAATTTTCAGCGCGTTCTCAAACATCCTACCCAAGACGCGTACTATGACGCCATGGTGCCAACACGCGACCAGTTTCAAAAGATCACACTCCCAATTTTGACAATCACTGGTCAGTACGATGGCGATGAATTGGGAGCGCTTACCTATTATCGGGATCATCTCGCAAATGCATCTGCAGAAACCCAAGCGAAGCATTTTCTGGTGATTGGCCCATGGGACCATGCTGGCACGCGTACCCCTACGGACGAAGTCGCTGGCGTAAAATTCGGACCCGGGGCCATTATCGATCTTAACGACCTGCATCGGCAATGGTACGATTGGACAATGAAAGGCGGTCCAAGGCCGGAATTTCTTAAGAATCACGTTACGTACTACTTGCTCGCATCCGGCAACAGCGGCGCCAATGGCGAGTGGAAATACACCGATAAATTTGAGACACTGGTCGCAAATCCGAAAAATTATTACCTTGATTCCAAAAACGGCGACGCAAACGGGGTTTTTCGTTCGGGTTCACTTACTGAAAAGCCGCCAACTGAAGGTTCCGACACATTCACCTACGACCCGCTAGATACTACCCGTGGCGAAACAGTCGACGGGATCGATCCGAAGGAAAAGACAGCAGGCGTCGATCAAACGTATCCATTGAGCATCGGCAAGGATGGCTTGGTATACCACACGGAGCCGCTGGGCAAGGAAACTCCTCTGATCGGGTGTCCAGCAGTAACGTTATGGCTGTCTATCGACACACCCGACGTCGACCTGTCCGCCCATCTGTATGAAATCCAACCCGATGGCACCAGCATCGCGCTTTGGAGCGATGCTCGCCGTCTGCGTTACCGCGATTCTCTGCGGGAAGCGAAACTGATGACGTCGGGTGAGATAGTACGCTGCGATTTCAAGCCGGGTCTGTTTGTCGCGCGCAAGCTGATGAAAGGCAGCCGCCTTCGTCTTGTCGTTTCATCGCCCAATTCCATTCATTTGGAGAAGAATTATTGCTCTGGGGGGATCGTCGCCGAAGAAATGGCAAAGGACGCGCGCACTTCCCACGTGCAGGTGTATCACGACGCGACACATCCCAGCACGATTCAACTCCCGCTACGATGATGCCCTCGATATTACGAATATCGATTGTCGCGGCAGTCTTCACTCTAACAGCAGTTATTGCACGCGCTGACGGCGAGATTGTCGTCGCGATTCGCTACTTGCAGTCGGAAGGGACCAGCCACTCGCATCTCATTCTGTATCGCGAGGACGGAAAATTACTGCGGCAGCTGACGAATGATAACTCCGGACAAGATTCAGCGCCGATTTTCGCGCCTGACGGAACGACCATCGTTTTCACACGTGAAAAGCCTGGTGGCGCTCGCGAATTTTGGAGCGTTGATCCGCTCAGCAAGGCGCTGAAAAAATTGGAGGTTGCGCCGGATTGGTACGTCGATGCGAAAAGCTCGCCTTATTTCACAAACGTTGAGCCCGAGCAATCATCATCTGCAAACTCCGCAGTTTCGCCTGATGAATCTGCATCTGCCACCGCGACGCCAACTCCCACCTACAAATCGCCGGATGGTACTTTCGACTTGGTACTGCGCGAGGATCCAAACAGCGAAGATGACCAGATTGACGGGCCGGGTCACGGACAACATTACTTGCTCCGTGATGTGAAAACCGGAACTGAAACCGCTTTCGACAAAATCCCTGGATTTTACGGCGTCTTCGGGTTGCTGCACAACAGTCAGGACAAAGAACAGCATTTTCTTTTCGAAGGACCGTTGCACCTCGCATTTTTCGATTTGCATTTGAATAGCACGGACGGTGACACGGTTTTCGCACTGGATTTGAATGGTCCGCGACTCGTTAGGCTATCGCCGAATTGGGCTGCTCCAGTCCCGCTGCCACGCGAAGCAGCGTTTCTTACGTTCACAGAAAATCGTTATGTACCCATCGCTGGCAGCAAGAAGACTGCGAACTGTTCTTACATGGAGCATTGGGACGAAAAGCTGAACAAGATTCGTTACGCGCGCGAAAAATCCGCCGCGCTTTGTTACGGCGCTTCTATTTATCGACCCAACCTGGAACCTCACGTTGTGACGTTGCGCCGGAACTCGAATTGAAAACTGACGTGAAGAGTTTCTGTATAATACTCGTGCTGAATTGCCTTGCCGTATCGGCAAATGGCCAACGGCAGGCGGATTCTCTCGGCGAACTGGCGGATGATTTCTGGGTCTGGCGGGCAAAGTACGCGCCCTTTACCGGCGACGACGTGAATCGCATCGAGCGATCGGGTGGAACGCGCGATTGGTCGCGAGCAAGTATCAACAAGCAACGAAAAGATCTCGCAGCGTTCGAAGATCGCTGGAAAAAATTGGGTCCAACCGGCTGGCCGATCCCACAACTGGTTGACTATCGTCTGATCGGTTCCGCCTTGGCACGGGTGCGATGGGAACTGGACACCAATCCCCGCTGGCAACGGGATCCGAATTTTTACATCGCCCAAACACTTACAGCAGTAGTTGAAGCGCTCACTGTGCCCGGACCATACGACGCAGCCCATAGCCGGGAAATCCTCACGCGAATCGAAAATATTCCGTCAATCTTACAGCAAGGTGTTGAGAACTTGGACAGACCCCCAACCCCGTTCGCGACTGTGGCAATTCAAGCGTTAGAAGATATTCGGCCACGTCTGCATCAGATGGCGGAGACGCTGGTAAAATCTACCACTCTTCAAAAGGGAGAATTGAACAGCGCAGTGAATCGCGCGACGGACGCACTCGAACATTTTCGCGAAAAACTTCGGCAAATGTTAGCGTCTTTGCCGCACGACACCGCCCTGGGTCGCGAAGCGTACGTTTTCTTTCTCAAGAACGTCGCGTTGATGCCTTATTCGCCTGAAGACCTTTTGGCGATGGGCAAACAAGAATGGAACCGTGCCGTGGCATTCGAGACGTTCGAGAAAAATAGAGATAAGAATTTGCCGCCGCTGAAAGTCGTCGGCGGCATTGACAGCTGGATCAAGGATGCAGCGCAAAAGGAACTTCATATCCGGAAATTTCTCGAGGAGCGCGGCATCCTTACGGTCCCTGGCTGGGTCCAGCACTACACCCTTCGAGCGATGCCACAATATTTGCGGGCGATGCAAGGCTTCGATGAGATAGACGACTTCACTTCGCCCTCACGTTTGAATGACAATTGCATTCGTTACGTGACTGAGCCCTCAGGGAAACTTGGCTACTTTTGGCAGGCCACCGCGGAAGACCCGCGGCCAATCACCGTTCATGAGGGAATTCCCGGGCATTATTTTCAGCTTTGTCTTTCCTGGAAAAATGATGACCCGATCCGGCGTCATTACTACGACTCCGGCGCAAATGAAGGAATCGGCTTCTATGCTGAGGAAATGATGTTGCAGTCCGGTTTGTTCGACGATAGCCCACACACACGCGAGATCATTTACAACTTTATGCGACTACGAGCGCTTCGCGTGGAAGTAGACGTAAAACTTGCGCTCGGTGAATTCACGCTTGAGCAAGCGGCAAAGTATCTACAGGAAAAAGTGCCAATGGATTCCGATACGGCGCGCCAGGAAGCAATCGCATTCTCCACCAATCCCGGTGGAGCTATGACTTATCAGATCGGAAAGCTACAGATCCTGAAATTTCTCGCCGAAGCGCGGATGCAGCAGGGCGACAAATTCGATCTTCGCGCCTTCCACGATTTTGTTTGGAGAAACGGCAACGTGCCAATTGCGTTGCAGGAGTGGGAATACTTGGGGAAAAGATAGGCGGCTTGCCAGTCTCCCCAGCTTAGTCTGCGATTTCCAACCCCATTTGGCGCGCCGTGCCGGCGATAATACGAAAAGCCGCTTCGTCGTTACGTGCGTTCAGGTCCTTCCGCTTGGTGTTCACAATGTCCATGACCTGCTTTCGCGTCACTTTGCCAACCTTGGTTTTGTTAGGCTCCTTGGAACCGGCAGCGATGTTGGCCGCTTTCTTTAAGAGCACCGCCGCAGGCGGACTCTTCGTAATAAAGGTAAACGATTTATCTTTGTAAACCGTAATCACAACCGGAAGAATATCCCCGGCCTGTTTCTGAGTGGCGGCATTAAATTCCTTGCAGAACGCCATAATGTTGACGCCGCGTGGACCAAGGGCCGTGCCAACTGGCGGCGCAGGGTTTGCCTGCCCCGCTGGAATTTGGAGTTTGATTTCAGCTACTTTCTCTTTTGCCATTGTGTGGTTCGTTCGAGCGTTGAATTGTTAAAACGTTAAAGCAGAAAATTACCCACGTTCGACCTGCCAATATTCCAGTTCCACAGGGGTAGCGCGACCAAAAATCGTGACTGAAACGCGGAGTTTACCGCGCTCGGGGTCGATTTCTTCCACAATGCCTGTCTGATTTTGGAACGGACCGTCGGCGACTTTCACCGATTCGCCAACTTCGAAGCTGACCTTTGGTTTGACCTTTTCTTCGCGCTCTTTCATTTGCGCCAGCATGCTGTCCACCTCCGATTGCCGCATAGGAATCGGTTTGTCTTTGGTGCCAGCAAAGCCAATCACGCCAGGTGTGTCGCGGACGAAATACCAGGTGCGCCCCACAAGCTGATTGTTTTCGTCGAGCAAGTGCATGTTAACGATTAGATAGCCGGGAAAAAATTTCCGCGTGGTCTCGCTTTTTTTGCCCTTTTTGATTTCCGAGACGCGCTCGGTCGGAACAAGGACATCATAAATCAGATCGCCCATTTCTTCCGTCTTGACGCGTTTCACGATATTCTCGCGCACCTTGTTTTCCTGGCCGGAAAGCACGTGCACAACGTACCATTGGTCTTTCCCTGCGAGTGTCTGTCCCATAAATCAGTGCAACCGGGTGAAGAAGTGGACCACGTTTACCAGCACCAGGTCGAACAACGCAACGTACCCGCCAAGCAGCAACATCGCGATAAGAACGACCACCGTCGAATCACTCAATTCCTTGTAACGGCGGAACCCCTTCTCTTTCGGATCCCACGGCCAGGAGCATTTCTGCAACTCGACCCGTACTTCGCTGAAGAAGTTTCTGATTTTCGTAATCATCTAAACTCCAAGTCGTAATTCGTAAAAGCGTTGAGGCGGAGGATCAGCATGGGGCTTTCACTTCTTCCGGTTTAACGCTCCAACCAGTCAACACTTTAACGCCGCGTTAGCTTCACGCCAGGAGGGACTCGAACCCCCAACCGACGGTTTTGGAGACCGCTACTCTACCAATTGAGCTACTGGCGTAAGGTTACTCTTCCCCTCTCGCTCCCTCTTAATCTCCTCTTCCTTGAACATCCCACAAGTGCGTAGAGTCCGAGGAAGAGCCTAATCCAGAATGTCGCTCACGCGACCGGCGCCAACGGTCTTGCCGCCTTCGCGAATGGCGAAGCGAATCGTTTTTTCCATCGCGATCGGCGTGATCAATTCGACTTCGATTGAAATGTTGTCGCCAGGCATGACCATCTCAACACCTTCAGGCAATTTGACCGTGCCAGTCACGTCAGTGGTGCGGAAATAAAATTGTGGCCGGTAGTTGGTAAAGAACGGGGTGTGCCGTCCGCCTTCTTCTTTGCTCAGCACGTACACTTCCGCCTTGAATTTTTTATGCGGCGTAATCGAACCGGGCTTGGAAATGACCTGGCCGCGCTCGACTTCTTCCTTCTTCAAGCCACGCAACAGAACGCCGACGTTATCACCCGCACGCGCTTCATCGAGAAGCTTACGGAACATTTCGATGTCGGTCGCAACGGTCTTCGCGGTAGGGCGAATGCCAACCAGTTCGACTTCCCCCATCTTCTTGAGAATGCCGCGCTCGACACGACCCGTCGCAACGGTGCCGCGACCTTCAATATTGAACACATCCTCAATTGGCATCAGGAATGGTTGATCAATCGGCCGCTCGGGCACGGGGATATAGTCGTCAATCGCTTCGACCAGTGCCAGAACCTGTTTCTCGGCATCGGCGTCACCATTGAGCGCCTTGAGCGCGCTGCCCTTAACGATTGGAATTTTATCTCCTGGAAATTCATACTGAGTCAGGAGATCGCGTACTTCCATCTCCACGAGATCAAGCAACTCGGGATCATCGACCATGTCCGTCTTGTTAAGGAAAACGACGATCGATGGCACCCCGACTTGTCGCGCCAGCAGAATGTGTTCGCGCGTTTGCGGCATCGGTCCATCAGCGGCTGAGACAACTAAAATCGCACCGTCCATTTGCGCGGCGCCGGTGATCATGTTCTTGACATAGTCGGCGTGGCCGGGGCAATCGACGTGGGCATAATGGCGTTTCTCGCTCGAGTATTCCACGTGCGCCGTGTTGATGGTAATTCCGCGCTCTTTCTCCTCCGGCGCGTTATCGATCGATTCGTATGCGCGCACTTCGGCCATGCCCTTTTTGTTGAGCACCATCGTAATGGCCGCCGTCAGGGTGGTTTTGCCGTGGTCCACGTGACCGATCGTGCCGACGTTCACGTGCGGCTTGTCGCGTTTAAAAGCTTCCTTAGCCATTTCAATTTCTCCTGTTTAAATAAACTCTTTCGGTTTCTTTAATTATCTGCTGCCGGTCCCGAGCTTATTCTGGAGCCCATGACCGGGATTGAACCGGTGACCTCGTCCTTACCAAGGACGTGCTCTACCAACTGAGCTACATGGGCTGCTCTTCGCCAACCCAGCGCCTTCGCGGCAACCCGGTTTCGCCGTCTGCCAGAGATTCAAAAGTCCCAAAGCCGCGTCAAATTTGCGATTTGAACGACCATGGGACCGCCTCGTTCCAGCAAAAAGCGTCCGCAAGCTAACCGCGCGCATCGTTGTGTCAAAGAAATTCTCGGTAGAGACAGGACATGTCCCGGGGGTCGCAAAGTGCGCTGTGCTCAGGCAAACGGCCCTGGCGTGAGAGAGTCAGAATCCATTGAGAATAGAGGCGCGTGACAGCGTATCCAAGCTCAGCGGATTCTGCTGCTTGTCTCTTCGGCTTTCCCGCGCGTCAACAAACGCGCGATGATGGCAATGATAATGAGCGACACGATCGCAATCCCTACATTGAGCGGGGTGATCAAACCGGGTCCGGGCGTAGGAGTAGGAGAAGGCGAAGGAGGAGGCGGTGCGTTTTTCGCTGCCAACATTCCCTGTACATACTGGAGCCGTTGCGTAGTGTCGTAGTCATCCGGTTTCAGTTTTAGCGCTGCCTGGTAATCTGCGACGGCTTTCTCGTACTGCTGCAACGAGGTGTACGTAGCGCCGCGTTTTACCAAGTGCTCCGCGTCGTTCGGGTTCTTTTCAATCAATACTGTGTAGTCAGCAACGGCAGCGTCATAATTTTTCAGGTTCCGGTTTGCCCAGGCGCGTCGGTCATAATTTTGTGGGTCATCGGGCTGCTTCTGAATCGCGACGGTGAAGTCTGCGGCTGCTTTGTCCCATTGGTTGAGACCGATCTCGGCAAAGCCACGAAACTTGTATGCGTATGCATCATCAGCCTTGAGTTCAATCGCCTTATTAAAATCCGCCAGGGCTGCATCGAACTGATTTTGCATTACAGCCGTCATTCCCCTCTCGCGATAAGCCACTTCGTCTTTGGGGGCAACCTCGATGGCTTTTGAAAAATCAGCCATCGCGGAGGAGTATCGTGTAGCCGCCCCAGCTGCATCTCCGGCAGCTTCAGCTGCCTGTGCCCCTTGGCGATAGGCTGTGCCCCGATTGGTGTAACCCCGCGCGTCTTTCGGGTTTGCTTGGATTGCCTTTGTAAATTCAGCAGCAGCGAGGTCGTAACTTTTCTGTTGGGCGAGCTCAATCCCGCGCTGCATGTGATTCGCACCGCCCGCTGCCGGTTTCCCGAGGCAGACGTGACTCGCTGTAAAACAGAGAAGCGACGCCGTGGCAACGATAATTGTTTGCTTGTTCAAGATATTCATTCTCGTAACTCTTGAGCGATTTATGCTTGTACGCGAGCAAATTAACGCGCCAAACGCCTAAAATGAATCAAACTGATTCGATTGGGGAATTTGTCGATCGACACCGTCGCACAAGAATGTCGGAAGGGTACGCCGCTGTCTTTGCCACAGTCTTCATCTGGTCTACGCCGTCGTTGTTCATGTATTATTTGAACCGTTATTACGACCCGTGGGCCCAGAATTTCTATCGTTATTTTGTAGCCTGTCTCGCCATTGCACCGCTCCTGATCTACCGCGCTCATCGTGGAGCCTCTTTATTTGATTGGCGAGCCGTAGCGATTTGTCTGATTCCGTGTCTGCCTAATGTCGTCCATCAAGTCGCACAGGTCGTTGCTTTGTTTTATATGGGGCCTGGCGTTTACACGATCTTCACTCGTGCCTCCGTGATCTTCACTGCTTTACTCGCGCTTGCATTTTTTCCTGAGGAACGCCGGGTGATCCGCCAATGGAAATTTCAAGTGGGCACACTCCTAGGTCTCGTTGGCGCCTTTGGCGTCATCTGGTTTCAACCAGGCCGGCAAACAGAACATATGAAGTTGCCCGGGCTATTAATCGCATTTACTGCAACATTCTGTTGGGCGCTCTATGGCGTCCTGATCAAACGCCCCTCGATGCAGCTTGGTCCAATTCGCAGCTTCGGTCTGGTTAGCTTGATTACTTCGATCCTTTTGCTTCCGCTCACCTTTGCATTCGGAAAAATCGGAGCACCGCTTCATGCCGGGGCGCAGGTGAACCTGGTTTTGGTCGTGTCGGCTGTTACGTGCATCACACTGGCCCACGTATTGTACTACGTCGCGATTCGCGAAATTGGTGTTGCGCTCGCACAAACGCTTCAGCTCCTTTGCCCAGCCATCGCGCTGGGTCTCTCGGCCTGGATCTACGGCGAGCGCCTGACTCACGCTCAGCTTTGGAGCTCCGCGATTCTGCTCCTCGGCGCGTTTCTGGCGATGCGAGTCAAACCGATCGCTGCGACAGAAACCGCGGAAAATATCTGAGCGCTGGACACTCTGCGCACGATTGGATTATCCATTATCGAGGATCAAGCATCGAGCGTTCGCCGTCATCATGTGAATCTGAAAAAGTATCTCCGTACCCGCCAGAAAGAGGTCGACCGGGCCTTGGATCGCTATTTACCCAAGGCGAACACAAGACCCGCTACGCTCCACAAGGCGATGCGTTACAGTCTTTTTGCGGGAGGTAAACGCTTGCGGCCAATTCTGTGTCTGGCCGCCGCAGAAGCTTGTCGCGGGACAACCAGCAATGCGCTGCCCCTGGCGTGCGCAGTCGAATGCATCCATACCTACTCGCTCGTGCACGATGATCTTCCCAGCATGGATAACGATGATTTCCGGCGCGGGCGTCCCACGTGCCACAAGGTTTTCGGTGACGGTATCGCGGTGCTGACCGGAGACGCGCTGCTGACTATCGCATTTGAAATCGTCTCCAGCGCGAAACCCGCACCGCGTTACGATATTTCAATTTTGCTGCGGGAAATTGCCGTCGCGGCCGGTAGCCAAAAACTAATCGCCGGTCAAGTGGCCGACCTTGAAGCCGAAGGCAAGAGAGTCAGGCGCGATCAATTGCGTTTTATCCATGAGAACAAGACCGCAGCCATGTTGAAAAGCTCGGTTCGTCTCGGCGCGATGAGCGCCAACGCAGACGCCCGGAAACTCTCCGCTGTTACCCAATTCGGCGACCGGCTTGGGCTGGCTTTTCAGGTGATCGACGATATTCTCGATGTAACCCAGACCTCGGAAATACTGGGCAAAAGCGCAGGGAAAGACGTCGCCGCGAAGAAGGCTACCTATCCTGCCGTCATTGGTCTGGAGAAATCACGCTCGGAGGCCAGTCGGCTTACGCGCCAGGCGCACGATGCTCTATCTGTTTTTCGCGGAGACGAGGCTGAAGCGCTGCACGCGCTGGCGAATTACCTTCTCGAACGGGAGTATTGAGCGATACAGGCACAGCCATTCTCCCTGCGCGCATTTCAAGGATTGTCCGCATCACAAGGCCAGCGCCAGATTTGGATCGATCTCTTCGGTTACCTTGGATTGAAACCCGGCCCTTAGTCGCAACAACGCGGCAAATGCGATCATGGCTGCGTTGTCTGTGCACAACCATGGCTCGGCATTTTTTAGCTCGAGTCCTTCCCGCGCGCACGCTTCACTCAGTTGCTTTCGCAATTCCTGATTACAACTAACCCCGCCACTGACTGTCACAAGATCTGCACGACATTTTCGCGCTGCCGCAATCGTCTTGCGCACCAGTACATCGATGATCGCCTGTTGGAAGGAGGCACAGAGATCGACTAGAAAGTCGCCCTCCAACTTCGGCAGCAAGTAGCGAACGGCGGTTTTCAATCCGCTAAAACTAAAGTTCTCTGAGGCGAGGACGCTCCGCGGTAACTCAAAACGATTTGGGTCGCCGCCTTGTGCATGTTTTTCAATCTCGGGCCCACCTGGATAACCGAGCTCCAGCATCTTTGCGACCTTATCGAATGCTTCCCCGGCAGCGTCATCGAGAGTTCGGC
Organism: Candidatus Udaeobacter sp.; assembly: GCA_036558805.1. Taxonomy (GTDB): domain Bacteria; phylum Verrucomicrobiota; class Verrucomicrobiia; order Chthoniobacterales; family UBA10450; genus Udaeobacter. Next base: position 33,691 of record DATBEX010000126.1, read on the forward strand.
CGATCAATTTGTAATCGCCCAGCCCGTTCACTCGAATCAACATCGTGTGTCCGCCACTCACGATGAGCGAAATATTCGGCCGGATTTGGTTTTCCTTTGCTACGCCGCCAAAAAAGGGCGAGAGCAGATGCCCTTCGAGATGATTGATGGCGAGGTAAGGCCTCCGAAAGCCGAGGGCCAATCCTTTGGCAAGTGACGAGCCAATCATGAGCGAGCTCGCGAGGCCCGGTCCGCTGGTAGCGGCAAATGCGCTAACCTCTGACAAACCAATCTTCGCCGTGGCAGCAACGCGATCGACCAGACCCGGCGCGTAGATAAGGTGATTCCGCGATGCGATCTCCGGAACGATCCCACCATATTTTTCGTGCACGGGGATTTGCGATGCGACTTCGCTGGCAAGCAGATCCGATCTGGAGCCGCCGTTGCACCCGCGCAAGATCGCAACGCCGGTTTCGTCACAAGAGGTCTCGAGGGCGAGGACGGTTTTCATTGGTGTAGCGGCGGTTGTGCCAACCGCTGACCGGAAGCGAGGCGCTTGGCACAGGCGCCCCCCGCAATCACTTCTTTACTGCTTTCGCTTTTGGCGCGTTTTCCTGGGCGTAAATCATGACACCTTTTAGCGCGTCGATTGCCCGTAGCATTTGCGGGTCTCTTGTTTTGATAATGCTGTTCTCATCGTCGGGTTTCGTATTTCCCGCACTGCGCAGAGCGAAAAGGGAACGCTCCTGCTCGGCAGTCGTGCCAACACGAATATTCGGCGTGACCCCATTGCCCTGAATGACCTGTTTGCCTGGCGTATAGTATTTGGCTGTCGTGAAACGCACTGCGGAGCCGTCTGGCAATTGCAAGACGTTCTGCACGGAACCTTTTCCAAAGGTTGTTTCGCCGACCAGCACCGCTCGATGCAAATCCTTCAGCGCTCCGGCAACGATCTCGGCTCCGCTTGCGCTGCCTTCGTTGATCAATACAACCATTGGAAAATTCGGGCGCTCCTTCTTTACACCGGAAGTTGAATAATCATGTTGTTGAGAAGCGACGCGGCCCTGCGTTGAAACGACTTTGGTATTAGGCGGCAGGAATTGCGCGCAGACATCTACCGCGCTGTTCAGCAGCCCACCTGGATTGTTCCGGAGATCGAGCACGAGCGCCTGCATCCCTTGTTTCTGCAAGTCATCGAGCGCTTTCGACAGTTCGTCAGCGGTCGGCTCGTTGAACTGTACCAAACGAACATAACCGATCTTGAATGGGCCGGTCAGCTCCGGATCAAGCAATCGTGCTCCCTTGACACTTTGGATTTTGATCTCCGCACGTTGCAGCGTGCATTCCTTGATTTCCTTGGTCGAAGGTCGCAGCAACGTAAGGGTTATTTTTGCCCCAGGGGGCCCGCGCAACACATTGATGGCGTCCTGCAGATCCATTCTTTCGGTCGAGATCCCATTAATTCGCAATATCTGGTCGCCGGAAAGGATTCCGGCCTTGGCGGCAGGTGTGTCCTCCATCGCCGTAATCACCGTCGGCAGACCATTTTTCATCGAAACTTCAATGCCGAGCCCATTGAAACGACTGCGCGTATCGTCCTGCATGTCGCGGAAATCGTCCGGATCCATGAACTGGCTGTGCGGATCCAATGAGGAAAGCATCCCCTTCATCGCTGCGTCGATGAGATCGTGGTAGCTCGTCTTGTTCGCATCCACGTAGTCCTGTCGAATCAGTTCGAGGGCTTTTGCGAAAATTGAGATTTGCGCGTAGCCGTTATCCTCTTCACTCTTTGCCGGCTCCGCTTCCTGCGCGAATACAGCGGAGGTAGCCCCGAGCAAGAGACAAGCCAACAACGGCAAAATCATGAATCTCCTCATACTTCGACCCGGTTTGACGACTGGCTCACCATCGCTCACGGGGAATTTTTGGCAACATCCAACGCAAACCGTTGTCTTAACTTTGCGCTGCAGATGAAACCAATCCTTAGCCTTAAGGCTGTCTCGTTCTCACTTATCCCGAGCTGCCGTAGCCGCCTCGCTGCGAAACAGCCCCGTGACCAAAACATGAGACCAATCAAACTCTCGAACAGACGCTTCTTTGCGCTCCTGCTCGTGCTTCCGGTGGCGTACCTTTCTCTCAAAAACGTCCCGAGTTTCGCCGCGGAAACAGAAGACGGCGAGTACGAAGCCGTGGCTGAGGAATACATCAAAGGTTACCTGGGCGCTCACCCGCTGGAAGGCACCGCCCTCGGACTCCACGAATATGACGGTAAGATTACCGACTATAGCCGTCTCGCGCTCGACGCCGAGCTTTCCCGGCTACGCCGATTCGATGATCGGCTGAGCAAGTTCGATCCGGGCAAACTGAGTCCTCGCCAATCCATCGATCTGCGAATTCTGCAGACTGCAGTGAAGAAAGATCTCTTTGAAATGCAGGACATGTCGATCTTTGAGCGAAACCCCATGGTTTATGCGCGCGCTGCCGATGTGAATGTCTATATCAAGCGGAATTTCGCGCCGCTGGAAGATCGCGTTCGCAGCTTGGTCGCGATCGAATCTCAAATCCCCAATATCCTTATCGCGGCTAAAACCAACCTCAGTGATGTCCTTCCGAAGCCGTATGTGGAGCTCGCGATTCAGATCGCAAAAGGCACCGCCGATTTCCTGAAGAAAGATCTCGTTGCCGCCGTCGGCAATCTAAAGGACGAACAGCTTCGCGTCGCCTTTCACGAGTCCAATCGCAAAGCCGCCAGCGCGCTTAATGATTATGCAACATGGCTGGAGCGCGAGAAACTCCCGAAAGCCTCCATGGATTTCGCCTTGGGCGAAGAAAAATTCAGGCGCTTCCTCGCGCAGACAGAATTGGTCGATCTTTCTCCGCAGAAAATCCTCGAGATTGGAATGGAACAATTAAAAGCCGAACAAGCAGCGTTCGCCGAAGCAGCAAAGAAAATCGACCCGAACAAATCTCCAATCGACGTTTTCAAGCAAATCCAGAGCGAACATCCAACGTCGCAAAATCTCATCCCTGATGTGGCCAAAGACCTCGACAAGATTCGCAAATACGTTTTAAACCGTCATTTGGTCAGTATCCCATCTGATGTTCGAGCGAAGGTAAAGGAGACGCCCCAATATCTTCGCGCCACCTCGTTTGCTTCAATGGACACACCCGGTCCGTTCGAGAAACGCGCCAACGAGGCCTATTACTACGTCACCCCTGCCGAGAACGACTGGCCGGAGAAACAAAAAGAAGAATGGCTCACTGCCTTCAATTATTACACTTCTGACGTCGTCTCAATCCACGAAGCTTACCCGGGTCACTATGTGCAGTTCCTGCACCTGAATGCATCGCCGGCAACGAAAGTTGAAGAAATTTTCGGCAGTTATGCGTTCGTCGAAGGTTGGGCGCATTACTGCGAAAAAATGATGCTCGACGAAGGCTACGGCAGTTCAAATGAATCTACCCCCAGCGAAGACGACGCGAAGCGCGCGGCGAAATATCGGATGGCTCAGGCCGACGAAGCGTTGCTTCGCCTATGCCGGTTGTGTGTCTCGATCAAAATGCACACGCAGAAGATGTCAATCGATGAAGCGACCAAATTTTTCCAGGACAACTGCTATTATGAGGAAAAACCAGCACGTCAGGAAGCGATGCGAGGTACGTTTGATCCCGGGTATTTCAATTATACGCTGGGTAAACTGGAGATTCTGAAATTGCGCGACGATTACAAGGCGCAGCAGGCCGACGACTTCTCACTTCAAAAATTCCACAACGAGCTGCTCAATCACGGTATGCCGCCCATTCGCCTCCTCCGCGAAATCATGCTCAAAGATCAGAGCAAATGGGACCAGGTATTGTGACTCTTTCTCTTGCTCCTGCTCGCAATCGATCCTCGTCGGCGGTATCATCGCGCTATATGTGGGCGGCCTCGCAGTAGTCTGTCTAGTGAGTTAGCGTCAGCTTTGCAGAGCGAAGCGGCTACAACGTGAGTTACCACGGAATCTCTTTGCGATCACGCAAGAATTTCCCGGTCAGCTTCTGCGGCGCACTGGTAGCAAGCCATACAATGGCGTCCGCGCCTTCCTCCACCGAGCGAGCAGCGCCTTTCCCGCCCATATCCGTGCGTACCCACCCGGGGCAGACTGAATTCACGGCAAAGTTCGGCAACGCGGCTGCGAGTTGTGTGGTAACTCCGTTGAGCGCAGTTTTTGAAATACAGTAGGCAGGCGACCAACCGTCGGCGCCGCCAGTCAACTGACCGCCGCCACTGGAAACATTGATCACGCGCGGCGCTTTGCTCTTCCTAAGCAACGGCACGAAGGCGCGTGTTACGCGCAAGGCACCGATGGTATTTGTTTGGAGCGTCTTTCGCAACTGCTCGTCGCTGATTTCCAGAATTGCATTGTCTCCATCAACAATGATCCCTGCGTTATTCACGAGTACGTCCAAATGATCGGCGGCTCTGGCAAACTCGCGCGCGGCGGCAGTGACGCTGACGTCATCTGCAACATCGATCTCCAGAAAGATCGCCTTCCCGCTTTTCTTCGCAATCTGATTCGCGGCTTTGCGACCCGCATCCCGGCTCCGCGCACCGACGAAAACTTGAAACCCTTGTCCGGCGAGCTGACGCGCTACCTCGTAGCCAATCCCCTTATTTGCGCCCGTGATCAACGCTGTCTTCACAATAATCGCTCCGATATGCTCTAATCGGCGAGCCGGTCGTCGTTCTCGTTTGGCAACAGATCTGTCAGCATCGGCTGCGGATTCGACGGCAATTCCTCGACTTTGTTAAGCTGCTTGGTGATGGCGCGAGAGCGCACTGCGACTTTGTCCATATCACTCGAAGCCTGGTCCAACTTATCTTTTACCTTCGTTAACGCTTCACCGAATTTCCCAAACTCCGTTTTTACTGTCGCCAGCAAGTTCCAGACCTCACTTGAGCGCCTTTGGATCGCGAGCGTGCGAAAACCCATTTGCAAACTATTGAGCAAGGCAGCCAGCGTAGTCGGTCCGACGAAAGTTACCCGACAATCGCGCTGCACGTTTTGGACCAACCCCACCCGACGAATCGCTTCCGCGTAAAGTCCTTCGCTTGGCAAAAACAAGAGAGCAAAATCCGTCGTCTTTGGTGGATTAATGTATTTCTCGCAAATATCCTTTGCGCAGCGCTTCAACTGCGTCTCCAGAGTTTTCATCGCCGCTTCCACCGCTGAGGAATCCCCGGTTTCCTGGGCAGTGGTCAAGCGCTGGTAATGTTCCATTGGGAATTTCGCATCAATTGGCAACCAGACCGGCGCGCCGTTTTCATCGCCCGGCAGCTTGATCGCAAACTCGACACGCTCATCGGTGTCGTCGCGCGTCTTCATGTTTTTAGCGAACTGCTCGGGTGTCAGCATTTCCTCCAACAACACACCAAGCTGCCATTCGCTCCAGCCACCGCGCGTTTTCACGTTCGTAAGCACCCGCTGCAAGCCGCCCACGTCGCTAGCCAGTTGCTGCATCGCGCCAAGACCCTGATGCACCTGCTCAAGTCGATCGCTCACCAGTTTGAACGATTCGCCAAGACGTTTCTCGAGCGTGCCCTGCAATTTTTCGTCAACTGTAGCCCGCATCTTGTCTATTTGGTTCGAGTTATCCTCCTGCAACTGCTTCAAGCGCAAATCGACAATCGAACGCACGCCTTCGAGAGACTTCGTCAATTCTTCACGTTGCGTTTTCGCGGCTGTCGCGCCTTCTTCGCGACTACGAGCCATTTCTTCGCGAAGCATCCTCTCGCTTCGCTCTTGAGCACGTTCGAGCAACTCGATCTTCGCCGCCACACCGCTCTCAGCAGATCCGCTGCGCCGGGTCAGCAATAAGATGATTGCAACAAGCAGGCCTGCTGCGAGTGTGCCGATGACGATGTAAAGAGGGTTCATTTTCCACGCCGAAGTTCTTGCTTCCAGCCATCAAGAGATTCCTCGACTTGGCTCGAATGACAAGAGCGACTAGAAGAGGATTTTCACCCCTCCATACGCGGTGCGGCCGAGGTTGGGAAAACCGAACACTTCCGAGTAGTGTTCGTTCGTCAAATTGTCGATTCGCCCGAACACCGAGAAGTGTGGTGTAACGTCATATTCCGCGGCGATGTTTACGAACGAATAATCCT
>DATBEX010000127.1:0-16712 GCA_036558805.1 Candidatus Udaeobacter sp.
AAATTACGGCCCCGCGGTTTGCGTGCTTGGTTTGACTGACGCCGGTCTCGGACGGAAGGAAGAAGCGCTTCGCGAAGGTCGGCGAGCAGTCGAGCTTCTTCCTCTCGAAAAAGATGCAGTCGGCGGCGCGGAAATAATTAAATACCTCGCGGTAATCGCTGCGTGGGTTGGCGATAAAGACCTCGCCTGCGAACAGCTTGCCATTGTGGCTAATCGACCTGGTTCAATCAGCTACGGGCAATTGAAACTTCTGTCGTTCTGGGATTCGTTACGCGAGGATCCGCGCTTCGAGAAAATCGTAGCCTCTCTCGAGCCAAAATCTAACTAACTAATACAAGGCTCAGAAAGATTGAGCAGCCGTCTATTTAGTTAAATAAAAACGGAGCGGTCACACTACAACGGCCACAGCAGCGTGGTTCCTTCCGCGAAGGCTAACTAACGAACTGATTTGCCGCGGGCGGGACTCACCGAGAGGAACCGAGGCGGGTTCTTCAAAAAAACGAAGTTTCCGCGTTATATCACGCGGGATTTTCTGCAGTACACCGGTGAATCGCCAGAAATCGCTCCTGCATAGCACACTAGAGCCTTGGCAAAGGCGGCCATGACCAGGAGCGAAAAAAACAAAACAACGAAAGGAAATTAGTTAATGAAAATTCGAAACATTCAGTTCAAGGCAACAGCAGGACTAGTGATCCCGCTGCTGCTCATTTGCTCCGCGGCTGTATTCCCCCTAACACCCACTTCGGCATTAGCCGACGACCACAATGACAACCAAGCCTTCATCGGGACTGTTTCAGGTACCATTCCCGATGACTTGGGTCCTCCGGTCCCCGGCAGTGGCGGTTGCGTTTTCAATTTCTTCGTACCCAATTCCGGAAATGCGACGTTTTTGGGAAATTTTACCGGTACCGCAAACTTTATCCCAAACGTCTGTGATGGAAGCTACACCGGCAGTTTTCAGTGGACTGCGGCGAACGGTGATACAATCTCGGGGCCTTTCTTAGGGCAACTAATCCCGACGGCGACGCAGGGAGTATTTTACAATGTGGAAACCGCGATCATCACAGGCGGCACCGGTCGTTTTCGGCACGCTAGCGGAATGTTCACTCTGTACGGGCAGGTGAACTTTGTCGCGAAAAGCTTTGTCTTGCCGTGGCAGGGAACCATCTCAGGTGTCAACTCGCACCGCTAGGCGGTAGAGATTGCACGTGTGTTCCGGGCATCGCAACCGGCGTTCGACTCGGTTGCGATGCGCTGGCTCACAGGTCGTCAAGAGCTTTAAAACATTATTTTTGATTGCCCTCGATTTCCGTTTCCGCTTTCGCCGCGTTCATTTCATTAATTTTTCGATGCAGGGTGCGGCGGCTGATACCGAGTTTTTTGGCGGCCGCGGTGACGTTACCCTTCGTGGCACCAAGCGCCTGGGCAATCAATTTTCGTTCGATCTCATGCAGATCGAGCGGATTCGCCTTTTTCTCGAAAGCATCGGTTGAAATACCATTTGGCAACTTTGCCTTTGCTGCCTGCCGCACGGCCATCGGCAAATCGCGCAATGCGATTTTTGGGCCCGTCGCCATCACAACGCCGTGTTCTATGGCAGTGCGCAGCTCGCGAACGTTTCCCGGCCATTCATAGATCAGCAGCGCGTCCATTGCGTCCGGGGCCAGATCAAGGAGAGGTTTGTCATTTACATTGCAGAAGTGGCGCAAAAATCCCTGGACCAAAATCGGGATATCCTCTTTCCGTTCCCGCAACGGCGGCATTGTGATCCGCACCACGTTCAGACGAAAATAGAGATCGTCGCGGAACTCTCCTTCGCGCACTAACCGTTCGAGATTCTTGTTTGTGGCCGCAATGATTCGCACATCCGCGTGCAACGTTTGATTGCCGCCGACGCGTTCAAAGGAGCGATCCTCGCTCATCACCCGCAGTAACTTGACCTGGGTGCTTGGGTCGATTTCAGCGACTTCGTCGAGGAAAATCGTGCCGCCGTTGGCTTGTTCGAAGCGCCCAATGCGCCGTTCATACGCGCCTGTGAACGCACCTTTCTCATGACCGAATAACTCGCTCTCCAGAAGTTGTGGAGAAAGCGCTGCGCAATGCACCGCCACAAATTTAGCTTTGTTGCGCCGGCTCAAATTATGAATCGCATGCGCAGCCAGCTCCTTGCCTGTTCCGCTCTCCCCTTCGATCAGCACATTCGCAGATGAGGGCGCAACCTGGCGAATCGTGTCGAGCACTTCATGCAACGCGGCTGAGTCTCCCAAAATGTTCTCAAGACCGTAACGCTCATCCACCTGTTCCCGAAGCGCGCGATTTTCCTGTTCGAGTTTGCGGCCCTGCACCGCGCGGGCGATCAGCAGCTCGACTTTGTCGAGATTGAGCGGCTTGGTCACAAAATCATAGGCGCCGCGTTTCATCGCTTCCACCGCCACATCGACAGAGCCGTAGGCCGTCATCATGATGCAGACAGGGGGCCGTGGCATTTTAAGCGCACGATCAATCAAGGTCATTCCATCGTCGCTACCGAGACGCAGGTCGGTGAGAAGGACGTCGATTTGCTCGCGCTCAAGCACGTTTATCGCGCCCGCTATATCCGGAGCTACGTAGACATCGTAATCGTTCTCAAGCAAACTTCGCAGCCCACCGCGAGTATGCTTCTCGTCATCAACAACGAGGATGGTTGGCTGTACGTTCATTGGCGATGCTGGATACCAGATGCTAGATGCTGGATTTTTCTTCAGTATCAAGTGTGCACTCCAGTGACACCGTAACCTGCTGTCAACTAACACGGCCAAAGAAATATAGCTATGCGACGGAAATGATGTATCCTCGCCGCCGATGCATCAGCGAATTTTCCATGGCCTGATGTTCATTTTTCTCGCTGGTCGCCCGACCGCCTTCGCTGCCGAAGAGTCCATTAGCACGGACGATTACTGGAAACTGTCCGCTCGAGAAAAAGACGTCGTGATCTATAGCCGCCTGCGTCCAGGGTCGCCTCTCAAGGAATTCAAAGCCGTTGGCTCAATTGACGCGCCGACCCATACTGTCTCTGCAGTGATCGATGATTTCCAAAATTATCCAAAGTTTATGCCCTACATGACGGAGTGCCGTCTAATCAAACGGGATGGCGATTCGATCGTTGGGTATCAGAGGCTTTCGCCAAAAATTTGCGCAGACCGCGATTACACTTTGCGTGTCTGGAAGAAATCGTCGCCCGGCACTGATGGTTTGGTTTTCACCAGTCATTGGTCCCCTGCGAACGAACTCGGGCCGCCAGAAAAGAAAGGCGTCGTGCGCGTAAAAATTTGCGAAGGCAAATGGGTGCTCGAACCCGATGGCGCGATGAAAACTCGCGCCACTTATTTCATTTACACCGACAGCGGTGGCTTCATCCCGTCTTTCCTTGCCAATCGCATAAGCTTGACGGGAATCACAAAACTGTTCACAGCGCTCCGCAACCAGGTTAAAGATCCCAGATACGCTGTTTCGATGCCCGGCGGTGCACCTCCGCGATCTGCAGAAATGAGCGGTGGCAAAAATGAGCACGCACGAATCGCCATTGATCAAAAAAGCAAGAAACCTGACTGACGAATGGCTTCTGCCACGTTACGCCGTTGAAAGGTTAAATAGTTAAATCGGGTCCAGTTGTAGTGTTTACGAATCAGTGGCCTTGCCTGTCATTCGCTTCTCAACATTTCTGCTAAGTTTCGCGCCATGAAAACCAATCGCTTTCTCTTCGTTGTTGCCGCTATTGTAACGACTGCGCTTGATCTGCCCGCTGCTGAACCGGCACCGGGAACTCCCAGGAAACCTGTTTCGACCGAGTACCAGGGAGTCATTGTAAGGGATCCATATCAGTGGCTCGAGAAGGACGATGAGCCGGATGTAAAGGCATGGTCGGACGCACAGAATCAGCGCGCCCGGCAGTATCTCGATCAGCTGCCGGAACGGGCGGCCATCGAAAAACAATTGGCGGAGTGGTACGCAAAAACTTCGCCCAACTATTTCGCCCTTGTTTCGCGACCAGGGCTGTTGTTCGCGATGAAATTCCAACCGCCAAGGCAACAGCCATTACTGGTCACACTCACCTCGGCCAACGATCTCAAGTCGGAAAAAGTGGTGCTTGATCCGAACGTGTTGGACTCCAAAGGCACGACCGCGATCGATTGGTTTGTTCCTTCGTTGGATGGCAAATACGTAGCCGTGTCGCTTTCCAAAGGCGGAAGTGAAGATGGCACGCTTCACTTTTACGAGACCGCCACCGGCAGAGCGTTACCGGATACCATAGCCCGCGTCCAATATCCGACGGCAGGCGGTAGCGCGGCGTGGAACTCCGACGGTACGGGAATCTATTACACACGATTTCCCAGGTCAGGTGAACGGCCCGAAGCCGATCTGAATTTTTATCAGCAGGTCTATTTTCACACGCTAGGTACGCCCGACACGAAAGATACCTACTCGATCGGAAAAGACTTCCCGCGGATCGCGGAGATTGTTCTGGAAGCTTCGAGTGATGGCCGACACATTCTCGCAACCGTTGCCAATGGGGACGGCGGCGATTTCGCGCATTATCTGCTCGAACCAGACAAAGCTTGGAAGCAGATCACACAATTCAGCGATCAGATCAAAGCGGCCCGCCTCGGGCGCGATAACGCGCTGTATCTTCTTTCCCGCAACGCCGCGCCACGAGGAAAAGTTCTCCGTCTGCCGCTCGAAACGCCTGAGTTAAGCAAGGCCGTTGAGATAGTTCCGACTGGCGAGCCGGTAATCCAACGGATCGTGCCCACAGCTGATGCGCTCTACGTTGGCGATTTGCTTGGCGGTCCATCCCAAATCCGCCGCTTCGACTTGGACGGCAAAAACGCGAAAACCGTTTCTATTCCAAGAATATCCGCTGTTCTGGAGATGGTCGCGATCGATGACAATTCTCTCTTGTTTTGCATTGAGAGTTATACAGAGCCGGCGACATGGTTTCATTTTTCGAAGGAGAAGACCGAGCCGGTGAAAACGGCGCTTCGTGAGACGTCGCCAGTTTCATTTGCCGACATCGAAGTGACACGCGAATTCGCGACCTCCAAGGATGGAACAAAAATTCCCCTCAACATCATTTTCCGAAAAGGAATGAGACGAGACGGGCAGAACCCGACGCTACTTTACGGATACGGCGGCTACGGACTCAGTATGTCACCGAGATTCGATTTCACGCGGCGCCTTTGGTTTGATCGTGGCGGCGTGTATGTGGTGGCAAATATTCGAGGTGGTGGCGAGTTCGGTGAAGACTGGCACAAGGCTGGCAATCTTACGAAAAAGCAAAACGTGTTCGACGATTTTGCTGCTGCGGCGGACTATTTGATCAAAGAGAAATTTACGCGCCCTGAAAAGCTTGCGATCCAGGGCGGCAGCAATGGCGGCCTTTTGATGGGCGCAATGATCACCCAGCATCCCGATCTAATGCGGGCTGTTGTATCTCAGGTGGGCATTTACGATATGTTACGGGTCGAGCTTGCCCCGAATGGCGCGTTCAATGTGACCGAATTCGGTACCGTTAAAAATCCCGAACAATTCAAGGCGCTTTATGCGTATTCGCCGTACCATCACGTTGTAGATGGAACGAAGTATCCTTCCATTCTCATGATGACCGGCGCCAATGACGGGCGAGTTGCGCCGTATCATTCGCGGAAAATGGTCGCACGATTGGATGAAGCGAATAAATCCGAGAACCCGATTCTATTGCGGACGAGCTCCAGCGCAGGTCACGGCATTGGCACTGCGTTGAACGAACGCATCAAACAACTGGCCGACATTTACGCATTTCTCTTTTCGCGACTGGGAATGACTGGCAAGGCTGTGTGATTCGCTAAAAAGGCCAAGAAAGTTACGACGGGCATTCGTTGAGTTTGCGACGATGTAACTTTTGAGCGTTGCAAACAAAAGTAATTATCTGGATCGCAGCACTTGCGATTATTTTTCCTGTTCCGCCAGTTCGAAAGCTGGTTGAAAAGGGGATTTCGCGGCGATTAAAAGCGTTCGCTCAAGCTCAATGCAGCTTACTTTTGCCGGCTTCCAACATTCGAATCCGCTTATCGACGTACGGCAACCGAATTGTAAGCGTGACACCTTTGCCCTCGCTACTCTCAATGGAGAGTTCCCCTCCATGCTCGCGAACAATGCGGCGAACGATGAGCAATCCAAGGCCGGTGCCGGACGGTTTGGTCGTGAAATAGGGCTCGAATACGCGGCTCAAGCTTTCTGCCGACATTCCTCCGCCCGTATCGGTGAAACTGACGGTCACGTGCGTATCGTCCCGGTTTGTTCGAATACGCAGGATGCCATGGCGGCTCATGGATTCGATACTGTTTTTGATCACGTTATAAAATGCCTGCTTCATCTGCTCGTGGTCCAATTGAAGCAAAGGCAGGTCCGCGCGTAGTTCTTGTTCGACGACCATGTCGCGGTCTTGAATTTCTGGAGTGAAAAAGCGAACGGCTTCCTCAACGACTGTGTTCACGTTCTCCTGATTAAGCCGCGGCTGCGACGGCCGGATCGCTCGCAAAAACTGAGTGACAATGGAATCCAGGCGGCGGACTTCCGAACGCGCGACGCCGATCGATTGTTGAAGTTCCGCCTTGGCGTTATGGTTCAGTTCTTGCGCCTTCCGCTCCATCAATTGCAAATGGATGTGCAGCGAATTGAGCGGATTGCCGATTTCATGCGCTAAGCCTGCCGCTAGCAACGTAAGTGCATTCAACCGCTCTGATTCGATGGTTTGCTGCGCGCTTCGCCGGCTCTCGGTGATGTCGCGCAAGATCATGACGTGTCCGACTGCCTGCCCTGTAGCCGGGATCGTCGATCCCGGCCGGGCGGAATCACCGATTCCGCCTACAGAATCCCGTGATTCGATCATCAGCGGCACGATGTAAAAATTGATGAAGCGATTTTCCGGATAGAAAATCTCCATATCACGGCTGAGTGGTCCGCCGCTTTGTGTGAGCGATCTCCAATCGAGGCCTCGAACACGTTCGTCCAGGCGTTTGCCAATGGCGTCTGCGGCTTCCAGTCCAAACAATTTGCAGGCGGCATCATTCAAATAACTGACTCGACCGCTTGAATCGGTCACAATGATGCCTTCGTGGATCGCGTTGAAAACCGTTTCGAGAAAACCTTTCTCCTGAGCGAGACGCAGAAAGTAATTTTGGACTTCTTCCGGCCCGATGCGTCCGAGTCGCTCAATTAGTTTCTCAAGGAAACCGGCTTTCATGATGCAGGTCGCAGCGCCGAACAATTACGAATTAAACCAATAAAACGGGAACGTCCTTTGTTGGCTTAACTCCGAAAGCTCTCCCGAGCGGACGATTCGACGAATTCAACTTTTTCCTGTGCGGGCCGTACTTCGACAGTCAGCATTTCCACGCGCAGATAATTCAATACCACTGGCGCGAGAATCAAGCCCGGGATGCCCATGAGTCTCTCGCCGAGAATCAGCGCGATCAAGGTCAACCAAACCGGGTTCCGAATGCGGTCGCCAATGATCTTGCTGTTTAGAAAATATTCCAGCTTGTGAATCAGAACCAAAAACACGAGTGCAAAAATTGCCAGCTTCAAGGAAACCGTCAAAGCAACAAACACAATGACTGAATTGCTTATCAGGTTGCCGACAATTGGAACAAGGCCACACAGAAACGTGACCGCGATAAGCAAGGGTGCGTGTGGCATTCCAACTGCGACGATGAAAATCGACGTCAAGCCCGTATTGATTAATGAGATTGTAATCTGTGCCCCCATGACGGTGGCAAAGCTGCGATAAAAATCGCGGAATCGCGTCGAAACTTCGTCGCAGCAAATCGAATAGAGATTGTTCTTTACGCGATGCGTTGCCCGGTATGGGTCGAGGCCGGTTTTGAAAAACAGGCTCCCCGCTGCGACGATTCCTAGTACGCAGAAAACCAGCACCGCCGTCATGCTTTTGGCAAAATGAGCGACATTTCGCAGGTAATGTGCCTCCTGCCGAAGTGTGTCGATCCCCACCTGCCTGAGGCTTTCAAAATCGGTGAAAGGCAACTCAATCTGCCGCTTTTGAGCCCAGGCGCTGGCTGGGGGAATCGAGGTGTCAGCCACATCCGGCAACGCCAGGACCGCGGCTCGAGTAAGAAAGACCGCTGCGGTGGCAATTCCAGCTACGACAACGCCAAACAAGATTAGGGCCAGCCACTTTCTTTTTGTGAAAAAATAAAGTTGGCGCAATGCAAAATAGGAAAATAGAACAACGAGCAGCGGCGCACCAAGATGCAGAAGACCGACAAGAATGATTGTGGCAGCGAGGACAGCATAGGAAAGTCGCGTGGGGGTAATCATGGAGGCTCGGTTCCTTAGTGTAGCGCAACCCACCTCTTCGCCATAGGACGAATCCACCGCGCGATCAATTCATCATCGGCAATTGTTTGCAGAAGATAGAGGCCATTCAGCGGCGGCACGTCGACTCGGCGACGAACCTCGCTTGGAAATCGGTGATCGTTGCGCGCGAACTTGAGGATCAACGACCCTTCCCGGCTATGCCGCCTGCCCTGTTTCTTTCTCCGCCCGTTCCTTCAGTGCGGCCTTGCGCGAAAGCTTTACGCGACCCTTGTCGTCAATGCCAATGCACTTGACCCAAATAATGTCGCCAACTTTTGCAACGTCTTCGGTCCGTTTCACGCGAAAATCCGCAAGCTCGGAAATGTGGACCAGCCCATCTCTACCCGGGAACACCTCGACAAACGCGCCGAATTCCTTCGTCGAGACCACGCGTCCCTGATATGTCTGGCCAATTTCAATCTCGCGAGTCATGCCGCCAATGATTTCCTTTGCACGCGCCATGCTTTCACCGCTTGTAGCGTAGATATGCACCGAGCCGTCGTCCTCGATATTAATTTCGGCGCCGGTCTCTGCGACAATTCCCTTGATGGTCTTGCCGCCGGGGCCAATGAGCGCTCCAATTTTTTCCGGGTTAATCTTGATCGTCTCGATTCGCGGTGCGTACTTCGACAATTCCGACCTTGGCTTGTCCAGCGAGCCCCGCATGATATCGAGAATTTTCGTGCGCGCCTCTTTCGCGCGTTGGATCGCTTCTGCCATGGTCTTATGGCTGATGCCAGGGAGTTTCAGGTCCAACTGGAAACCGGTGACGCCCGCGTCCGTTCCACAAAGTTTGAAATCCATATCGCCAAAATGATCCTCCGAACCGATGATGTCGGTCAGTAATTCATAGCGTTTCCCGCCCGAAGGAGATTGCCCGTCGCCAGACTCAGTCACCAGCCCGATCGAAATTCCGGCAACCGGTGTTTTCACGGGCACACCAGCATCCATGAGCGCAAGCGTCCCCGCGCATACGCTGGCCATCGAGGTAGATCCGTTTGATTCCATGATCTCGCTCGAGATGCGGATGGCGTAACGAAAATCATTTTCATTTGGCACAACCGGTTCCAGCGAGCGCTCCGCCAGTGCGCCATGACCGATTTCGCGCCGGCCGGGGCCGCCTGTTCGCCCCGTTTCGCCTACACTGAACGGCGGAAAGTTGTAATGCAGAATGAACCGCTTCGATTGTTCGCCACCGCCATAAGCGTCCAGCATCTGCGCCTCCTCGATCGGAGCCAGCGTAGCAAGGGCAACCGCTTGAGTTTCGCCTCTCTGAAAAACGGCGGACCCATGCGCGCGCGGCAGGAAACTCACCTCGCAACTGATAGGTCGTAAATCCTGGTAGCCGCGACCATCAACACGCTTCTGTTTCTCCAAAATGCTGACGCGGAACGCCTTCTTCTGCACATAATCGAACGCTTGCGAGATAGCGAAAGGATCGGCCTCCGGATGTTTCTCGAGAATCGCCGTTTTCACTTCTTCGCGCAATGCATCGACCGCTTTGGCACGAGCCGTCTTGCCTTCGGTGTAAAGCACCCCTTCGATACGGTCACCCGCAACGCGGTAAGCAATATCGAGTAAATCCTGGTTCACCTGAATCAACTGCGGCTCGCGCTTGGGCTTGCCCGCCATCGCAGCCAATTCCTTTTGAACCCGAATCATCTCGCGCGCGTGCCCGTGCGCGAACTCGAGTGCTTTGATGAATTCGTCTTCCGGCAATTCCTTGGCCGAGCCCTCAATCATGATCACATCGTTTTCAGTGCCGACATAGATAAGATCCAGATCGCTATCTGCGCGCTCCGCGTGCGTTGGATTCGCGACAAGCTCGCCATTCACCCGGGCGACCCGCACAGCACCGATTGGGCCGGCAAACGGAATATCCGAAACGGACAACGCAGCGGATGCGCCGTTAATCGCGAGAATGTCAGGATCATTTTCACCGTCGGCGCTTAGCAAAATCGAAATGATCTGCGTGTCGTAAAAATATCCCTGCGGAAACAGCGGCCGCAGCGGCCGATCGATCATACGTGACGTGAGCGTTTCCTTTTCCGTAGGACGTCCCTCACGCTTGAAGTAGCCGCCCGGAAATTTTCCGGCTGCTGCTGCTTTTTCGCGATAATCGACTGTCAGAGGGAAAAAATCCTGGCCTTCTTTGACGGCGGTCGCTGAGACGGCACTGACGAGCACCATCGTGTCACCGCACGCGACGACGACTGCTCCGTCGGCGAGTCTGGCGATTTTACCGGTTTCAATTGATATTGGAGTGGCCCCAATTTGGGCCGTGACCTTTTGTTGCATCTTACTTTTCCTGGATGTGCGATTCCAGGTGGGTCACCCTGACTGTAGGTTTTAAACCCGCACGGGGATCGCTCGCCGCCGCGAGCGCCACGATCCGAAACTAAAACCTAAAATCCAAGGTGATTACTGCACCTGGAACTGCTTGTTATCTTTTGTTCTTAATTTAGTTACGCCTTCGAGCAGTTCAAACGAGTGAGCCTGAACGCGTGCCGCGTTATTTGCGCAGGTTCAGTTTGTCGATCAGTGTTTTGTAACGATCGGTTTTTGTTTTGCTCAAATAATCGAGCAGACTCCGGCGATGCGCGACCATTTTAAGCAGGCCGCGTCGCGAAGAATGGTCTTTGCGGTTGGTCTTGAGGTGCTCAGTCAAATGTTCGATTCGGCGGGTGAGAAGTGCGACCTGCACATCTGCGCTGCCGGTGTCTTTTTCATGCAACTGGAAGTCCTTGAGATCCGCCGTTTGGTTGCTCTCTGCCATAACGAAGGCGCTAATGTAGACGAAGACCGCATTTTGGCAACCGGCGCGCCCTGAAAACCCGCGCGGCAGGATCCCCTCTCATTCCTACGCCGAATTTATCTCTCGTTTTCCTTCGTACCAGAGATGTAACCTCGCTCGTGACCTCGCCATGCGGGGTCCGCCGAGGATCATCATAAAGAGTGTACCAAGAATTTCTTTGGCCGAATACATGCGCAATTTCCTTCCAGACGTCAGAACGGGTTCCCGCAGCACCTTGAAACGGCCAAGCTTTCTAAGCGCGAGGCTAAAGTAGACTTCTTCCCCGGCAAAGTATTGTTCATCAAACCCGCCGGCTGCCTCGAAGTTGTGTCGTGTTGTGAAAAGAAAGGCGCCTGCGCCGAGATTGAGACCGAAATAAAGCGTGCAAAACGCGCGTAAAAAAACGCGGCTCCAAAGCGGGATGAATCCATCCATCACCCCTCGCGCGCTGCCGCCTGTATATCCAGCTTCGAGAAGGGCCATCGCTTTTGCAACATGTACCCGGTCAATCTGGGTGTCGGCGTCAATGAAAAACAGGTATTCACCTCGGGCGACGCGCGCGCCTGCGTTTCGGGCAGCGGCGATTTGCCGCCGATGGATCGAGACGACTCGGGCACCGGCGCGCTCGGCGATTTCTGGTGTCGCATCTGTTGATGCATCATTAACCACGATGATTTCAAAAGCCTGCGCTACATTGGAAACTGCAGCGCGAATCGCTCCTAGTGTGGAAGACAGTTCTAGCTCTTCATTGTATGCGGGAACGATAAATGAAATCATTTTCTTCGTTGGGTGCGGATTCACCAGCAATGGTAATGCAATTATTTGCTTACCGATTTACTCCTCATTTATCCATTCGCCGCCGTAGCGCAATTCAAAGGGGCATTCATTGCGAACTGCCCCGGCAGTTTTGACTTGGGTATCAAAAAGATCGAGATGGAAAAAGTGCTTGTGCGTGCCTTTGTAATTCTCATTTCGGTTTCGTCGTTACTTTCGGGCTGTGCGGACACGCAGCAGGTCTCACAGGACTCGGACTCCATGCTTCGCAAATCGGACGGCGATCATGAAGTTCACGGGGAAGTCGGTGCGATGTACGGTCACACTGCTAGATAACGAATCTCCTACCTGGTTTTGGCGTACAGTAGTGAATCGAGAAGGTCTCCGTCTTTGATCACATGGTTCTTGAGGCGCCCCTCAAAAACGAATCCGGCTTTCTCTAGAACGCGCGCCGAGGCTGGATTGTTTGCAAACACCTCCGCCGAGATTCGGCGGAGCAAAAAATTGTCGAAGCAGAAATCGGTAAGAGCCGCGACCGCTTCAGTCATGATCCCGCGTCCCCAGAAATCTTGGCCGAGCCAGTAACCCAGCGTCGCAGTATGTCGATGCACATCCTGCCCCAGGTGGATGCCCATTCCCCCAACAACTCCGCCGTTGACCTCGACGCAGAATTTGGTTGTGGGCTCATCGCTTACCGCTCGCTGCAAGAATTTGTGCGCGTCCTGGATCGTGTACGGGTGCGGAAAGAGATCGCGTAGTCCGAGCCAGACTTTCCGATTGTTCGCGTGCCTGGCGATCAAATCCGCGTCATCCAACCGCCACGGACGGATCGTGCAGCTCTTGAGAACGAACTGCGTTGTTATTTCGTATCGAATTTGATGCCGGCCTTCTGGACTTCGCCATACGGCAACAGCCAGACAAGCGATTCGTCATGAAGATCGACGACCTGAATCCGGTTGCCCCACGGGTCGCGAAAATCACAGCGAAACGGCGGTTCCAGCTTTAGTTTATATTTCTCTGTGAGCTTCTTTCGAACTTCCGCCAGCTGTGCTTCATCGCGAACCATGAACCCGAAATGGCGAACGTTTGCGCGTTGCACTTTCTCCACCTCGAAAATGGCGAGGAACTGGTGTTCACCCAATTTGAAAAACGCGTCGCCTTCGCCGCCACTCATCTGTTCGAGATTGAAAACGTCCTTGTAAAACGCCACCGCCTTTTCAATGTCGTCCACTTCGATGGCGATATGGTTACATCCATAAACTTTCACGTTCATGTCACAGATTAGCTTAAAAGAAGTTGTGCGCTCCGCACTTCTTGCGGAAAAGTGAGCGATCCGCCGAATTGTAAATAGTAAATTATCAGACCACACTGCGCCGAGTTGCTCGTGCGTACTCCAGAAAATTTCCTGATCTCATGCGCGACACAATTCAAGCGACGCCGAATCGAACGCGCTCTAGCGCCGCGACACGTGTAATAGTGGCCTTTGGCGCGGTAGCGCTTCTTGTCCATCTCCTGACAAACGGTCGCTATGGTTATTTTCGCGATGAGCTCTACTACATCGCCTGCGGTCGGCATCTCGCTTTTGGATATGTTGACCAACCGCCATTGTCGATTCTGCTTCTGCGATTGAGCGAGATTCTTCTTGGCAACTCGCTGTTTGCGATTCGTCTTCTTCCGGCACTGGCAGGCGCGGCGACGGTAGCACTCACAGGTTTGATCGCGCGCGACCTTGGCGGACGAGCCTGGGCAATCGCGCTCGCCTGCGCCGGCTCACTTTGCGCTTTGTTCAATTTAGCTGTCGGCAATTTCTTTTCCATGAACGCATTTGAACCGCTGTTCTGGATGGGATGCATTTACCTGCTGATCGTCATCATCAATGGTGGCTCACCGAGCCTTTGGCTTTGGTTCGGCGCTCTGATTGGACTTGGCCTCGAAAACAAACATTCCACGACATTTTTCGCCGTTGGCGTTTTCGTTGCGCTGCTGCTCACGCCCGAGCGCCATCATTTCACCGGAAAATGGATTTGGTTTGGTGGCTTGGTCGCGTTTGCCATCGCTTTGCCGAACGTTTTATGGCAGGCGCAGCATCATTGGCCAACGTACGAGCTGTTAAGCAATATTGCTCGCAGCGACAAAAACGTCGCCCTAAGCCCAGTACAATTCATCGCGCAGCAGATTGTTTTCATGAACCCAGGAACCCTTCCGCTCTGGCTCGCCGGCTTAATCTGGTTATTTGGTTCGCGCGACGGCAGGCGGTATATGGCGCTTGGAATTATCTACCTTGTTTTGCTCGCCGAATTCATCATTTTGCACGGCAAAAGCTATTATCTCGCACCGGCGTATCCGATGCTTTTTGCAGCGGGAGGCGTGGCCATCGAGCGTGTTTTCGCTAATCGATTCAGATGGTTTAAGCCGGCGTTACTCGTCGCTATCATCGCGACTGGCGTACTACTTGCCCCACTTGTGATGCCGATTTTGCCACCCGGTAAACTCGTTGCGTATATGCGAGCAATCGGTCTCGAGCTGCCCCGCACTGAAACCTCGCATACGGCTCCGCTGCCACAGCTTTTTGCCGACCAATTTGGCTGGCCAGAAATGGTTGGGTCCGTCGGGCACGTTTATAATCATCTGCCTCCCGAAGACAGGAAACGCGCTGGCATCTTCTGCCAAAACTACGGCGAGGCTGGAGCGATCGATTTCTTTGGAGCCAAATTTGGGCTGCCGCCGGCGATCTCCGGGCACCAGAATTATTTTCTATGGGGACCGCGGGATTGGACCGGCGACGTCGTTTTAGTGCTCGACACAGATGACCAACATGAGCGCGAGCAATTCGCTTCAGTCGAAGATTTGGGCCAGATTGTAAGCAGTCCGTGGGCGATGCCTTTCGAGCGACAAACGCACGTTTATCTCTGCCGCGATTTGAAGTCGGGCGTCCAAGATCTTTGGCTGCGCGTAAAGAAATGGCTTTAGCGTTTCCGCGTTAATCGCGAACCGCCGTCATCGCTGCCGAATCAGGCCGATCATTGCACGCGCGGCAACCCGGCTTTTCCTCGGCCTGCGAATTGCGGACTGTGAATTTGGAGCTCAACCTCGCTGTGAGTCGGGGCCCATTCATTGCCGTAAAGGGCAATATCAAATTTTTTGAATCCAAGCGTGGTTCCGGGCGCATCTCACCTCAAAATAATACCAGATGACCACAACCTCACTTCTTCCAAATCAAACGATGCAGACGTCGGCAACAAACGGATCGACTCCATTGATTCGGCTCACCGATGTCAGAAAGGTTTTCCTCACCGACGAGGTGGAGACACACGCCGTTTCGGGAGTTCATCTCGACATCCATGATGGCGAATATATCTCCATCGCCGGGCCGTCAGGCTGCGGCAAGACCACGTTGTTGTCGATCCTGGGGTTGCTCGATACTCCTTCGGCCGGAAGCTACGCGCTAAAAGGCACAGAGGTGGCAAACCTTTCGTTTGCTGATCGGGCCCGCATTCGCAACCGCGAGATCGGTTTTATTTTCCAGAGTTTTAATTTAATCGGCGATCTAACTGTTTATGAAAACGTCGAGCTGCCGCTTACATACCGCGGATTGAGCGCGATCCAGCGTAAAATGGCTGTCATTGCGGCCCTTGAGCGTGTCGGCATGGCGCATCGTGCTAAACACTTGCCCAGTCAGCTTTCCGGCGGACAACAGCAGCGCGTCGCGGTTGCTCGGGCACTTGCCGGTAAACCAGCAATTCTCCTGGCCGACGAGCCGACCGGAAACCTCGATTCACGGAACGGTGAAGCGGTAATGGATCTGCTAAAGGAGCTGCACGCCGGTGGCGCAACGATCTGCATGGTTACGCACGACGAACGTTTCGCCGGCCACGCTGAACGCTCAGTCCATCTGCTTGATGGCCAAGTTATAGAGGACCGACTAGCTGCCTGAATGAAAGCGCCGCGTGTTGAACCACTTCAAGTTTTGGGGAATTGAATGACGCGGGGCGCAGCCTTGATCAGACTCCCGGTGGAATGTTAGTCGCGAACGGCGTTCATCCCCTGTCGCACGATCCGTTCGATCAATTGCGGATAGAGCAAACCCGCTTTGCTTGCTGAAAGTGCAAAGTCCTCATCGTTCGCGAGAATCGGGTTTGGGTTGGCTTCAATGAAATAGACTTCATTGGCCGGGGTCAGCCGAAGATCGATGCGCGCGTAGCCATCGATCGTAAGCAGACGATAAATGCGTTTGCAGGTCTCCTCGATGTGGCTGACAAGCTGCGGATCGACGTCTTCGGCGAACTGATTTTCCAATCCCCAGCGCTTTCGGTATTCGTCGTCCCATTTCGCCTTGAAGGTTGCGATTTTTGGTTCGTTAGGCGGCACTTCCCGGAAAATCAGCTCGCGAAAAGGAAGGACCATTAAACGCACGTTGCCGATCAAACTCACATAGAGTTCCCGGCCATCGATGTATTCCTCGGCGATCGCGTCGCTGTTGTATTTCTCGTGAATAAAGTTCACACGCTCGCGAAACTGCTCATCACTGCCGACCAACGACGCCTGTGAAATGCCGTAAGACGCCTCTTCCTTCACTGGTTTTACCAGGACTGGAAACTTTAGCTGTTTAGGGCGCGCAATGCGCTGGCCGCGCGGAATGACGACGAAGTGAGGAACATGAATGCCGTGATAATGCAGGATTTTTTTTGAGATACCTTTGTGCTTGCAAAGGGTAAGACCTGTCGACCCACAACCAGTAAAATGCAGCCCC
>DATBEX010000128.1:0-22022 GCA_036558805.1 Candidatus Udaeobacter sp.
GATGTCATTGAGTTCCACGGCGAAGATGATCAGCAAAAGGATGGGACGATAGTTCCAATCGTTCGCGATATTGCCAAGATTGCCGAGCGCGCTTCCGAACAGAGCGAAGCCCAGCACACCCAGGCCGAC
Organism: Candidatus Udaeobacter sp.; assembly: GCA_036558805.1. Taxonomy (GTDB): domain Bacteria; phylum Verrucomicrobiota; class Verrucomicrobiia; order Chthoniobacterales; family UBA10450; genus Udaeobacter. The sequence continues at coordinate 130 of DATBEX010000128.1, forward strand.
GCGCTGGATGTAACCCTTGGGTTGGTCGGGGATCAATCCCCCGATGGCAATCAGCGCCACTGTCAGCGGAAACAATGCAACATAAAGTCGGTACCAGTTATCCAGCGCGGCGAACGTCAGTAAGCCAATGCCGATAACCACGATGAAACTGATGGTCCTTTCCCGAAACAACCCGGTAATGCGGGCATATTCGCGATAACAAAGAAAACTGAGTGTAGCCACTGCCAGGATGGTCCAAAAAGCGCCGGCCAGAATCGGAACCAGGATGAACAAGGCGAGCCAGATCCAGGAACGATAGCGATCCCACAGTTCTTTCTTTTTATCGGTGCTGCCTTTCGCGGCGCGTGTCGCTACGAGAATCAACACTGGTGCTAACAGGAACAGAGTGAGAGCAATCAGCGTGAGAACAACGGTCACGCGGTCGTCAAAGGCGTGGCGAAAGCCGAAGAGTCGTTCGCGTGTAACCTCGCTCATTTTAATTCATGCGCGATTCGTGCCATACGGCGAACGACCGTGACTACGCAGCCGGCGATAACGATCACAAGCCCTAAAGTCATGACGCCGATTTGCGAAGTGTTGAACGTGATCATCTGCCAGGACCGCGGCGTGATTGCGGCGTAAACACAGATGAGCGTGATGACGAGCATGCGATGTTGCTTTGCCATCGGTCCACAGAACTCGTTAGGCGCACCGGCAATCTTTCCTGCGGCACGAACATAAGCGGTGAAGATTGCCAGAATAGTTGCGATGTAACCCAGAGTAATATTTCCGCCCCACGCGAAGCCGGCTCCGATGAAGACTGCAGCGTCGGCGATGCGATCCGGAACTTCGTTGTAGAGCTCTCCGGTTTTTGATGTGCGATTCGAGGCGATGGCGACCATTCCATCGAGCATGTTCGCGGTGAGTCGCAATTGTGCGCCAAGTGCGGCGACAAGCCACAGGATCCGATAATCGGCAATTGAGGTCGTGGCGAGCGCGATGCCTCCGACAATGCATGCGCACATGCCGGCGATCGAAATTGCGTTAGGCGAAACATTGCGTGAAGCGAGCCAGGCGGTTGCGTCCTGCGCCCATTTTCGATTGCGCGTCGCGATTGGGCGGCGGTCAATTGCTTTACTCTGCGCTTCCTGCATCACAGTTGCTGGCAACCGATAGCAGGTCACTGCCGCGATGGGCAGAAGAAAATCGACACGGACGAGTGATGCCTTCCGCCCGGCTGTCATGTTGAGCGAAGCGAAATATCTCGGATTTTGTCTCTTCCACGTCGCCTAAGAATTGATCAGGGATTCTTCGCTGCGCCCCGAATGCTTGAAATGGTAATGAGCGCAGGAAGTCCGATGTGTTCCAATCTCTGTGCCCCAAGACTTGCAGACACGATTGTCCGCATCACATAATGCGCATATGACGGCGCGCGAGCGGGTGAAAGAATTAATCAAAGCCTTTCCGAAAGTTTACCCGGATGCACATACCGAGTTGGATTTTCGAAGTCCGCTCCAATTACTCGTAGCGACAATTCTGTCGGCGCAATGCACCGACAAGCGCGTCAACATGGTCACGCCGGCTCTGTTCAAGAAATATCGTTCGGCAAAAGATTATGCAGATGCACCACAAGCTGAGTTCGAAAAAGAAATCAAATCGACAGGTTTTTTTCGAAGCAAGACGAAGAGCATTCGTGGTGCGATGCGCGCCATTGCAGAGGAACACGGTGGCAAGGTCCCAGATACCATGGAGGAACTAAATGCGTTGCCAGGGGTGGGCCGCAAGACGGCGAACGTTGTGCTAGGCAATGCGTTTCATAAAAATGTGGGAATTGTAGTGGACACGCACGTGATCCGGTTGTCGCAACGACTGGGCCTGACCAAACAGAAGGACGCCGAGAAGATCGAACTCGACTTGATGAAGCTGGTACCGCGCGAGCATTGGACAGACTGGAGTCACTGGCTCATCTGGCACGGCCGCCGCCGGTGTTATGCGCGCAAGCCCGATTGCAGCCGGTGCGAGATTTTCAAGTTGTGTCCCAGCGGGAAAGCTTTCCTGCGGACAGGTCAGGCGCGGGAACCGGATTCTAAGTGACGGCTTAGTCATCGTCCGAGCGCATCATTCGGTTTTTCGATTTTTGCTCGACTCAGGCCAGAGAATTCCTAAATTTTGGGCCGGTTCGGAATTCTAAGATGGACAGCGGAATTGGGATATGCGTTTTGCCGTAATTGCGATGCTACTGTTTTGCGCAATTGAGATGTCAGCGCACGCAGCCACCATCACGGTGACCAATACAAATGACAGTGGGCCAGGTTCCTTGCGGCAAGCGATCCTCAATGTGTCGCAAGGCGATACAATCAATTTCGCGGTCACTGGAAACATCGGGCTGATCAGCGCTGGACTTATTGTCGACAAAAATGTCACAATTTCAGGTCCCGGCGCCGACCGACTCTCAGTCGACGGTAACCACGCTGCTCAATTCGTGTTCTCCATCGCTGGCGACAAAACTGTCACGATCTCCGGTCTAACGATTAGGGATGGAGGGCTCGGTATTTGGAATTCAGGCACGTTAACTGTCACCGGTTGTGTCATAACGCAGAACTCAGGCGGCGGACTCCTCAGCGCTCCTTACTTTTTTTACGCCACCAATTACCTGACGATCGCCAACACCACCGTCAGCGACAACTCCGGACCCGGCGTCACCATATCTGCGACCCGCTCAACGGCAAGCGCAGCAATCGTGAATTGCACGATCACCGGTAACGCAGGTGACAATGGCGGCGGTATCTCAGTGCTTTCGTTCGCTGGAAATGAGAGTGTTGCCGTTAAGAACAGTCGCATCAGCGGTAACTCCGCAGACCTTGGCGGTGGTATTTACTGTGGGGACTTTGCAAGCGTATCGATCGAGAATAGCACGATTAGCGGTAACTCTGCTGGAAGCGACGGTGGTGGAGTGCTCATGACTAGCATTACGATTGCAACCGTGGCGAACAGCACGATTAGCGGGAATTCCGCTTCAGGGAACGGAGGCGGGATTTCAAATTTTGGATCGATAAAGCTAACCAATAGCACGATAAGCAATAACTCGGCAGCTTCCGGAGGGGGCATCTACAACTACAACGGCTCTGCAATTGAAATCTCCAATACAATCCTTAATGCCGGAGCGTCAGGCGAAAACGTTTTCAACAACGGCGGCACCGTTACATCGAATAACTACAATCTTAGCAGTGATGACGCCGGCGGTTATTTGACCGGCACGGCTGATCAGATCAACACGGACCCAAAGCTTGGCCCTTTACAGGACAACGGCGGCCCGACCCAGACGCACGCATTGCTTCTCGGCAGCCCCGCCATAGACAAAGGCAATTCAGGGGCGGTGTCTATTGATCAACGCCGCTTCCATCGGCCGATTGAAATAGCGGGCATCCCAAACGCTCCCGGCGGTGACGGAAGCGACATCGGTGCATTCGAGTTCGCCTCGTTTGCGGTGCTGCGAGATTTTAACGCCGATGGCTTTGTTGATTACCTGCTTTCCAATGGCAGCAATCGAGCAACAGCCGTCTGGTACCTACACGACAAGACCTTTATCAGTGGCGGCTATGGACCGGCTCTTCCAACGGGATGGACGCTAGCTAATGTCGCGGATTTCAATGGTGATGGCAATCCAGATTACGCGTTGTTCAACGCGACCACGAGTCAAACGGCGATCTGGTATCTGAATGACAGGCTACAGGTAGGTGCTGTCTACGGCCCCACATTACCCAGTGGTTGGCAATTAGCGGCTACTGGTGATTTCAACGGGGACAGCAAGCCCGATTATGTCCTTTACAATGCGAGCACGCGTCAAACGGCAATCTGGTACCTGAACAACAATGTCTACGTGAGCGGTGCGTACGGTCCAACCATTGCCAGCGGCTATGTGCTATCGGGCGTCGCCGATTTCAACAGTGACGGCAGACCTGATTACGTCCTTTACAATGCGAGCACGCGTCAAACCGCGATCTGGTACCTAAACAACAACCTGTTTGTTAGCGGTGCCTACGGCCCAACCATCGCCAGCGGCTATGTGCTATCGGGCGTTGCGGATTTCAATAGCGACGGCAAGCCCGATTACGTGCTGTATGGTGCTGGCACGCGTCAAACGGCAATCTGGTATCTAAGCAACAACATTTTCCTCCGCGGCGCGTTTGGACCAACGCTTCCGATTGGCTGGGCCTTAGCCGCACCCTGAGTAACACGCCACTCAATGCTTGGTCGCTGTCCAGTGAACCGGCCGGTCCGCCGCTACGCGCGCAAGCCGGGCCGCAGCCGGTGCGAAGTTTTCAAGTTGTGTCCCAGTGGCAAAGTTTTGCGAACCGGCCATACACAGAAGGCGGATACCGACTGACGGTTTCTTGTAAGTAGCATGCGGGTCGCCTGGTTTGTCGATTTTGCTTGCCTCCAGGCCAGAGGATTTTCTTAAATTCTTAGACTGATTCGGAATCTCAGATGTACAGCGGAATTAGGCATGTGCGTTTTGCTCTAACGGGCGCGCTGCTTTGCACAATGGCCGTGCAAACGTACGCGGCGACCGTCACGGTCACCAATGGGAATGACAGCGGGTCGGGTTCATTACGGCAGACGATCATTAATGCCTCGCCAGGCGACACAATCAATTTCGCCCCAAGCGTTACGACTGTTACTCTAACTAGTGGTGAGTTGGTAATTAATAAGAATTTGATCATCACCGGCCCTGGAGCCAATCGCTTGACCGTAACCGCGATGTACCAGGACTATGTTTATTTTCGAATTTTCAACATCAGCTCGAGTACGGTAACTGTTTCAATCTCCGGGATCACGATCTCGAATGGCTTTACACAGGATGGCCCCGGGGGCGGAGGTATTCTGAGCGCTGGCGTTTTGACGCTTACGGGCTGTACGGTTTCAGATAATTTCGTAGACGCTCAATTCGGCGGTCCTCTGGGAGGAGGAGGTGTGATGAATGACCATGGCACCATGATTATCACGGGTTGTACGATTAGTAACAATGGCGAGGGGGAGGGTAACGGAGGAGGAGGTGTGCTGAACGAAAATGGCACTATGACCATCACGGGTTGTACGATTAGTAACAATTCCACGAGTCAAGGCTTTACCGAAGCCTCTTTTACTTCCGTAGGCGGTGGGATATCTAACTCCTCGGGCTCATTAATTATTACTAACTCTACCATCAGCGGTAATACATGTTCTTCCGGTAACTTTGACCCCCTCTTTCCCGCTGCAACCACCGCATTTGGTGGTGGCATTGACAACTCGGGTTCCATGACTATCGCGAACTGCACGATTAGCAGTAATTCAGCGGTGGCGACGGGCATCTCTAGTGTCGACACAGGGTATGGCGGCGGAATTTCGAATGGTGGCAATATTCAAATTAGGAGCAGCACCATCGCACATAATTCTGCATCAGGTGATAATGCATTCGGCGGTGGGATTTATGGGCCTTTTCCTACGGGAACAGACAGCAGTATCATAGCTCTTAACAGCGCTCCGGTTGGACCCGACTTCACAGGTGCGGGCGCACTCCAGTCGACCGGCTACAACATCATTGGTAACAATGCTGACGCTGTCATCAATTCGCAACCAACAGATCAAATTGGTACGCCCGCCTCTCCAATCGATCCGCTCCTGGGGCCTCTGGCCCGTAACGGGGGGCCCACCAAAACGCATGCATTGCTTTGGGGCAGCCGGGCCATAGACAAAGGCAACTCTGGGGCTGTGTCTGTTGATCAACGTCGCTATCATCGTCCCATTGATATACCCGGTATCCCGAACGCCGTCGGCGGTGACGGAAGCGACGTTGGCGCATTCGAGTTCGGCTCCTATCTCCCGCGAGGAGATTTTAATATTGATGGTTTCACTGATTACTTGCTCTTTAACACCGGCAATCAAGCTACAGCGGTCTGGTATCTCCACGACAACATCTTTATCAGCGGCGGGTACGGACCGCCTCTGCCAACTGGATGGACAGTAGCGGATACTGCGGACTTCAATGGTGATGGCAACCCGGATTATGCGCTGTTCAATGCGAGCACGCGTCAAACAGCCATCTGGTATCTGAACAACAGGCTACTGGTGGGCGGTGCCTATGGCCCGACGTTGCCCGGTGGTTGGCAACTCCTGGCGGTTGGTGATTTCAATGGAGACAGCAAGCCCGATTACGTCCTCTACAATGCCACCACGCGCCAAACGGCAATCTGGTATCTGAACAACAATGTGTACGTTAGCGGTGCATACGGCCCAACCATTGCCGGCGGCTACGCGCTGTCGGGCGTCGCCGATTTCAACGGTGACGGCAAACCAGATTACGCCCTTTACAATGCCACCACGCGCCAAACGGCCATCTGGTATCTGAACAACAATGTGTATGTTAGCGGTGCATACGGTCCAACCACTGCCAACGGCTACGTGCTATCGGGCGTTGCCGATTTCAACAGCGACGCCAAACCGGATTACGCGCTTTACAACGCTGCCACACGCCAAACGGCCATCTGGTACCTGAACAACAACGTTTTCCTCCGCGGCGCGTTTGGGTCAACCCTTCCGGTCGGTTGGAACCTGGTCGGACCCTAAGCGACCGGTTATTCAACGCTTGAAGTCGCCTAACGGGCGCGTCCAGCGTTTTCAACAGGCCCAGCCTGACGCAAAGAAGTTTCATGATTCTCGGCCTGTTTGCGCATGCGCCGAAATTGTTCCTCGAGTTTCTTCAGTTCGTCGTCGGAAAGCTCCTCGAGGTCTACGAGTTCATTGCGAGCGTCTTTGATCGCTCGAATCAGTTCGTCCAGTTTCAAGTGAACGGCTTTGGCATCGCGGTTCTGGGTGTTTTGAATCAGGAACACCATCAAGAATGTGACGATGGTCGTGCCAGTATTAATAATCAGCTGCCAGGTGTTCGAAAAATGAAACGTTGGTCCAGTCGCCGCCCAAATTATGATGACGAGAACGGCTATGGTGAACGCCCACGCGCTGCCCAGAATGATAGAGGAATTGCGCGCGAAAACACGAAATGCATCCTGTGCAACACAAAAGAAATCCCGGGATCTTTCGTCTTGTTTTAATTTCTGGGCTTGATCCTTTTTCACGAATCCTACTTTAAATTCGCACCTAGAGGGGCAATTGGGGGCATGACATCGAGCATGAGCAGCTTGTCTCGAAACGCGACATTGATTTTTCCACTGAGTTAAGGAAAACTTGCTTCCGAATTCATGCAGCTTCTCAGCGCGTTTTCACGTCCTCAAACCATCCCGGATGCCCCGGCAGCCGCGCCGAAGAAGGGCCTATGGATTCTGGATTCGTGGCGTGATCTGCTTCTCTACGTCGGCACGCCGTTGTTGTTGCTGCCGGTTTTTGCCCTGGCCCAGGCCCGCTGGAGTCCGCAGGATATTTATCTCTTCGTTGCGGCATTTGGCGCGATGGGACACCACTTGCCGGGGATGATCCGCGCCTATGGCGATCGAGCTTTGTTCGAGCGCTTCAAATGGCGCTTTATCTTTGCGCCAATCTTTCTTCTCGTGGTGTGCGTCGCGTTCTTTTGGTGGGACTTGAAAGGAATTTTGCTTGTCGTCTTCTTCTGGGGCGTCTGGCACGGGCTCATGCAGACCTATGGGTTCTGCCGCATCTACGACGCCAAGTCGGGAACGTTCGACCCGCTCACACGCCGGCTGGATTTCGCAATGTGCGTAATCTGGTTCGGTACCGCAGTCGCTCTCTCGCCGTACCGGGTGAGCGATACGCTCGATACGTTCTACATGGCTGGCGGACCCTTTATTCCCCAATCGGTCATCCATTTCGGCCAACGGTTCATGCTTTTCGCGGCGATAGCAGTGTCAGTTCTTTTTCTCTTTCATTTCGGCCGTATGTGGATCATCGGGAAACGAGCGAGCCCCGTAAAGTTGGCTTTGCTCGTCACCAGCATCGCGTTTTGGTGGTACTGCAATAATCTCGTCGCCAACATTCTCGTCGGTATCGCACTATTCGAAGTCTTTCATGACGTGCAATACCTCTCGCTTGTCTGGATCTACAATCGCAATCGCGTGGAGAAAGACAGCAACATCGGCGGATTCATGCGCTTTGTCTTTCGACGCAGCGGGTCGCTTATCGGACTCTACGTCGGATTGGTCTTTGCCTATGGTTCGCTCAGCTTTTTCAACGCGCATGTTGGGCTGGACGCTGTAAAACGGATTCTCACCGGTGTCGTCACAGCGTCCACGCTGCTCCATTTTTATTACGATGGGTTTATTTGGAAAGTGCGAGAGCGGTCCACGCGCCAATCCCTTGGGCTGGCGGGTGGAACGGCCGACGTATCGTTGGGCGGTTTTCTCCCAGGCTGGGCCCTGCACGGATTGAAATGGGCGGCCGTATTCGTGCTGCCGCTAGGTGCGCTTTGGTTCTGGCAAACGCATCTCAATGTGCCGGAGATTCAACGACGGGAGTGGCTCGTCGCGGATGTTCCGACCGGCGCGAAACAGCATTTTGATTACGGTCAGGCCCTGCAGAACGAAGGGCAATGGGAGCGTGCTGAAGAACAGTACAAAACCGCCTTGAAGTTCAAACCGACCGATGCCAAGGCACAAATGAATCTTGCAGTTGTTTTGACGGCACAAAGCAAATTTGATGAAGCTGTGCCGCACATGGAAGAGGCGTTGCGTCTTCGCCCCAATGACGGGGAGTTCCATTTCAATTACGCCAGTTTGCTCCAGCGGATTGGACGTGGTGAGGAAGCTGGACCGCATTATGAGGCAGGTGCGCGTCTCTTACCGGATTCGCCTGAGGGTCACTACAGTTATGCGTCGTTTCTTGCAGCGACAGGAAAAAACGATGATGCCGTGAGCGAGTTGCGGCGGGTAGTTCAACTCAAACCGGATTATGTGGATGCTCAACTGAAACTGGCCGACGCGCTATTTGCAAAAGGCAACCTTGAGGAGGCAAGAATGCATTACACCGTGGTCCTTGGTACGGATCCCAAGTTGGCGTCCGCGCACAATAGTTTGGGCAGGATTTACCTCACCCGGGGTCAAATTTCTCAGGCCATTGTTCAATTCGGTGAGGCGTTGCGTCTGAATCCCGATTACAAAGAGGCCGAGGAAAATCTGCGCGCCGCCAGGGCAAGCGACGTTCAATTTCTTCGGCAAACGCAGAATTGATTTTTGGTTGGCCGCGCTCTTCAGCTCAATCTGGATGCCGCGTGGCGGGGGGAACCGTTGGGTCTTCCTCTGATCGATGCGCGCAAGTGGGGACCGCAACTGCGCTTTTCTGCGCCGCCAGGGTTGGTTGAAGAATTTTATCGCGAGCACGAGGCAAATCTCGCATCGCCGTTTTTACTCTACGGATCGGGTGACTTCCATTATTTGACGGCGCTGCGACTGCGTCGCGTTACCGGTCCGATCGTTGTTGTCTCATTCGACAATCATCCGGACTGGGATGTACGCCCACCAAAGTGGGGATGCGGCGGTTGGATCAATCGCGCATTGGAACTGTCAAACGTCAGTCGCGCGAGTGTCTGGGGTTGCGGAAATTTTGAGTGCTGGTGGCCACACCAGATTTTCGGCAATCGGCGGGCCGAACGTGCAGGCGTCCTGGACGTTCATCCCTGGGCAGACGGTCGCCCTGTGAAAGATCGAAAACGCCGCGGCGCGATCTTGCGCGACAACTGGCGCCAGCAGTTTGAGCAGTTTTCGAAAAATACGATTGGAGGCGAAAATGTTTACGTCACAATCGATCTCGACTGTCTCGATGCGAGCGAAGCAGTAACGAATTGGGAAGCCGGCCGCTTCACGGCTGCAGATCTTAAGTGGGCATTAACAGAATTGCGCACGTCGTCGCAGATTATTGGAGGCGATATTTGCGGCCCTTATTCATCACCGACGTACGCGCGTTTCAAACAGCGTTTCGCCGCCGAATTCGATCACCCAAAAATCCGATTGCCGGCTCCGGAGCGAATTCGCGAGATCAACGTGGCGACGTTGGAGAAATTGTGGCCGCTACTTGCCGGCGCGTGAATTTTTGCATGTTCTAGCTGAGCGACACCAGCACGATCCCGACGCTAATCAGCAACGCGCCAATCATAAGACGCGCGTTCAGCTTTTCCTTCAGAACAATCGCAGCTGTGAGTGTGATGAAGATCACGCTCAAACCCTGGAATGGATAGAGATAACTCAGGTCGAATTGCTGCAACAATCCGAGAGTCAGAAAGAACGAAATCGTCATTAGAACAATGCCGGCAGTAACCCTCCAGGCAAATTGTGCGTTCCGAAAGCCGGTCGTTGTCGTGACCTGCATCGCTCGCTTCAGGATGAGCTGAGCCACAACGAAGCTTAACAGAGAAACAACGATGAAAAAGAAGGCGAGAAAACTCACAGGCGTTCCTCGATTTGCGCTATTGGCTTTGCGACGAGTGCTAATCCGATAACGACCAGCGCAATTCCGCACCAGCGCAGTATCGAGATCGATTCGCCCAAAAAAATCCAACAGCCGAGTGGAACCAGGATATCGACCACTCGTGACAGAGGAAAAGCGATGGTGAGTGGAATGTATCGCAGCACATAAAGCCAACTGATAAAACTGGCGATGATCAGAAGAATCGCCCACCACACCAGTGGCGAAGCCAAACCGTTAACGCCCGTCCAGGACCATGCGCTGTCAGTGTCCGCTACTTCTGTTGCGCCCCGCTTCAAAAGAAATTCCGACACAAGCACGCATAGGACGCTGAGAGCGAGTTGCAGCCAGGGATTCCCGAAACCGGAAGGTCGATTTTGAATGGTGTGATTTGTCATGGTCGAGCAAAGGAACAGTCTGTCCGCCGTGGCGGGAGACATCTCTGATTTCACAAGGCAAAGGGCTCAGGCGAAAAACAAAGAATCAGAGATTCCCCCACTTCAGTCGGAATGACAAGACCGAGTCTGCGAAAGACCGTGCCGCAACTTTAGAGCCGATCGGCGTTGGGAAACCGATGTAGAACAGGGTCGTGACGCGTCGGGCCGAGATACTTAATAAAGCGGCGAAAGATCGGATTGAGCAGCGGGCTTGTGTGCATGACGTAGAGGTCGAGCGGCACTAGCTCGCAGTCCAGATGCAGTTTCGGTTCGTAGTTAAGGGGGTTGCTGTAGTAATACTTTAAGCCTTGTCCCAACGCCCATGCGATGATGTCGCGCAGTGTGTAAAAATAAAGGTGCAGGTCGAGCGCGACGCTGTAATCCAATCCAATACACTCATCAAAAATTTTGTCGTCGCAGACGAGACAAAAACTGAATGCGACCACCTTGCCCAGCTGGCGCCAGATGAAAAATCGCGCTCGCTCCGGCATCCGCTGTGCGATTGCGCGAAAATAATCCTTCGTCAGCGTCTCGAATTTTAAAGCCGAACGTTCGTGGACGGCGAGGTACAAGGGATAGATCTCATCAACAAGATCCGTGATGTTGTTAACAACCTCCATCTCGATCCTGGGCGCCCGCTCGGATTTGCGAAATTTTCGGCGCAGATCCTTTCGGGTCGCCTTGCTGAGTGAGCGAAAATAGTCATCCCAGTTGTTGTAATGGAGTGGAAGTCGCGTCATCGGCATACTGGGAATTCGCGCATAACCATTCATGGGCAACGCCTCGAGGCTCGAGCGATAGGTCGCGGGAAAATCTTTCAGAACGACCAGAGAAGCTTTGTTTTGCCTCGCATAGATAGAAAGGCTCGACTGCAATGCGTTTGCCAGCCATCGTTCGTCTTTCGCGTCGAACGCACCCAAGTCGCCCGTGCCGGCGGCGCAGCCAACCATCAATACACGCATCGTAAGAAAACGCGGAAAAAATTTGCGAACACGATCGACAATTGAACTGATTTTACCTGGCACGCCTTCGACAAGATTTTGTCGAACAAAAAATATGGGTTGGATTGCCCGCACCTTACCGGAATCATCTTCAAGCAACAGATAGTGGAAATCGAAGTCATCCTTGAGCGTTTCCTCTACGATCTCGTAGTAACGATAGTCTTTGCATTTGTTGTGGAATGCACCTTGCCACACATTGCAATGGTGCAACTCAGAGCTTGTGAGGATCTTTGCCACGCCTTGGGGAGTTGGAACGCTGCTGCTACGCGACATAGGAACGAGATTTCTGAATCTTGCCCAGAATAAAGTTGGAGCGTCGGGTACGGTGCATTCGGTTCGAGGATATTGGGCCTGGCGTCGGTTTTCACTGAAAAGAAAACGCAGGGTGAACAAACCTGCGAGCCAGTTTGTCAAATTTGTTCGACACTGGGTTTCGACGTGAATCGTATCGAGGAACGTTCCGTACAATCGAAGGTCCTGGCGACGGTCGTGGCTATCGCGCTCGCGCTTTTTCTAGGCGCGATCGATTATGTTACAGGTCGCGACTGGGCAATTTCAGCCTTCTACCTGCTACCTACTTGCATCGCGGCATGGGGAGCCGGTCGATGGACCGGTTTTGCCGTAAGCGCGTTGTGCACGGGAGAGTGGTTTTTAAGTGACATGCTCAATGGTGCGACCTATCAGTCGCCGCTCATCCCGGTTTGGAACGGAATCATGCTGCTTGTGTTCTTTTTGGTGGTCGTCTGGCTACTAACTGCGTTCCAGGAATCTCACTATCATCTCGAGCAAATTGTCGAGCAGCGAACTGCTGCGCTGCGAGCGGAGATGGAAGAACGGAAGCGGCTGGAGCAAGCAAACCTTCAGGCAGAACGCCTCGGAGTGGTTGGCTCCATGGCAGCCCAGGTCGCGCATGAAATTCGCAATCCACTCGGCTCAATTTCACTGAATCTTGATTTGATTGGAGAAGAAGTTGATGCCCTGGCCAAATCGAATTCCAGATCTTCCGACGAATGCCGATTGCTGTTACGCGAAATGCGATCACAAGTGTTGCGAATTACCCAGGTCCTGCAGGAATATCTCCAATTCGCCAGAATGCCGAGGTCTGCGCGCGCCCCTCTTTGTTTGCGGAAGCTTCTTGAGGAAAAACTTGGTTTCGTCCAACCGTTGCTCGACCAGAAACAGATAGGACTAAGTAAAATATTTGATCCGGATTTGCCGCCGGTGCACGCGGATCCGGAACAGCTCTGGGAAGCCCTCTTGAATTTGATCCGCAATGCGGTGGATGCGATGCCCGGCGGTGGAAATTTGACCATCGCGACGAAAAAGAATGGCACGAAGGCACTAGTATCTATTAGCGACAACGGTCTTGGCATGACAGAGGAGGAAGCTCGGAATCTTTTCGTCCCGTTCTTCACGACCAAGACCGATGGCACCGGCCTCGGCCTCGCGCATACGCAGCAGATCGTCAACGAGCATGGCGGGCGGATCGATTGGACGACGAAACGCGGAGAAGGCAGCACTTTTACGATTCAAATTCCACTGGAGGCCGGTACATGACACGAAGCTTGATTGGTGAATTTCAAACGTAGAATGCAGCAATCCCGCGAGAAGATTATGAAGGACTTACTAAACAAATCTGTTTTGGTCGTTGATGACGATCCCGGAATGCTCCGGGCGATGACTAGAGTACTTAGCAATGAAGGCATGCGGGTCACAGGACTCTCTGATCCAGCTGAAGTCGTAACGACACTCGCAAAGTCTGAGCCGCGATTTGATCTGGTCATCACTGACTTGCGAATGCCGATGTTCAGTGGACGCGGAGTTTTAGCCGCTGCCAACGCATTGCCAAGGTTGCCAGTTATTATTATCACCGCGTTTGGCGGAGCCGATGTCAAAGCTCAGGCGCTTCAGTTGGGGGCTTTTGCTTTTCTCGAGAAACCCGTCGCTGCTGCCGAGTTGATCAACGTAGTAAAACGTGCCGTCGCAGTGTCGCCGATTCGCGAAGCGTAGTCGAACAGCGAGCTGACTCTCAGATCGCGGGGGGAGTTCGAGGCTCCACAACCTGGACTTTAATCACTCCGTCGCGAATGTGCAGATCCTGCTGCGGAAATGGAATTGCGATCCCCGCTGCGCTCAAATGCTTGCAGATCAAGTAATTCAGGTCGCTTCTGAATCGACTTGGCCGTTGGCTCATCTCCTCACTCCAAACCACGAGCTCGAAATCAATTGAATTGTCTCCAAATTTCTCCAGAAAGGCGTCGGGGGCAGGCTCGCCTAGCGTGGCCGGATGTTCGCGAGCCGCAGCGATGAGCGCGTCACGGACCTTGTCCACGTCGCTGTCGTAAGCGACTCCGACCGGCAGACGAAACCGCACCCGTCGATCCGTATGGGTCCAGTTTGTGACGGGTGAATCGATAAATTTCTCGTTTGGCACAATCATGGCGATATTGTCGTTCGTCACTATCACCGTGCTGCGAGCGCGGATTTGCCGGACTTGGCCGGTGATGCCTGCGACTTCGATGCGATCCCCGATAGCGATGGGCCGTTCCGCCAAAATGAGCAACCCGCTGATGAAATTGCTGGCGATGTTTTTCAAACCGAATCCCACGCCAACGCCGACCGCGCCCGCGAAAACCGTCAGCGTCCCAATATGGATCCCGCTGTTTTCCAAAACGACGATAATGCCGATGATCAGCACAGCGTAGCTGATGATTTGCGCAATCGCGTGCTGCAGGGGGCGATCCAGACCGCTTCTGGCCAGGAATCGGTTAAAAAGGAAACGTTTTGTGCGGGAGGAGAGCCAAAAAACCCCCATGAGAAGCGCGATAAGCAGAAAAATCTGAAACAGGCTCAGCGCTATTCCGGGCAAAGGCGCGTTCCAGGCAAGAGGCACTCCAGCGGCATTGATTGCGCTAACTGTGAAGAAAACGACCGCGCACAAACTCAGAATCGTGGTGACGATCGCAACGAAATTAGTGTCGATCTTGAAGCGGCTAAAAAGGCGACGTACCAGATCGCTCTGTAATAATCGCGCGACAATCAGACCCGCCAAGAACAAGCCGACAAACGCGATGAGTCCCAAAAAAGTGATGTAATGCCCGCCTATCTGGAACAATGGCCTTTCCAACAGCGGTAAACTCATCAAAACGTAGTCTGAGGCTCGAGTTTCGGTTGTGCAACCGATAAGCAAAAAACACGGCGTGAGCCGTGTTTTCGCATTTAAAATGAGCGAGCCCCGGAATGGAAAGGCGTACGCACTACTGCTTGGATGACTTTTCTTCGATGTACTTCATCACGTCGCCGACTGTCTGCAGTTTTTCTGCATCTTCGTCCGGCACTTCCACCCCAAACTCCTCCTCAAATGCCATCACCAATTCGACGATATCCAGCGAGTCCGCGCCCAAATCCTCAATAAACGAGGCTTGTGGCGTGACCTGCTCCGGGTTAACGCCCAGCTGCTCGACAATGATGTCTTTAACTTTCTCTTCGATCGATTTTTCCGCCATAAAATTTGTTCGGTTTATGTTAGTCGCACGTGGGATAAGTTCCGCAGTTGCGGGACAGTCCCGAGCACAGCATGTGCAAGTAAATGAATTAGAGAGGTTGTCAATCATTTTCGAGGTCAGGAAGCGGCATCTTAGCGTTTGCTTCTGTCTGTCATTCGAGTAGATGAGGCCGATGGCATCCTCCACTCTCGAGGCAGCCGATCTGCTGGATCTAAAGCTGCTGCCGGCTTGGGTTAAAGAACCCATTGAGCCGAACCGCTATGTAGATGCGGAGGGCGAGCCTGATTCCGAGCGCTCCGGACGGCATCGGGGTCGACCGCCCCGCAGGGGAAGACGCCCAGCACCAAACTCCGATAGATCACGAGCGGGCATTCATCGGTCAGCAAAGAAGCCAAACAAGCACGAGCCAAGGCGGCATCGGTCTGAACGGGACCATCATTCCACGCGTCGCGCGATGGATCACAAACAAGATCTCCCGGTCGGAGACAAGCAGCTTTCCGCAATACGAACGCCTATCACAATCCGTTTCCTCCCCTACTCGCCGGCATTCGAGAATGTCGTTGAACAAATCAAGTCCGGCTCGGTGGCCTATTCGCTGTACGCCCTAGCGCGTTTGTTTCTTGAGAAGGGTGAACGCTACGAAGTCCGGATCACGGCAACCGCGGAATCGCCACTTTATCATTTGGGCGACGACAATGCTTTGTTTCTGAATCGAGAATTTCTCGAACGGAATGCGTTCCGGTTCGGACACTCCGATTTCTACAAAATCGACAGTACCGAGTCCGAGCCGATCAAGGGAAATTTTTCAAACGTGGCGCGATGCAGGTTGAGCGGGACACTTCTCGGCCCGACAAACCACCACAATTATCAGTTGCAACTGCGAAGCCTTTACGAGCAACGCTTCAGCCGCCGGATGAGCTTTGGCGATTATCAACGACAGATTGAAATCGTGACCGACGCGGCATTGATTGAGCGCTGGAAAGATGAGGCTCGCAAGGTAACGACCTACACTACCAGCCGCGAAGAGATCCCTTTAACATTTGCTTCGGCTACGGAAACCGAGCGCCATTTTCGGTCCCATTACTTGGAGGGTTTAATTCAGGCACTCGAGGAAGCGACCACTGGAGGAGTCGCGAGCCGGCGTTTGGCGGATAAGGTACTCAATCGGGCGGTCGAGGATGCCTGGGTGAAGGAGACACGCTCCCCCTCGGGAATGATGCAGGAGTTGGCCGGACGATTTCGGCAGGATGGCCTCAACGTTTTTCGCCATCGTCGTGGGATGCTATTTGTGTCACCGATCCGGACGCGCGCCTTTGTTTACGAACAAGCCAGTGTGTCTCCGTCCGTGAATGCAATTCTCGAAGGATTGTCAGGGACAGCAGCCATCAATCGCAAACAGCTTTTTGAAAAGGTGATTGGTGAAGTTACGACCGAGGATACAGAACCGCGCAAGCTGGCTCTGGCGTCCGATCTGCGCTGGTTAATCAACGAAGGCTACGTAATCGAGTTCAATGACGGCTCGCTCGATCTTCCGCGAGGAAAAGTCAAGCCGCGGGAATCTGCAACGTCTGAAGTGGACGCGGATCCCGAGAAACGCAGATCCACTGAACCGAAGGAGCAGTCGCTCGCTCTGGCGATCTGGCCGGCAATCTACTTTCCGACTACCCTTAGCGAAGGCCCCGAGTCGCGCTCTTCGTAGCGGGCGACTCCATTTTTTTCGTTTAAGACCGCGATACGCGGTGCATGTAGCGCAGCTTCTTCAGGCGTACAGCGCGCAAAACTCATGATCGTAAGACGATCGCCAATTTTTCCCAGATGCGCGGTCGCGCCGTTTAATTCAATGATTCCCCGCCCCGGTTCGCCATAGATTGCATACGTCTCGAAGCGCTCGCCGTTGTTCAAGTTGCTGACGAGGATTCTTTCATGCTGAACAAGACCAACAAGCTCGGCCAGATCGGTCGAAATCGTCAGGCTGCCCTCATAATCCAAGCTCGCACCCGTGACGACAGCGCGATGAATTTTTGATTTTAGAAGAGTGAGTTGCATCACAAGCTTTACATCTCTCGACTGGTCGCAGACTCCTCCAGCCGACGTCCGGACACTGCCGTGTTAGATGGTGCCGGCTTTTCTAAGAGTCTTGTACGCGCCGTGCTTGTTGATTGTTTTAAGACCGCGCGCTGTAACCCGAATGCGCACAAACTTTTTTAGCTCGGGCACCCAAATGCGCTGGCGGCGCAGATTCGGCGCGAAAATGCGCGGGACATTTTTCGTCACGTGTCTTCCAACGCCGCCTTTTTTCTTAGCTAATCCACGCCGGTGGATTACGCTGCCGCGCATCGCTTTGGATCCCGTCACATTGCAAATTCTGGACATAATCAAACCTCGAAAGAAGTGCGTAAAGTCCTTTCAGCAGGTGGATCGGTCAAGTGAATGTTAATCCGCATGCTTTTGCTCGAAAAATCGCGGTTGAACGCGCAACTGCACGAGGCGGTCAAATTTAGCTCGCATAAAGGCGCACCGAGTTTGCAAGATCACTACTGCACACAGCTCAATGCACAAAAATAATCACAAATTGCGGGTTGGAATTGTCGGAGCGGGCAACATCGTGCGCTCCCGACACTTGCCCGCACTCAAAAAACACCCGGAGGTCGAGATCGTCGCCGTCTCTAATTCGACGTACGAAAGCTCGGAAAAATTTTGCCAGGAATATTGCCCCTCAGCGACACCGATGCGGAATTGGCCCGAACTACTTGCTCTGCCGGACATTGACATAATCTGGATCGGTACGCCGCCCGTGATGCACTCGGCAGTAACTGTATCAGCCCTTGAAGCGGGCAAACACGTTTTTTGTCAGGCCCGCATGTCGATGGACCTTGCAGAAGCTGAGGAAATGCTCGCCGCATCAAAACGTTATCCCGAACTGGTGACCATGCTTTGTCCGCCTCCGATGGGAATGCGGGCTGATTTGCTTGTGAAAAAACTTCTCGCCGAGGGTTACATCGGCCGTCCGCACCACGTGCGATTACAAAGTTTTACCAGTAACTATTTGGATTCGGTCGCCCCGCCACACTGGCGGCAAAGAATCGAAATTAGCGGACTCCACGTGCTCACTCTCGGGATTTACATCGAAGTGCTGCAACGCTGGCTTGGCGACATTACGGGCGTATTCGCTCGCGGGAAAATCATTCAGCCTCTCCGCGAGGGTTATGAAGTTATCATTCCCGACTTGCTCACTGTCCTGTGCGCTTTCGACAACGGCGCTGAGGGTGTCCTGGAGTTCAGCGGGATCAATGCGCTTGCGCAGGGCGATCGCGCAGAGATATACGGCAGCACCGGCACGCTCACTTACGACTTTAGTAATGACGTGGTGGAAGCGGGAAAAGCCGGCGATCGCGGGCTCCACATTGTCGATCTTCCCGCAGAATTAGAAACTGAATGGCGGGTGGAGGAAGATTTTCTCGCCGCAGTAAAATCGAAGGGCCGCGTTCGCCCACATCCGAACTTTGAAGATGGGCTTCGGTATATGCGCGTCGTGCAAGCCATCGCGGACTCTCGGGCCCGCAATGAATGGGTGTCAGTTGATCGCTGAGTTCACCACGCTTTGCCCTAGGGAGTAATCGCGTTCCCGACAAGAAGTCGTCTCACGACAAGCGCCCAAACCAGTAGCGTGATCAGTTGGTACCACGCAAAGAACCGGTCGTACCCGCGCCGGTGAACGATGAGCCCACCGGCAGCCAGTACCGCGTATTGACCGATAAACGGAACGTACCAAATCGGATGAAAGAGATCGCCGTGAATTGCGGTTTGCGTAATGTCCAACAAACACATCGCGATGAACGTGGAATAATAGCCCGAGCGATTCCGTTCGAAGCGGCCTTGGTGTTCTTCCGCCTCTGAGAGGTCGGGCGGGTAAAGGAAAACGGTCAGCATGTAGAGCGTGATGGTCCAAACGATCAGCACGAGGAACTTGTCGAAGCTCCAGTTGACCTCGGTGTTCCACTTGAATGTGACCCACCATTGCAAAGCCAATAGCAACAACGTGGCGAGGGTCAGGACGATGTGAACCTCATCGAGTGGATTTTCGTTGCGGCGGTAAAACGCGCGCCCGGCCCCAGCCAGCAGATTGGTCACGCCCAGACCGATGATGATGGACATCAGTGCAGCAATGAACTCGAAGCTGCTCATCAGGTTTTGCGCGTTCTGCATGGCGCGCGACCTTAACGCAGCCTAGCTCGGAAAATCGAGCGACAAATGCAGCTGCCCGAGCAAGTGCACGGGCTCCGACTGCTACAACGCCAGAGGCAAACTCGTCTTCGTCAATAGCCAGTCGAGCCCTCGATGGAAATCGCCCAAGGCCATGCCTTCGATCGGATCGTTATGGTAAGCCCCGCGCAGCGAGATCACTAGCTTTTCGCCAGCGAAGGCGTCGGCCACGAGCCGGTGGTACGGAGGCGGAACGACCTCATCTTTCTCTGCGAAAAGGAAGATCGCCGGGCCATGGATTGCTTTCGCATTTTCGATGCTATCAAGGTCTTTTGGAATCTGTAAGGCAACGGGACCAGCCAGTAGCCATAGATTCCACCAGCCAAATCGTCGCAGGATCATCTCGCGCAACGGCGGGGGATTCTGCAGGATAAGGCCGGATACCGGACGTTGCGCCGCGACGTGCAACGCTGCGGTTGCGCCAATGCTTGTCCCAAAAGTCACGATCGGTCGATCGTTTGCGTGACGCCTCAATTCATCAAAGGCGGCCAGCGAGGCTGGGCCGATTCTGGAAAGCCGCGCCGGCCCAGTGCTGCCGCCGAACCCCGGATAATTCATTCCCCAAATTTCGACTGCGCGATCGTTCCACATCTCGGCTTCGGCAGCGGGCCACCGCTCCGCGCGGTCTGCGTTGCCATAGAAGCGCAAAACGTAAATGTCTGCGTTGCCTTTGGCCCGCGCCAACTGAGACTGCGCGATCCATACCTCCAATTGTCCATTTTCGAACGGGATGGTTTTGCGAACAGCTCCACCTGCATTAATCGGCGCCCTGGTTGGGAACAAAATCAGATGGTCCGGCAAATGAGCGAAAAACATCACAGCCAAATATACGATCCCGATTGCGACCAAGCGCCAGAACGCTAGGAGTAGTCTTGGCCTCACATCTGTTAGCCCACGAAACACGCGAAAGACGCGAAAATCCAGAATGGCGTGCCCGCTACGCCGGAACGGAATCCGGTCTCGTACCCGCAATTCGCGGTTGCAACGATTCTCTAGCTCTTTTTCAAGTCCGCGAGATCCTTAAGCACTTGCTCGCTGTGCTCGGCAGGTTTCACGCCAGTGTAAACTTTAGTGACTTCGCCCTTGGGATTAATAATAAAGGTGTTGCGGGCGGCCAGTTTGCTTCCTTTGTAATCCATCACTGAACCGTACTCGGTCGACACCTTGGCGTCAGGATCCGCGAGCAATTTGAAGTTAAGTCCTTCCTTGGCGCAAAAATCCTTATGCGACTGGGCTGTGTCCACGCTCACGCCCAAAATGACCGTTCCCGAGCCTTCATATTTGGAGAGATCGCGCTGAAAATTGCGCGCCTCCATGGTGCAGCCACTGGTAAAATCCTTCGGGTAAAAATAGAGCACCACCCATTTTCCGCGATAATCCTTCAAGCTCACCTGCGAGCCGTCTCCAGTCGTAAGGCTGAAATCGGGTGCAGGTTTTCCAACCTCTGGTTGCTGTTGAGTTTGTGCCGTCGCCATCGAGGCAAACGTGCCAAGGCAAATGACTGCTGACAAGATGATGTTTTTCATGGATGCGTTCGATTCTCAAGGAGCTTAGCAGGTATTCAACATCAGCAAAGAACACTTCGCCGCGATATTCTCCCATCGGGAAACATTTCCATCTGGCGCACCGGCACGAGTGCCTTCAAAATCGACAGGATCATGGATCCCAGTCTGCGCGTAAAATTCAATGGCAACTTCACG
Source organism: Candidatus Udaeobacter sp. (assembly GCA_036558805.1). Taxonomy (GTDB): domain Bacteria; phylum Verrucomicrobiota; class Verrucomicrobiia; order Chthoniobacterales; family UBA10450; genus Udaeobacter. The sequence continues at coordinate 21,423 of DATBEX010000128.1, forward strand.
CCTGAGAAATACGCGACCCTCGTGCGCTGCGTGAATGAAACCGAAAAGTGGCCGGCAGATTTTCGGCTTTCAGAGACGCCGATTTTCTTGACACGCGATTTCACCGCTGAAGCAACGCGCGCGGCGAAGGAAATTGTCGATGCCATGCGGACGCCGCAATTCGCCAGGCACGCGGCCACGGCCGTCCCGAGAGGACTGGAGGTCCCCAACGAAGCAGTGCATCCGAACTTTCTCGTCATCGACTTCGCGATTTGTGACGAGGCCGGCCGCCTCGTTCCGCGTTTGATCGAATTGCAAGCTTTCCCAAGCTTATTCGGGTTTCAATTATTGCTGCTAGGTTGCGTTCGCAAGGCTTACCCTGTCATTCCACGCAACTGGACCTCCTCATTCGGCGGAATTAAAGACGAGGCCTATCTCCAACTTTTGCGACGTACCATCATCGCCCATTCAGCTCCGGAAAATGTCGTCCTGCTGGAGATCGAACCGGAAAAACAAAAAACGCGAATCGATTTCGCCGCCACGGAGGCACTTCTTGGTATTCGGCCGGTTTGCGTTACGAAAATCAAGAAACGCGGCAGCCAGTTGTTTTACGATCGCGAT
>DATBEX010000129.1:0-7379 GCA_036558805.1 Candidatus Udaeobacter sp.
GCCGGCACTGTGGACTTCAAGGCCTCGCCGGGAGACACGCTGGCGGTCACCTCGAAGTTAAGGCAGATTCGTTCCGCCTACCCACTCCACGGCGGAATCCAAAATTTCCCCTAGATCCACCTCGGCCAAGCATGCCTATGTCTCGTTAGGTATAAGCGCAATTGAGCGCGGATGCGATCTGCCAATACTCATTGAACGCGTCAGTGAAAGTTGGGTAGAAAAGTGTCGCGTCCTTCGATCTTCAGCGCGACTCGACCGAGCAGGATCATCGCAAAAGCAACGACAAAGCGCGCCCAGCCAGGGAAATTGATGCCGCGGTATCGTCGAAGGGTCCACGCGGTCATTGGGCAGGCCGCTAACCCGGACAACAAAGCGAACCAACCATTGGTGGGAGGCCACGGTCCTAAGGTGATGATGAGTCCCAGGCCGCCGATGATGGTCAATAGCGCCCAGCCCCAAGCCACGAGACAGCCGAGTATTCGGACGAGTTGTGGAATAAGATTACACTTTCCGGTCGGCGAAGAGCTCACTTGTATAACGATGCGTCGCAGCCCTGTTCGGATTCAAAGACGACAGGAAACATTCGGCTCTGATCGGCACTTTTGAGGTTCCAGAAATCCGGTTACTATTGCGATGCCACTTCAGCGTGCTTGCAATGGCCTTCTGCGCTCGATTATCTCTCTAGATGCAGAAGCGATTTTACGGCTCAGCTAATTGAGAATTAAGGAGGCTTGAAATGAGAGTGTGGCTAATCCTGGTGGCAGGCGGGTGGCTTTTAGCGCCTATTTTTGCTCAAGAGGCTGCGCCACAGCCGGATCGCAAGGTCCCGCTAATGGTCTCATTTGCCGATCTGAAGTGGGCCGAGCTTCCAGAGAGAAAGGGCATGCAGTTCGCCTTGCTCTCAGGCGATCCCAAGACAGGGGCATATGTGCAAATTCGCAAAGTCCCTGCGGGTACCGACAATCCGCTCCATTCGCATAGTAGTGAGATTACGAACGTGATCATTAGCGGGGTCTGGTACACGGGACCGAATTCGACTTCGGCAAAAGATTTCGGTCCGGGTTCTGTCATTACCATGCCGGCTGATTGGATCCACGTGAGTGGCTGCCGCCCGGGAAGCGAGTGCGTGTTCTACCAACAAGGAAAAGGAAAGTTCGACTTTAAGCCGGCGGCAGGGCCTGCTCCTGCCAAGTAGCAGCCGGCTTTAGGCATCTAGCCAAACGATTATGGACAGTCCGCCCGTTAGCTCCCTACTCGATTTTAGTGGCAAGATCGCGATTGTGACCGGCGCCGGCGGCGGCCTGGGCCAAGGTCTTGCGCGGCGATTTGCTGAAGCGGGCGCCAGCGTCGTCGTGCATTACAACTCGAGCGAGGTCGATGCGCAAAACGTGACGCGTCAGATACGCGAGCTGGGCGGCAATGCCATCGCTGTGCAGGGCGATCTCACACAAGACAAGGACGCTGCGCGCCTCATGCAGCGCGCGATCGAGCAATTTGAGCGGCTGGATGTGCTCATTAACAATGCGGGAGCTTATCCGATGCACAGCGTTTTAGACATGACGCCTTCCGACTGGGACCACGTTGTGGACGCCAATCTCCGTTCGGTATTCCTTTGTACTCAAGCGGCGGCAAAGGTGATGAAGGAACAAGGTTGCGGCGCGATCATTAATATCACCTCTATCGAGTCGAAGAACCCGGCGCCGAATCACAGCCACTACAACGCGGCGAAAGGCGCCGTGTCGATGTTCACCCGCGCGTCGGCTTTCGAACTCGCGCCGCATGGCATTCGTGTCAATGCAGTCGCGCCCGGCTTGATCTGGCGTGAAGGTTTAGAGCGAGATTGGCCCGACGGCGTGCAACGATGGCAAAAAACCGCGCCACTAAAGCGCCTGGGGTTGCCCGAAGACGTAGCGGACGCATGTCTGTTTCTGGCTTCACCCGGCGCGCGCTGGATCACAGGCGCGAGCCTGCTCGTCGACGGCGGTGTGATGACTCATCAGATATTCTAATTATACTCAGCCAAGGCGATGTTTGACGAGGCAATCGCTTTATCTTGGCTCAAGATGGAAGCGAGTTGAGGCGGTCCGTTTCAAGTCGTAGCTTCGGTACAGCGTACCGTTGGAAAAGTGAGTAAAGGCCAAAATACCTCGACCGGTAAACTGGGCAGAGAGGAAATCATCGTTATCGCCACGTATGCCAGTTTCCCAGAGACCGAAGGTAACGCGATCGCTACCTTTTATCTTGTGCCGCAACTTTCGAAGCCGCGAGGTTTCAATCTGTAGAAACCTATGAACTGGAGAAGATTCGTTCTCCTTGGTTGCGTGGTAGCATGCGCTTTCGCAGGCTCGATTACGAGGGCGCAGATGCCGCGGCACGGTAATTCGCCGTCCCGGAACGGAATGCGCGGCCCTTTGACGCCACGTTCGATTGCCCGAATGCCGATGCACCGCGGTCCGATGCCAGGTTCGATGGGACGGATGTCCATGCGTCGCGCTCCAATGGTGAATTCAGCCTTGGGCCTTCGGCGCTTTAATCGTTTCAACTATGCAGACTTTAACCGAATTAATCGGTTTCATCGCTTCGAGCATTTCAACAAAATCATCTTTATCGGGAACTTCGCCTCTCGATGGTGGTGGGGTCCCTGGTGGAGTTGGAACTGGGTCTACCCATACGAACCCTCTGCATATTATCCATCCGATTACTCCCGGCCCGGATATGAGTATGGTAACTACGGCAACGGTTATGCGTCGCCCGGCTATGGTTTCGGCTATGTTTCCCCACCCCTGAATTACTACGACTACGCCAATGACGATGAGAGCGCTGTGCGCAATGTTCTCGCCGAATACGAAGTTTCCTGGAACGGCCGTGACACGGCCGCCCTCAGTCGTCTCTTTACCGAAGACTCTGACTACGTAAACATCGCCGGTGTCCACTGGAAAGGAGTGCAGGAGATTGTTCAACGGCACGCGGAACTGTTTCAGAAGAAATCAAAGGCCGCCGTTCGGAAGCTTACCGACGTAGAAGTTCGTTTTTCAACGCCCGATTTTGCACTTGTCCATGCTAGGTGGAACGTGACCGGAGCGAGTCGTCCCAAGGGGGAGGCCGTTCCAGTTCTGAAAGAAATCACCACGATGACGATGGTCAAAACCAACGGGAAATGGCTAATCACCTCTTTTCAGAACACGGAGAGCAGGAACTGAGCAGAACCTGCAGCATCTCGCCTCCTTATTTACCCGGTGTCGGTCCACTTTTCTCGGAACTTCGCCGCTTCGGCTCCGTAGAACGAAATGACGAAATGCACAACGAAAGCGAGGAAAGTTCGATAACCGGGCCAAAAGAGACCGAAAGGCTTGCTGGTGAACTGGAAATCGACTATCAGCGCAACAGGGTGATGTTTCACCCGAGCGCGCTGTGCGAGCTTACATTTTGCTTACCGCTCACGCCATCGGACGTCGATGTCGTCCGGAGTCTATCGCGGATTACTCGAAAACTGGGAACGCACGGTTTGCGCAACTAGAGCGACCGAAATCAAGCTGCCGCTTGTGACGCTTAAGGGTCGTCCCCCACTGCGCGGAGATTGCAATATGTTTGTCACGATATCGTCGACTTCGTCGAGGTTCCCGGCTTCCCCAGTGCGATTACGCTCCCGCTAGTGCATGAAGAATGAACCCGATTTTAGTTCGCCGCAGAGCGGCGTGATTCGCCTCTTCGCACTTACGCCCTCCCGCGGTATTGCTGAACGTGCGCATCAAAGAAACGCACGCCGATGAAGACGTCGGCGTGCGTTTCTGGAACCTGAAGCGGCGACTGCGCAGTCCACCAGCTCAGCGCGCCGGCGCTTTACCTCCCCACGCTGCGCGCGACTGGTTAAGTGGAGCGGCCATCGACGGCAAGTCGAGCGGAGTAGCCAGCTTGCCGGCCTGATTTGCCCCCGGTGTGCCTCTGACGCGAGCTATGAATCCGTGGGCAATGCCGGAAGCATCGACATAACGGCCGGTGATTAATCCCTGCTGGGTGATTCCGTTAAGCGATGTAAAGGCTGACCCGGGAAAATCGAAAGTGAAGAAACTGTCTGGCGGGACAAAGAAGAGTCCATGAGTCACGCCTGAGGCATCTGCATATCTGCCCACCACATGGTTTTTATTGTCAACTCCGAACAGGACTGTCGCAACAGAGCCCGAAGGATCGATCGGGAAGTGCAGCGCCCCATTGTGATCCCGGTATTGCCCGTGGAGAACTCCTGCGGCGTCGATAAAGTATCCCACCGTTAACTTTTTGTTATTATTCATCTCGTAAGCAAGGGTCCCGAGAGCACCCGGGACACTATACGACGTTATGGTCCCGCCACGGTCGATGAACGCCTGGAAGATCCCGCTGCCGTCAGGATCAAACGCGCCGGTAAGGTCGCCGGGCTCGTTTATCCCAAGCAGGTTAGTCTGCACCGTGCCGGGAACATCGTATTCTGTGAAGGTGTCTCCGGACAGTAGAAACGAGTGAACGGTACCATCGCTGATGACGTAGTCGCCGACTACTGTGCGTGGGTTATTGATGCCTCGCCCTTCGGTAAATCCGACGGTATCGTTAGGGTCAACGATCGGGTCGCTAAAGCTACCATTGCTGAACCGGACAAAACCGCGCGTCACTCCGCTGGGATCAATGAATTCGCCAACGATGTCGCCTCTTTCATTAATCTTTTGCGGCAAGGTGTTATTTCCGGCCCCGGGATAATCAAAAGTCGTGATCACTTCGATAGAGCCTGAGTTCGCTGCTTGCTGAGCGAACGTCCCCATCAATGGGAACACGAATAGAACTGCCAGAATGCTGATAAATAATTGCTTTGGTTTCATGATGTTTATTAACTCCTTAGTTGAATTTCCCACCTCTAAACGCCGAGGTGGCAAAAGCACAATATCCAGCTCGCGAATCTCGATATGACCAGTTTGCGCGTTTATCGGGTTTCATTAAGGTCGCTTTTGAGTTGCCGGCACACTGCGCGTGCGCCTGAGCAGGACCGAACAGCGCAACAAATCGGTCACAAAAAGTGCTCGTCTTCGGGCGGATGCAGGTCTTATAAATTGCGCGCTATGAAAAAAAATCTCCTCAGAAAATTGCAAATCAACTCGCGTGCACGCGAAAAGTGCGTCGAACCAAAATCAGAACTTACATTGCTCCTGTTGCTCTTTGTCGCTGTAGCCTGTGCCGGTTGCGAGACTCTGGAATCGAGTTCCCCTGGAGCAATCGGTGCTCCATCGCATTGGTCAGGGGCGGCAACGAGCGCACCCGCATACGCGGGGGGAGTTGGCTTCGCCGCCAGTCTTAATGGACGCTGGTATCATAGGGGGCAGCCCACGAGCATAAATGTCGAAGCCGATGGTCGAAATCTGATGATCATCAATGAGAACGGGCAAAGAAGCAGCGGCTATGCAAATTCTCCCTATGAATTAGAGATTCCATCTTCGCGGCTCACAGGTCGTGTTGGCGATGGAGGACAACGTATCTCCTGGAGCAATGGCACAACATGGACCCGGCAACCGCACGAGCATGGATCTGATTCCGGGCAGGGTCTTAGCGGTCGCTGGTATCATGATGGCAAACCAACAAACATCAGTGTGTCAGGTCAAAGTGTGACGATAACCAATGAAGTAGGCCAAAGCAGTAGTGGATCAATGTCTGGCAATGATATAGCGATTGGAGGGCTACGCGGCCAGGTTAGTCATAACGGACGACGCATCTCCTGGTCAAACGGCACCGAGTGGACCCGCTGAACATCACAGTAAAGCTGTGAAATTCGGAGAGCCCAAAGAGACTTACGACCTCGCTGGCAAAGACAAAGAACCCTAGCATGGCACGCGATTTCAGTCGGTGGGGCGCCTGGCCAGAACCAATTACTGGTTCCTTAGCACTTCTCAGTTGCAGCTCAGCGCTATCTTCGCGGACTGGGGCGAGACGCTGGCGTCGGACGCGGCCTGGGTGTGGGAGTAGGCCGTGACGTGGGAGTGGAAAATTGGAACTTTCCGACGCGAGTAGACCATTCGAAGCCACTCGTTGCCCGGAAGTATTCGTTCGTGTGCCAGAAGGTAATGTTATCAACAGGGTCGACGGTAGTCATGCTATAATCACCCCACCGGCCCGCACTTCCGGTCAATGAGCCGTGGCCATTGGTCATTATGGTTTCGCCTTGTCCAAGGTTGTTCAACGGGTCAGTCGCAAATCGTCCGGCGTAACGAATTGAGGGAAATATGTCCGCACTGGATGTGGAATAACCGATAGCGGTGTTTCCATTTGCATCCACGGCTAAGCTGGGCATCCATCGCCATAAACCATCGTTGCCGTTGCTCCAATCTTGCTGTTGAAGCGGGGTAGCAGGGAAATTGCCGCCGGTAACATCGAATTGATACCAGCGAATAGCGGTTGGCCCGTCTGGATAACTCAGCATGATGGTATGATCCGCCCACAATGATTCGGTGCCGTTGCGATTCTGGTAAACAACGGGTGTCATAATTCGGTCACCCAGGGTGTCCAGCATTTGTGATGTTCCCTGCTGCGGCACAAGGCTGTCCGACCTCTCGCTAGTAGCGTTAATAAACGTACTGACTGTGATCTGGGCGCTCGGAAAATGATCCAAGCCAGTCCCTAACATTGAATTGTTGGGGTTAATAAAATCGACATGAAACAGCCAGCCTTTGACGTGGGTCTGCATCACGCCGGCAGGTTTATCGATAGCGAGGAGAAACTCCTGCCTTCCCGGAGGCGGGCCAGCACCAGTACGAAAGCTCGCTGGAACCAGATGGAGCGAAGTGCCCAAGGCGCGTTGCTGGATCGTGAACCCGATGGCATTCGTCGGCCCGCCACTGATTATGCTCGCCCGGTCGAGCGCATACACTCGAACGCCGTCCCATTTGTCCATGGTCAGGTAATAGGCATCCGGCCACAAACCATACTTTGGATAATCGCCTTTTACTCTGGGATTCGGATCATCTTGCAGGACGTAAAGATTCCAACCGCCGACTACTGGATCCCCGGTTTGGGATACCGCGATACATTCCCAGAACGTAGTCTCATCGAAATCCTCGGCATGATCGGCTATCACCCAGCGATCGGCAATCTGATCATAGAGAACAAATGGATCAGTTTTATGTTCGTTCAAACCGCAAGGTGTGCTGTTGCCTAACGGAGCAAAGAACGAATTGAATGTAGTCGGACCCGACAGAGTGTTACCGTTCTTATCAAAAACCTTGAACGCCTGGTTCACCGCTTGCACGTAGTGATTTGGGCCAACGTCCCCATTTGTGTCGGGCGGGTCCCCGTCGCCCTCCTCGCGGCTGATGCCGTCGAATGTCAACAGCGGCGGCGGCATCAAAGGGACCGGGCGCAAAATT